>NZ_FOMJ01000002.1 GCF_900112605.1 Thiohalospira halophila DSM 15071
AAGCGGGACGACGTCGAGCGTGGTCAGGTGCTGGCGAAGCCGGGCTCCATCACGCCGCACACGCGTTTCGAGTGCGAGGTGTACGTGCTTTCTAAGGAAGAGGGGGGGCGTCATACGCCCTTCTTCAACGGCTACCGGCCGCAGTTCTATTTCCGTACCACGGACGTGACCGGTTCGGTGGAACTGCCGGAGGGCACGGAGATGGTGATGCCGGGTGACAACGTCCAGATGACGGTATCGCTGATTGCGCCCATCGCCATGGAGGACGGTCTGCGCTTCGCGATTCGCGAGGGCGGCCGCACCGTGGGTGCCGGCGTCGTCTCGAAGATCATCGAGTAATCGACATGGCCGCACTGAGTCAGCGCATCCGTATCCGCCTCAAGGGCTTCGACCACCGTCTCATCGACCAGTCGGCGAGTGAGATCGTGGACACGGCCAAGCGCACAGGCGCCCAGGTCCGTGGCCCGATTCCCCTGCCGACGAAGCAGGAACGGTTCACCGTCCTCAAGTCGCCGCACGTGAACAAGGACGCTCGTGACCAGTACGAGCTCCGGACCCACAAGCGGCTCATGGACATCGTGGACCCGACCGACAAGACGGTCGACGCCCTCATGAAGCTGGATCTTGCCGCCGGTGTGGATGTCCAGATCAAGCTGAACTGACGTCCACACGACAGGTGGGAGTGCGGTGAGGCCCCCTCGAGGGGCCTTTGCCGTCGAATGAAACGCATCGGTCAACCGAAATCGATGCCAGCGAGGTAGAGAACAATGGCAATCGGCGTAGTAGGCCGTAAGGTGGGCATGTCGCGCGTGTTCACCGAAAACGGCGAGGCTGTCCCGGTCACCGTGATCGAGGTCGAGCCCAATCGCATCACCCAGATCAAGTCCGCGGCCACTGATGGTTACGAGGCGGTCCAGGTGACCGTTGGCGAGCGCCGGCCATCGCGGGTCACGAGCCCCATGGCAGGGCATTTCGCCAAGGCGGGTGTCGAAGCCGGGCGCAACGTGCAGGAGTTCCGTATCCAGGATCCTTCCGCAGAGGAAGGGCTGGAAGCCGGGAACGAGATCCGGGTCGACCGCTTCAGCGATGGTCAGAAGGTCGACGTCACCGGGGTCAGTATCGGTAAGGGGTTTGCCGGGACCATCAAACGGCACAACTTCTCTGCGCAGCGGACCACGCACGGCAACTCCAAGTCCCACCGGGTCCCCGGCTCCATTGGTCAGAACCAGAGTCCGGGCCGCGTCTTCAAGGGTAAGAAGATGTCCGGCCAGATGGGCAACAAACGTACCACGGTTCAGAATCTGGAGGTGGTGCGCGTGGATGCCGACCGTAACCTGCTTCTCGTCCGGGGGGCAGTCCCCGGCGCCAAGGGTGGCGATGTCATCGTCCGCCCGGCAGTCAAGGCGCAGGAGGGCTGAACCGATGGAACTCAAGAAGACGACGGCGGGCGGCAACGCCTCGACCAACAGCGTTGAGCTCAGTGACGGCATCTTTGCCAATGCGTTCAACGAAGATCTCGTCGCCCAGGTGGTGACCGCGTATATGAACCGCGCCCGTCAGGGCTCGAAGGCGCAGAAGAGCCGCTCCGACGTTCGCGGTGGCGGCGCCAAGCCCTGGCGGCAGAAGGGGACCGGGCGCGCCCGGTCCGGGACGATTCGAAGCCCGATCTGGACCGGCGGCGGCAAGACGTTCGCGGCTGAGCCCCGTGACTTCTCCCAGAAGGTCAATCGGAAGATGTACCGGGGTGCGATGCGCTCCATCCTCTCCGAGCTGGTGCGTCAGGAACGCCTGATGGTCATGGACAAGCTCGAGCTCGAGGCGCCCAAGACCCGCGAGCTTGCCGGCCAGCTGAAGAAACTCGGTGCCGAGGATGCCCTCATCGTGACGGCAGAGCTGGACGAAAAGCTCTACCTGGCCTCGCGCAATCTGCCCCACGTGGCGGCCATCGATGCCGAGGCCCTGGATCCGGTCAGCCTGGTGGGCTTCGGCAAGGTCATCATGACGGCCGCAGCGGTCAAGCGTGTCGAGGAGAAGCTGGCATGAATCAAGAGCGACTCATGAAGGTCCTGCTCGCGCCGCACGTCTCCGAGAAGACCACGCGTGCGGCCGAAGAAGACAACCAGGTGGCGTTCCGGGTGCTGCCCGACGCGAACAAGCTGGAGATCCGCAAGGCGGTAGAGACGCTTTTCAATGTCGACGTAGTCAACGTGCAAACGGTCTACGTGAAGGGCAAGAAGAAGCGTTTCGGCGTCCAGCAGGGGCGGCGCAAAGACTGGAAGAAGGCGTACGTCCGACTGGCCGAGGGCCAAGACATCGACTTCGTCGGCGCCGAGTAAGGAGGGTTTCGCATGGCACTGAAGAAGGCAAATCCGACCTCTCCGGGGCGTCGCTTCGTAGTCCAGGTCGTCAACGAGGAGCTGCACAAGGGGCGTCCATGGGCGCCGCTGACCGAGAAGCAGCACCGGCGTGGCGGTCGTAACAGCGACGGCCGGATCACGGCCCGGCACCGGGGTGGTGGCCACAAGCAGCTCTATCGCCACATCGATTTCCGGCGCGGCAAGGACGGGGTTCCGGCGCGGGTGGAGCGGCTCGAGCACGACCCGAACCGGAGCGCGCACATCGCGCTGCTCCTGTACGCCGACGGCGAGCGCCGGTACATCCTGGCGCCGCGGAACGTGAACGTCGGCACGGAGCTTCGGTCGGGCGTGGATGCCCCCATTCGCCCCGGCAATGCCCTGCCGCTTCGCAATATCCCGGTGGGTACGACCATCCACAATGTCGAGATGAAGCCGGGCAAGGGCGGTCAGCTCGCTCGCGCTGCCGGGACCGGTGTTCAGCTGGTCGCCCGCGAGGGGACCTACGCGACTCTGCGGCTGCGCTCCGGCGAGATGCGGAAGGTACACGTCGACTGCCGCGCTACGGTGGGCGAGGTCGGCAACTCGGAGCATACCCTGCGCAAGCTCGGTAAGGCCGGGGCCAAGCGGTGGGCCGGTGAACGGCCGACGGTTCGTGGCGTATCCATGAACCCCGTGGATCACCCCCACGGCGGTGGTGAGGGCCGCACGGCCGGCGGGCGTCATCCGGTGTCCCCCTGGGGGCAGCCCACCAAGGGCTACCGGACGCGCAAAAACAAGGCGACGGACAAGTTCATCGTCCGCCGTCGCAAGCGGAAATAAGGGTACGAATCGTCATGCCTCGTTCCATCAAGAAGGGTCCTTTCGTCGATCTCGACCTCGTCAAGAAGGTGGAGGCGGCTCACGCCTCGGGCAGCAAGAAGCCCATCAAGACCTGGTCCCGGCGTTCCATGGTGGTCCCCGACATGATCGGGTTGACCATTGCGGTCCATAACGGCCGTCAGCATGTTCCGGTGCTTATCTCCGAGAACATGGTCGGTCACAAGCTCGGCGAATTCGCGAGCACGCGGCACTTCCGCGGGCACGCCGCCGACAAGAAGTCGCGCTAGGGGGTAGAGAACATGGAAACCGCAGCTAAGCTCCGGTTCGCGCGCATCTCGCCGCAGAAGACCCGTCTGGTCGCCGACCAGGTTCGGGGCATGCCGGTGGAGGCCGCGCTACAGCAGCTCACCTTCAGCCCCAAGAAGGCCGCGGAAGTCGTCCGCAAGGTGATCGAGTCGGCGGTGGCCAATGCCGAACACAACGACGGCGCCGATATCGACGAGCTCCGCGTTCAGCGGATCACCGTCGACGAGGGCCCGGCACTCAAGCGCATCCAGGCGCGAGCCAAGGGGCGCGCGAATCGAATCCTCAAGCGGACCAGCCACATTACCGTGGTGGTCGCGGAACAGTAGGAGAGGCACGGAATGGGTCACAAGGTACATCCGACCGGCATTCGCCTCGGGATCGTCAAGGACTGGCGCTCCACCTGGTATGCCGACAGCAAGCAGTACCCGGAGCTGCTCCACAACGATCTGCAGGTCCGCGACTACCTGAACAAGAAGCTGGCGCACGCCTCCGTGAGCCGGATCCAGATCGAGCGGCCCGCCAAGAATGCGCGGATCACCATCCACACGGCGCGGCCGGGGATCGTGATCGGCAAGAAGGGCGCCGACATCGAACGGCTCCGCCAGGAGATCCGCGGGCTGGTGGGCGTCGACGAGGTCAAGATCGACATCGAGGAGATCCGTAAGCCGGAGATCGATGCCGAACTCGTCGCGCAGAACATCGCTCAGCAGCTCGAGAAGCGGATCATGTTCCGCCGGGCCATGAAGCGGGCCGTGGGTAATGCCATGCGGCTCGGTGCCCAGGGCGTCAAGGTCAACGTGGCGGGCCGCCTGAACGGCGCGGAGATCGCTCGTTCGGAGTGGTATCGAGAGGGCCGCGTGCCTCTGCACACCCTCCGGGCCGACGTTGACTACGCCCTGGCAGAGGCCAAGACCACGTACGGCGTCATCGGCGTGAAAGTCTGGATCTTCAAGGGCGAGATCATGGACACCCACGAGCACAACAAGGCGCAGGGCGGCGACGCCGAGAAGCCGGCTGCCAACCAGGGGTAACCGACATGCTCCAGCCGAAGCGAACAAAATTCCGCAAGCGCCAGAAGGGCCGTAATACCGGTCTCGCTACCTCCGGCACCGACGTCAGCTTTGGCGAGTTCGGGCTGAAGGCGGTGGAGCGGGGTCGGATCACCTCGCGCCAGATCGAGGCGGCCCGTCGGGCGATGAATCGCTACATTAAGCGTGGCGGGAAGATCTGGATCCGGATCTTCCCCGACAAGCCCATCTCCGAAAAGCCCCTGGAGGTCCGCATGGGCAAGGGCAAGGGCAACGTCGAGTACTGGGTCTCCGAGATCCAGCCCGGCAAGATGCTCTACGAGATGGAAGGGGTCTCGGAAGAGGTCGCGCGGGAGGCGTTCCGTCTCGCGGCGCAGAAGCTTCCGGTCAAGACGGTATTCGTAACCCGGACGGTGTTGTGATGAAGGCGAGTGATCTGCGCAACAAGAACGAGGCCGAGCTGCGCGAAGAGCTCACGGGCCTGCTGCGCGAGCAGTTCAACCTGCGCATGCAGCACGCCACCGGCCAACTGGACAAGAATCACCGTTTGAAGGCGGTCCGCCGCGATATCGCGCGCGTCAAGACGGTGCTCAACGAAAGGGTCGAGCAGGCATGAGCGAGGAAAAGCAGGCGCGGAGCGTTGTCGGGCGAGTAGTCTCCGACAAGGCCGACAAGACCGTCACGGTGCTCATCGAGCGCCGGGTCGCGCACCCCCTCTACAAGAAGTTCATGAAGCGCTCTACCAAGGTGCGCGCGCATGACGAGAACAACGAGGGCCGTGAAGGCGACCTCGTCCGCATCCAGGAGGGGCGGCCGCGGTCCAAGACCAAGAGCTGGGAGCTCACCGGCGTGGTTGAACGCCCGGATTAACTCTTGGGAATAGCGCAAACCGGTGGTACAATTGCCGGCTTTGCTGCGGGTCGCCGGATCGGCATCGACAAGCTTCGGAGACAGTCATGATACAGATGCAGACGACGCTGAATGTGGCGGATAACAGTGGCGCCCGCCGCGTGCAGTGCATCAAGGTGCTCGGCGGCTCCAAGCGTCGCTACGCCAATATCGGAGACATCATCAAGGTGAGCGTTAAGGAGGCGATCCCGCGGGGTCGCGTCAAGAAGGGTGATGTCTACAACGCCGTGGTCGTGCGCTCGTGCAAGGGCGTTCGGCGGCCGGACGGGTCCGTGATCCGTTTCGATGCCAATGCCGCGGTGCTGCTGAACGCTCAGCTGCAGCCGGTGGGGACCCGTATCTTCGGGCCGGTGACCCGCGAGCTGCGCACCGAGAACTTCATGAAGATCATCTCGCTGGCACCTGAAGTGCTGTAAGAGGGGCGGAGCAATGCGAAAAATCAAGCAGGGCGACCAGGTGGTCGTCGTTGCCGGTAAGGACAAGGGCGAGCGCGGCACCGTTCTTCGGGTCGTTCAGCGCCGCCGCGGGCTCGGGGTTGTCGTCGAAGGCGTCAACCAGGTCCGCAAGCACCAGAAGCCCAATCCGCAGCTCGGCCAGCCCGGCGGGATCATCGAGCAGGAGAAACCGCTGGATATCTCCAACGTGATGCTCCTGAATCCGGCTACCGGTGGCGGTGACCGAGTCGGCTTCAAGGTCCTCGAGGACGGGCGGAAGGTGCGCTACTTCAAGTCCAACGGCGAAACCGTGGACGCCTGACATTGGGGGCCGAAGGCATGGCACGACTCAAAGACTACTATCGCGAACAGGTGATCCCCCAGATGCGGGATCAGTTCGGTTACGGCAACATCATGGAGGTGCCCCAGATCAGCAAAGTCACGCTGAACATGGGCATCGGCGAGGCGGTTTCCGACAAGAAGGTGCTGGAGAATGCCATGGAGGACATGGCGGCGATCAGTGGCCAGCGCCCCATTGTGACCAAGGCGCGGAAGTCGGTCGCGGGATTCAAGATCCGCGAAGGCTGGCCCATTGGCTGCAAGGTGACTCTCCGTCGGGAACGGATGTACGAGTTCCTGGATCGCCTGGTCTCGGTGGCCATTCCGCGGATCCGGGACTTCCGGGGGCTTAACGGCAACAGCTTCGACGGCCGTGGGAACTACACCATGGGGGTTCGCGAGCAGATCATGTTCCCGGAGATCGATTACGACCGTATCGATACCATCCGTGGCATGGATATCACCGTCGCGACCACGGCGAATACCGACCAGGAGGCACGGGCGCTGCTCGGGGCCTTCAACTTCCCGTTCAAGGGGTAGGACAATGGCGAAACGCAGCATGATCGAGCGCGAAAAGAAGCGCGCCCGCCTGGCCAAGAAGTACGCGGCCAAGCGCGAAGAACTCAAGGGTCGGGTGAAGGACACCACGCTTCCCCCGGAGGAGCGGCTGGCAGCTCAGCGTGAGCTTCAGAAGATCCCGCGCAACGCGAGTCCGGTGCGGCGCGAGAATCGCTGTTCAGTGACTGGCCGTCCGCACGGGTATTACCGGAAGTTCGGCCTCGGGCGAAACAAGCTGCGGGAGGCCGTTATGCGCGGCGATGTCCCGGGCGTTCGCAAGAGCAGCTGGTAGGGACGGAGGAAGCACGCATGAGCATGAGCGATCCCGTCAGCGATATGCTGACCCGCATCCGCAACGGCCTTTCCGCCGAGAAGACCCGGGTCAGTATGCCGGCCTCTGGGTTGAAGTCGAATATTGCCCGCGTCCTCAAGGAAGAGGGTTTCATCAAGGATTGGTCGACCCGGGACAACGCCGGAAAACCGCTGCTGGATATTGATCTCAAGTACTTCGAGGGACGGCCCGTTATCGAGCGAATCGACCGCGTTTCGCGCCCCGGGCTCCGTACCTACCGTGGCCGCGACGACCTGCCAAAGGTGGCCAACGGGCTCGGGGTGGCCGTCGTCTCGACGCCCAAGGGCGTCATGACCGACCGCGCCGCCCGGGCCTCCGGCCACGGCGGCGAGGTCATCTGCTACGTCTTCTAGGGGGGGTTCGGCCATGGCGAGAACAACACAGAATCCGTTGAGCATCCCGTCCGGGGTCGAGCTTCAGGTCGACGGTCGCCGGATCCAGGTGAAGGGCAGCAAGGGCGAGCTCGAGCACGACGTCCATCAGGATGTCGACATCGAGGAGGGGAGCGGCGAAGTCCGCTTCCGCCCTCGTGATGACAACTTCAAGACGAATGCCCTGACCGGTACCACTCGGGCCGTGGTGCGGAACATGATCCAGGGCGTCAGCGAAGGGTTCGAGCGTCGGCTGCAGATGGTAGGCGTCGGATACCGCGCTCAGGCGCAGGGGCAGACGCTGAACCTCAACGTCGGCTTTTCACACCCGGTGAACTACGAGGTGCCGGAAGGCATCACCATCGAGACCCCGAGCCAGACCGAGATTTTGGTCAAGGGAATCGACAAGCAGCAGGTGGGTCAGGTGGCCGCCGAGCTTCGTGCCTACCGTCCGCCGGAGCCCTATAAGGGCAAGGGTGTACGGTATGCCGATGAGCGGGTCATCATGAAAGAGGCCAAGAAGAAGTAGGGGCGAACATGGACAAGAAAACGGTACGTCTGCGTCGCGCCCGTCGGGGCCGCGCCAAGATTCGCGAGCTGGGGATGCACCGCCTGTGCGTCCATCGTACGCCCCGGCATATTTATGCCCAGGTGATTGCACCCGATGGCGGCACCACCGTCGCCGCCTCCTCCACCGTGGAGACGGAGATGCAGGAGACGGTCGGTACCACTGGCAACAGCAATGCCGCCGCCGCGGTGGGCCGGGCCATCGCCGAGAAGGCCAAGGGGGCCGGAGTCACCAAGGTGGCGTTCGACCGGTCCGGGTTCCAGTATCACGGTCGTATTCGCGCGCTGGCTGATGCCGCGCGGGAAAACGGGCTCGAATTCTGAGGTAACGAAATGGCGTCCTTTAATCAGAGCCAAGCCACCGATGGCCTCCAGGAACGGCTGGTCACCATTAACCGCGTCGCCAAGGTGGTCAAGGGCGGTCGGCTGTTCTCCTTCACCGCGTTGACGGTCGTCGGCGACGGTGAGGGCCGTGTCGGTTACGGCTACGGCAAGGCGCGCGAGGTGCCGTCCGCGATTTCCAAGGCGATGGAAGACGCGCGGAAGAACATGGTTCGGGTTCCCATGAATGGAGGCACGCTTCAGTACCCGGTTACGGCCACCCACGGGGCTGCGAAGGTCTTTATGCAACCCGCGTCGGCCGGTACGGGCATTATCGCGGGCGGTGCGATGCGAGCGGTCTTTGATGTCGCCGGCGTCCATGATGTGCTCGCCAAGTGCATCGGTTCCAACAATCCGATCAACGTGCTGCAGGCGACGCTCAACGGGCTTCGCGAGATGCGCGGTCCGGAAGAGGTCGCTGCCAAGCGTGGCATCGCGGTCGAAGACCTGGTGGGTTAGCCATGAGTGAGAACACGATCAAGGTTACGCTCGTTCGAAGTCCGGCGCATCGTCGTGAGAACCACAAGGCCTGCGTCCGGGGGCTCGGCCTCCGGCGCATGAATCATACTCGCGAGGTCCTCGATACCCCGGAGAATCGCGGCATGATCAACAAGGTCTCCTACATGCTCCGCGTCGAGGAGAACTGACTATGCGACTCAACGATCTGCGGCGCGCCAAGGGCGCACGGAAAGAGAGGAAGCGGGTCGCCCGCGGGACCGGAAGCGGGCTCGGCAAGACCGCCGGCCGTGGACATAACGGTCTCAAGTCGCGCTCCGGCGGCCGCGTCAGCCCCGGCTTCGAGGGTGGCCAGATGCCGCTGCAGCGCCGGCTGCCAAAGGTTGGCTTCCGCTCCCGGATGGCTCGGACGACCGCGGAGGTCCGTCTTGATCGCCTCGGCAAGGTCGAGGGCGATGCCGTGACACTGGAGGGCCTCAAGGCCGCGGGCGTCATCCCGCACAGCATGGAGCGTGCGAAGATCATCGGCAGTGGTGAAATCGCCGGTCCGGTGACCGTCCGGGGCCTGCGGGTGACCAAGGGCGCCCGGGCAGCGATCGAGGCGGCCGGCGGCCGCGTCGAAGACTAAGGGGGCAAGGTGTCGACATCGCGGAGCGCCATGGCGAGCGCCCTCGGCGGCGGGAAGCTGACGGAACTCAAGCAGCGGCTGCTGTTCGTTCTGGGAGCGATTATCGTCTTCCGGATCGGGGCGCACATCCCGGTCCCGGGAATCGACCCCGTTGCGCTTTCCGCGATGTTCGAGCAGCAGAAGGGCACCATCCTGGACATGTTCAACATGTTCTCGGGGGGCGCGCTCAAACGGCTCACCGTGTTCGCCCTCGGGATCATGCCGTACATATCGGCATCGATCATCATGCAGCTGCTCACCAAGGTATCGCCCAAGCTGGAGCAGATCAGCAAGGAAGGCGCGGCCGGGAAGCGCAAGATCACGCAGTATACGCGTTACGCCACGCTGGCTCTCGCGACCTTCCAGGCGATCGGTGTTGCCATTGCGCTGGAAGGGCAGCAAGCCGGCGGCGTTCCTGTGGTCATCGACCCGGGCTGGGCGTTCCGGTTCGTTGCGGTCATCACACTGGTTTCCGGCACCATGTTCCTGATGTGGCTCGGCGAGCAGATCACCGAGCGGGGGATCGGCAACGGTATTTCGCTGATCATCTTTGCCGGGATCGTGGCCGGGCTTCCGTCGGCCATCGGGGGTACGCTCGAGCTGGCCCGCACCGGCGAGCTGTCGGTCGCGTTGCTCATTCTGCTGTTCATCCTGGCCCTGGCCGTCACCGCGTTCGTGGTCTTCATGGAGCGCGGGCAGCGTCGGATCACAGTCAATTACGCCAAGCGGCAGCAAGGCCGGAAGGTCTATGCCGGGCAGTCGAGCCATCTCCCGCTGAAGGTGAACATGGCCGGGGTGATCCCGCCGATCTTCGCGTCGAGCATCATCCTGTTCCCGGCTACTCTCGGGGGCTGGTTCGGCTCGGCCGAGGGTATGGGGTGGCTGCAGGACCTATCCAACACCCTGTCCCCCGGCCAGCCGCTGTACGTGTTGTTCTACGCGCTGGCGATCATCTTCTTCACGTTCTTCTACACCGCGCTGATGTTCAATCCGCGGGAGACCGCCGACAACCTGAAGAAGTCCGGGGCGTTCGTCCCGGGGATTCGTCCCGGGGAGCAGACGGCGAAGTACGTGGACAAGGTGCTGTCCCGACTGACTGTAGTGGGCGCCCTGTATATCACCGCCGTGTGCCTGCTGCCCGAGTTCCTCATCGTGGCCTGGAACGTACCCTTCTATTTCGGCGGTACATCGCTGCTCATCATCGTCATTGTGATCATGGACTTCATGGCCCAGGTCCAGGCGCACTTGATGTCGCACCAGTACGACGGCCTTATGAAGAAAGCCAACCTTACCCAGCGCTGAAGCGCCGGGTCCATCGAATCGGGAGTCAAGCAGATGAAGGTTCGTGCATCGGTCAAGAAGATCTGCCGCAACTGCAAGATCATCAAGCGCAACGGGACTGTCCGGGTTATTTGCTCGGACGGTCGCCATAAGCAGCGCCAGGGTTGAGCGGCGCAGAAGGAAACGATAGACTAGTGGGTTCCCTGGTGGCCGCCCGGCCGCCTCGACGAGTATTGCAGGAGTCTGGGTAAATGGCCCGTATAGCTGGTGTCAACATCCCGGTGAACAAGCACGCCGAGATCGCGCTTACCACCATCTACGGCATTGGCCGCACCACCGCGCAGGCCGTGTGTGATGCCGCCAATGTCCCGCGGAACACGCCGGTCCGCGAGCTTAGCGAAGACCAGGTCGATCGCCTCCGGGACGAGGTCGGCAAGCTCTCCGTGGAGGGTGATCTCCGGCGTGAGATCTCCATGAACATCAAGCGGCTCATGGACCTCGGCTGCTACCGGGGGCTTCGGCACCGGCGGGGGCTTCCCGTCCACGGCCAGCGCACGCGTACCAATGCGCGTACCCGCAAGGGTCCGCCGCGCGCCATCCGCCGCTAAACGGAGTCCATCATGGCGAAGCAACAGCAGCAGAGCCGCGCCAAGAAGCGGGTCAAAAAGAATGTAGTGGACGGGGTGGCACATGTGCATGCCTCGTTCAACAACACGATCATCACCATCACCGACCGTCAGGGCAATGCTCTGAGCTGGGCGACTGCCGGCGGTTCGGGTTTCCGGGGGTCGCGCAAGAGCACGCCCTTCGCCGCGCAGGTCGCGGCGGAGCGGGCCGGCGCCACGGCCCAGGAGATGGGGCTGAAGAACGTCGAGGTCTGGGTCAAGGGGCCCGGTCCGGGGCGTGAGTCCGCGGTTCGCGCGCTCAACAATCTCGGCCTCAAGGTGACGAACATCGCGGACGTGACGCCCATCCCGCACAACGGGTGCCGTCCTCCCAAGAAACGCCGCGTCTGACACATCCGGAGGCTTGTCTTGGCAAGGTATATCGGTCCCAAATGCCGCCTTTGTCGCCGTGAGGGCGAGAAGCTCTACCTCAAGGGCGAAAAGTGCTACTCCAGCAAGTGCCCCATCGAGACGCGGGCGTTCCCGCCGGGGCAGCACGGACAGGCCCGCAAGGGCCGCATGTCCGACTACGCAACACAGCTTCGCGAGAAGCAGAAGCTGCGGCGGAGTTATGGTGTTCTCGAGCACCAGTTCCGCCTGTATTACAAGGAAGCCGACCGTCGGAAGGGTTCCACGGGTGAGAACCTGCTGCAGCTGCTCGAGTCGCGACTGGACAACGTGGTGTTTCGCATGGGCTTTGCAAGCTCCCGTGACGAGGCTCGCCAGCTGGTCCGGCATGACGGCATCCTCCTGAATGGCCGGAAGATGAATATCCCGTCCCATCAGGTGAAAGGGGGTGATCGGGTCGAGGTCGCGGAGGGTTCCCGTAATCAGCTGCGCATCGAGCGCGCGCTGGAGCTGGCCGCTGACCGGGGCTTCCCGGACTGGGTCGACGTGGATTCCAGCAAGCGGTCCGGAGTCTACAAGGCCGCGCCGGAACGCGCGGAGCTCCCGGCAGAGACCAACGAGCATCTGGTCGTCGAGCTTTACTCCAAGTAGGACGACGCTGGCGGCCAACGGCCGCCGGTGTTCTGAGGCGAAGACAAGAGGGCATTCATGCAGGCACCCGTTTCGGAATTCCTCAAGCCCCGCATGGTCGGGGTCGAGCGCTTGGAGGCCAACACCTCCCGGGTGACGCTCGAACCCCTGGAGCGTGGCTTCGGGCACACGCTGGGTAATGCGCTCCGTCGCATCCTGCTCTCCTCCCTTAGCGGCGCAGCGGTCGTTGAGGCGGAGATCGAGGGCGTGCTCCACGAGTACACCAGCATGGAAGGGGTTCAGGAAGATGTCATGGATATCCTCCTCAACCTCAAGGGGCTGGCCTTCCAGTTGCACGGCGCCAACAGCGTCGAGCTCCGGCTGAACGCGAAGGGCCCGGGCGCGGTTACCGGCGCAGATATCGAGCTCGGCCCCGACGTCGAACTCGCGAATCCCGAGCACGTCATCGCCCATCTAACGGATGCCGGCGAACTCAATATGACGCTGCGTGTCGCGGTGGGTCGTGGCTATCAACCGGCGACCATCGGTGAAGGGGAAGAGGACGAGGAGCGGCCCATCGGGCGCCTGTCGCTGGACGCGAGCTTTAGCCCTATCCGGCGGGTTACGTATGCGGTTGAGCGGGCGCGTGTGGAGCAGCGGACGGACCTTGACAAGCTCATCATCGATCTCGAGACGAACGGAACCGTCGATCCCGAGCAGGCCATTCGTACGGCGGCCACGATCCTTCAGGATCAGCTTGGTGCGTTCGTTGACCTGGAGGGCAGTGAAGGGGGGACTACCGCTGCGGAGCAGTCGGACGTCGACCCCATCCTTCTGCGGCCCATCGAGGACCTCGAGCTCACTGTGCGCTCGGCGAACTGTCTCAAGGCGGAACAGATCTATTACATCGGCGATCTCATCCAGCGCACCGAGGTCGAGCTGCTCAAGACGCCGAATCTCGGCAAGAAGTCGCTGACCGAGGTGAAGGATGTGCTCGCCAAGCACGGTCTGTCCCTCGGCATGAAGCTGGATAACTGGCCGCCGCCCAATCTCGGTAAGGGCGACGGCGACGAGCGCAGCTCGGCCTGAGCGAAGGAAAGGGGAATAGGTTATGCGTCATCGTAAGGACGGTCGGAATTTCCGGCGGGACGGATCTCACCGTCGCGCCATGTTCAGCAACATGGCTTCGTCGCTCTTCGAGCACGAGGTCATCAAGACCACCCTCCCCAAGGCGAAGGAGCTTCGTCGAGTGGCAGAGCCGCTGGTCACCATGGCCAAGGAGGATACGGTCGCCAATCGCCGTCGGGCCTTCGCCAAACTGCGGGACAAGCAGATGGTGTCCAAGCTGTTCGACGAGCTTGGTCCGCGGTATACCAGTCGGCCCGGGGGCTACCTTCGGATCCTGAAGTGCGGATATCGCAACGGCGATGGTGCGCCGATGGCGATCGTCGAGATGGTGGATCGTCCGGAGGTGGACGAGGACGACGTGGAATCGGAGTCCGCGGCCACCGCCTGACGACCGACAGGCAGGGTCCATGCTGGTACTGGTCACTGACTTCGGCCTGGCTGGACCCTACACCGGGCAGATGGAGGTCGTCCTCCATCAGGAGGCGCCGGGCATCCCGCAAGTGGATCTTCTCGCCGACGCTCCGGTCTTTGACCCCCGCTCGACCTCCTACCTACTGGCGGCCTACGCCGACTCTTTCCCGCTGGACAGCGTCTTTCTCGTGGTCGTGGACCCCGGTGTCGGTACTCACCGGCCGGCAGTCGTCCTGAGAGCGGACGGCCGCTGGTTTGTCGGACCCGACAACGGTGTGCTGGTCATGGTCGCGCGGCGAGCCCGAACCGTGCACTGGTGGCGGATCGATTGGCGACCGCCGGGCCTCTCGGCGAGTTTCCACGGTCGGGATCTCTTCGCGCCGGTTGCCGCGGCGCTCACCCGGGGTGATATGCGGGGTCTGGTGGATATCCCGAAACCCGCGATGGCGGGGGCGGATTGGGACGAGGAACTGAAGGCCGTCGTCTATATTGACCACTACGGCAACGCCATCACCGGTATGCGAGCCAGAGCGATCCCGGACGGGGTAGCGCTCCGGGCGGGGGGAACGCGGGTTGAGACGGCCAGGGTGTTCGCCGATGTCCCGGCCGGGCGACCCCTCTGGTACGAGAACAGTAATGGGCTGGCCGAGATCGCCGTCAACCAGGGCAGGGCCGATGAGGCCCTGGGGCTCGCGCCGGGGAGTGCCGTGACACCAATTGTAGGGGACAATACCCTGTCCTAGGATTTCAGTGGCCGGAGCGTGGCATCCGGCCTGGGTGTTCAAGGGGAGAGAAGGGGAGCAACATGCAAGGGAACACGCCCCACGGTCGCGCCAAGGGCGCAGACCTGGCCCTGGCTGAGCGGATCCTCGCCGGCATGGGGAATCCTGCGCTGGCCGTGATCCTCTGGGACGGTAGCCGTGTCGGGCCGTCGGATACGGTGGCCGATGTCGCGGTCGCCGATCGGCGGGCGTTGTGGGCCATTGCCCTGAATGCGGATCTTCACTTCGGCGACCTCTATGCGGCCGGTCGGGTGCGCATCGATGGTGACCTGCAGACCTTCCTGGAGACGGGGTATCGCGCCATGGACGGGCAGCCGACCCCCTGGCCGTTGCGCTTCCTCCACCGCTGGCAGAATCGGCCGCGACGGAACTCCCTGAACGGCTCCCGGGAGAACATCCACCATCACTATGACCTGGGCAATGACTTCTACCGGCTCTGGCTGGATCAGGAGGTCATGCAGTACACCTGCGCCTACTATCCCAGCGAATCGGCCAGCCTGGAGGAGGCACAGATAGCCAAGCTCCACCATGTCTGCCGCAAGCTGCGGCTCAAGCCGGGAGATACGGTAGTCGAGGCGGGTTGCGGCTGGGGTGGCCTGGCTCGCTTCATGGCCAAGCATTATGGCGTGAAGGTACGCGCCTTTAATGTCTCGCAGGAGCAGTTGCGCTTCGCCCGGGAGGAGGCCGAACGGCAGGGGCTCTCGGATCGGGTGGAGTACGTCGAGGACGACTACCGGAACATTGAGGGGACCTACGACGTCTTCGTCTCGGTGGGTATGCTCGAGCATGTCGGCACGGAGCAATATCCGGAACTGGGGGCAGTGATCGATCGGGTGCTTGCCCCCCACGGCCGGGGCCTCATCCACACCATCGGGCGGAATCGGCCCCAGCTCATGAATCCGTGGATCGAAAAGCGTATCTTTCCCGGGGCCTACCCCCCCACCCTGCGGGAGATGGCGGCCATCTTCGAGCCGTATGCCTTCTCGATCCAGGACGTGGAAAACAT
The DNA here is from genome assembly GCF_900112605.1 of Thiohalospira halophila DSM 15071. NCBI lineage: Bacteria > Pseudomonadati > Pseudomonadota > Gammaproteobacteria > Thiohalospirales > Thiohalospiraceae > Thiohalospira > Thiohalospira halophila. The sequence goes on from NZ_FOMJ01000002.1 coordinate 15,796, forward strand.
CCGGCTCCACTACGCGCGGACCCTCCAGCACTGGCTGGAGCGGTTCGAGGCCAACGTGGAGACGGTCCGGCAGATGTTCGACGAGCACTTCGTGCGGACCTGGCGGCTCTACCTCGCCGGCTCCATTGCCAGCTTCACCACGGGGGAGCTGCAGCTCTTCCAGACCGTCTTTACACGGCCGGACTACAATGAGCTCCCCTGGAGCCGCGCCTATCTCTACACCGCCGGGGAGGAAGGGGCATGAGCGAACGCAGCGACGTCCTCATCGTCGGCGGCGGTCCCGGCGGTTCCACCCTGGGTCGGGCGCTCGCTCGGCAGGGCCTGGATGTGACCATCGTCGACAAGCAGACCTTCCCCCGGGACAAGGTCTGCGCCGGCTGGGTGACCCCCGCGGTCATGGAGTCCCTGGACCTGGACCCGAACGAATACGCCCGGGATGCCGTCCTGCAGCCCATCCACGCCTTTCGCACCGGCATGCTCGGTCAGCGCACCGTGGTCTCTCGCTACCCGGAACCGGCGAGTTACGGGATCCGGCGCTACGAGTTCGATGCCTGGCTGCTGGAACGGGCCATCAACGACGGTGTCCGTACCGCGCAGGGCCAGCCTCTGAAAGAGCTGCGCCGGGAAGACGGTGAGTGGGTGCTCAATGACCATCTGCGCACACCGCTGCTCATCGGTGCCGGCGGCCACTTCTGTCCCGTGGCGCGCCACCTCGGGGCGGCGAAGCCCGGCTCCTCGGAGACCGCGGTCCACGCCCAGGAGATCGAGTTCGAGATGACGCCGGAGCAGGCGGCTGCCTGTCCGGTGGAGGCCGACGTGCCGGAGCTCTACTTCCTCCGCGACCTCTCCGGCTACGGCTGGATCGTGCGCAAGGGGGACTGGCTGAATATCGGCCTCGGTCGCGAGGGGGGCCAGAAGCTCGGTGAGCAGGTAAGCGCCTTCGCCGAGGAGCTCAAGGCCATGGGGCGGCTCCACATCGACCCACCGAGCAAGTTCAAGGGCCACGCCTACCTGCTCCACGGCCACAGCCCGCGGCCGCCGGTTCACGACGGGGCCCTGCTCATCGGTGACGCAGCCGGCCTGGCCTATCCGCAGAGCGGCGAGGGGATCCGGCCGGCAGTGGAGTCCGCGCTCATGGCGGCGGAGGTCATTGGTGCCGCGGGTGGCGATTACAGTGCCGACCGCCTGGCCGCCTTCGGCGACCGGCTACAGCGCCGCTTCGGCAAGGGGTCGGCGGCGGGTGAACCCGGGCCGGTGAAACAGGCCCTGGCGCGGCCGCTCATGGCCTCGAGCTGGTTCGCCCGCCACGTCATCCTCGACCGTTGGTTCCTCCACCGCCACCAGGCCCCCTTGGCCCCGGCGGCCTGAAGGGCCCGGTAGCCGAATAACCGGGACTACTTGTCGTCGCGCCAGCGGTCCAGCTGGCGCCGTTCCCGCTTGGTGGGCCGGCCGGCACCGGGCTCGCGCCGGGGTGGGCCTCCGGCAGCCGCGCGGAGGCGCTCCTCGCGGCCTGCCTCCCGCGCCTGCCGGCTCTCCTCGGTCTCGGTGTAGAGGTTCTCGGCCTGGCTGGCCGGCCCACGCTTCTCCGTCAGGCCATCCACGGTGACCGTCCAGGTCCCGCCCTCCTTGCGCACGGTGATGGAGTCGCCGATCTGGAGTCCGCGGGCCGGCTTGGTCCGTTCGCCATTGAGGTGGACCTTGCCGCCGCTGACCGCCTCCGTGGCCAGGCCCCGGGTCTTGTAGAACCGGGCGGCCCAGAGCCACTTGTCGATACGGACCCGGTCGCCGGCCACGGCGGTCACTCCCCGGGGCTCGCCCCGATGTCCCGCCGGCAGAACGCCCCCGCGAAGGAGATGGCGTCCACCGCCGCATAGGTGTGGGTACGTGCCGCCTCGAGGTCGTCTCCACGGGCGGTGACGCAGAGGACGCGACCGCCGGCCGTGACCACCTCGTCCCCCGGTCTGTTCGCCGTGCCGGCGTGGAAGACCTTCCGATCATCCCCGTCCAGGCCCGTGAGCCCGTGGATGGGATCCCCCTTGCGATAGCTGCCCGGATACCCCTCGGCGGCCAGGACCACGCCCAGGGCCGGTCGGGGGTCCCAGGCGAGCTTGGCGGCCGGCAGGCCGCCCTCGGTCCCTGCCCGGCAGAGGGCCACGAGGTCCGACTCCAGGCGCAGTAGCAGAGGCTCGGTCTCGGGGTCGCCCAGCCGGCAGTTGTACTCCAGGACCCGCGGGTTGCCGTCCCCGTCGAGCATGAGGCCGGCGTAGAGGAAGCCGCGGTAGTGGATCCCGTCGGCGGCCAGGCCCTCCACGGTGGGGGTGATCACCTCGTCCAGGATCCGCTGGAAGAGGGCGTTGTCCACCTCCGGGGCCGGCGAGTAGGCGCCCATGCCCCCGGTGTTGGGGCCCTGGTCACCGTCATCCCGCGCCTTGTGGTCCCGGGAGGTGGCCAGGGGGCGTACGTCGGAGCCGTCCACCAGCGCCATGAAGGAGAGCTCCCGGCCGGGCAGGAATTCCTCGACGACGACCCGGCGGCCGGCCTCGCCGAAGGCGTTGCCGGCGAGCATATCCCGGGCAGCGGCCTCGGCCTCGTCCACCGTGTGAGCGACCACGACGCCCTTGCCAGCGGCCAGGCCGTCGGCCTTCACCACCAGGGGCGCGCCCTGCTCCCGGATCCAGGCGATGGCGGCATCGGCGTCGGTGAAGGTGGCATGGGCCGCCGTGGGGATCCCGTGGCGCTCCATGAAGGCCTTGGCGAAGGCCTTGGAGCCCTCCAGCTGGGCCGCCTCCGCCCCCGGGCCGAAGCAGGGGATGCGCACCGCGGCCAGGGCGTCGGCCAGGCCGGCCACCAGCGGGGCCTCGGGGCCGGGGATGACCAGGCCGATGCCGAGGTCGCGAGCCCGTTCCACCAGGCCGGTGACGTCCTCGGCGGCCACGTCGAGGTTCTCGATGCGGGGTTCCGCGGCGGTGCCGGCATTGCCCGGGGCGACGTAGACGCGGCCCGCCTCGGCCGATTGCGCGGCCTTCCAGGCCAGGGCGTGTTCGCGGCCGCCGCCGCCGACGATGAGTACGTCCATGGGGCCTCCTCAGTGGCGGAAGTGGCGGATCCCGGTAAGGACCATGGCCAGGCCGTGCTCGTTGGCCGCGGCCAGGACCTCCTCGTCCCGCCGGGAGCCGCCGGGCTGGATGACGGCGGTGACGCCGACCTCCGCGGCCTGGTCGATGCCGTCCCGGAAGGGGAAGAAGGCGTCCGAGGCCATGACCGAGCCGGTGACGCTCAGGCCGGCATCGGCGGCCTTTTCCGCCGCGATCCGGGTGCTGTAGACCCGGCTCATCTGGCCGGCGCCCACGCCCACGGTCTGCCCCTCGCTGCCGAAGACGATGGCGTTGGACTTCACGAACTTGGCGACCCGCCAGGTAAAGAGGAGGTCGCGCATCTCCTGTTCCGAGGGTGCGCGCTCACTCACTACGCGCAGGCCGGCATCGTCGACCATGCGGGTGTCGCGGTCCTGGACCAGGAGGCCGCCGCCGACACGCTTGAGGTCCATGCCGCCGGCGAGCCCGGACCAGGGGCCAGTGGCCAGGACGCGGATGTTGGTCTTGGCGGCAAGCTCCTCCCGGGCCTCGGCACTGAAGCTCGGCGCCAGGATAACCTCCACGAACTGCCGGTTGACGATGGTGTGGGCGGTGTGGCTGTCCACCTCCCGGTTGAAGGCGATGATCCCGCCGAAGGCGGAGACCGGGTCGGTGGCGTAGGCGCGGTCGTAGGCGGTGAGCAGGTCCTCGCCCTCGGCGACGCCGCAGGGGTTGGCGTGCTTGACGATGACGCAGGCCGGCGCCTCGAACTGCTTCACGCACTCCAGGGCGGCATCGCTGTCGGCGATGTTGTTGAAGGAGAGCTCCTTGCCCTGGAGGACCTCCGCGGTGGTCACGGTGGCCGGCTCCGGCCGGCGGTCGGTATAGAAGGCGGCGGCCTGGTGGGGGTTCTCGCCGTAGCGCAGCGGCCGGCGGTCGACGAACTGCTGATTCCAGGTCCGCGGCAGGCCCGGCTCGCCCCCCTCGGCGCGCTGGCCCAGCCACCCGGCGATGGCGCCGTCGTAGGCAGCGGTATGCTCGAAGGCCTTCACCGCCAGGTCGAAGCGCAGGGCATCATCCACCGCCCCCCCGGAGGCCTCCATGGCGGCGAGGATCCGGGGGTAGTCGGCGGCGTCCACGGCCACGGTGACGGCGGCGTGGTTCTTGGCCGCCGCGCGCAACAGCGTGGGGCCGCCGATGTCGATGTTCTCCACCGCCGTGGCCAGGTCGCAGTCCGGGTCGGCCACGGTATCCTCGAAGGGATAGAGGTTGGCCACGACCAGGTCGATGGGGGGGATATCGTTCTCCGCCATCACGGCATCGTCCTCGCCCCGGCGGCCTAGCAGGCCGCCGTGGATGCGCGGATGCAGGGTCTTTACCCGGCCGTCCATCATCTCGGGGAAACCGGTGTGGTCGCTCACCTCCACCACCGGGACCCCCGCCTCGGCGATGAGCCGGGCGGTGCCGCCGGTGGAGAGGATCTCCACCCCGCGGTCGTGGAGCTCGCGGGCGAAGTCGGCCACGCCGCTCTTGTCGGAGACACTGATCAGGGCGCGTCGGATGGCGTTCATGGCGTCTGGTTCCCCCTGGATTGGCTGCCGGCGGCCGGGCCGCCGGAGGATGAACGACTGGATGAATTCTCGAGGAGCTCGTACTGCCGCACCTTCTTGCGCAGCGTGGCCCGGTTGATCCCCAGGATCTCCGCCGCCCGGCGCTGATTGCCGTCGGCGTGCTCCAGCACCCGGGCCAGCAGGGTGCGCTCCGTCTGCTCGATGAGCAGGCGATGGAGGTCACCGGGAGGGAAACCGTCCAGGGCCTGGAAGTACTGGTCCAGCGCCTGGCGGAGGCAGCGGCCCAGATCGCCCGGAGTCGGGTCGGTGGAGGGATCGGCACTCATGCGGCGAACTCCTGGAATTCGGCAGCGAAGGCATTGGCGAGCAGGCGGCGTTGCTCGCTGGCATCGGTGGCGGCCATGAGCCGCCGCGTATCGGTTTCGGCGGTGCCCCGGGCCTGCAGGTACCACTTGATGTGCTTGCGCGCGACCCGGACCCCCTGTTCGGCGCCGTAGAGCGTGTGCAGGCCGCGCAGGTGCTCGTCGGCGACCGCGGCCACCTCCGCCGCGTCGGGTTCGGGGGCGGACTCCCCGGCCAGGAAGGCGCGGATCCGCTGGAAGACCCACGGGTCACCCCGGGCCGCCCGGCCGACCATGACGGCATCGGCACCGGTCTGTTGCAGGGCGCGGAGTGCCGACGGGCCATCGACGATGTCGCCATTGGCCACCAGGGGGAGCGAGGTGGCCTCCCGCACCCGGGCCAGGGTCCCGAACTCCGCCTGGCCGCTGTAGCCGTCGGCGCGGGTGCGGCCGTGGACGGTGAGGGTGGCGATGCCGGTCTCCTCGGCGATGCGGGCGACGGTCGGGGCGTTGCGGTGCTCCGCATCCCAGCCGGTGCGGATCTTCAGGGACACCGGGACGGGCACGGCCGCGACCACGGCCTCCAGGATGCGGCCCACCAGCGCCTCGTCGCGCATCAGCGCGGAGCCGGCCGCCCGGCGGCAGACCTTCTTGGCCGGGCAGCCCATGTTGAGGTCGATGAGTTCGGCCCCGGCGGCGGCGACGTCGCGAGCGGCGGCGGCCAGTTCCGCCGGTTCGGTCCCGGCGAGCTGTACCGCGACGGGTCCGGGCTCCCCGGTCAGGGCCAGGCGCTGGCGGCTCTTGGGGGTTGCCCAGAGGTGGCGGTCGGAGGTGAGCATCTCCGAGAAGGCCAGCCCGGCCCCCATCCGCCGGCAGAGGGCGCGGAAGGGCGCATCGGTGATCCCCGCCATGGGCGCAAGCAGTACGGGCGGATCGATGGCGTGGGGGCCGATCTGCATGGGACACCGTCGGGTGAGTAGGGAAGCGGGCATGATACCGGCCGGCCGGGGTCGGGAAAAGGCGCCCGGGCGAGTGCCGCGAACCCCGAAACGGGGCTCAGCGCAGCTGGAACCGGAAGTTCACCGCCTCCGGGCCGGGGTCGGGGATGTCCAGCTCCACCGAGGCGGCCTCGCCGGGGGGCAGACGCTCCGGCGGCGCGGCGTGGTAGTCGGTGGGCTCGAAGCGGCCGGCCGCCAGGGGCTGATTGTTGCGGTCCGAGAGGAGCAGGTGGAGGAAGGGCAGGGGCTGGGCGTAGTCGGCGTTGTTCACCAGCTCCGCCGTGACCCGCAGCGCTCCCTCGCGTTCCGGATGGGCCCGGATCTCCCGGCCGGCGATATCGAAGGCCGCCGGATCACGCTGGGGCTCCACGCGGCAGTCGGCCACCGCGCAGAGCTGTTCCAGGGTCGGCCGCAGCTCGGGATAGCTGGCGGCCAGGGCGTTGCGCTCGAAGTAGAGGAACTGCACCGGGAAGAGCGCCAGCAGCAGGAGGCTGCCCACCAGCCAGCCGGTGGTGGCGGCCAGCCGACCCCCCCGGCCATGGGCGGCGAGGGGCTGCTTGCGTTGGTCCCGGGTGCCGGAGGGCTCTTGCGGCCGCCGGGGGACGGGCTCGCTATCGGGCGACGTCTCGGGCTCGGCTTCGGGCTCCGGCGGGGCGGCCGCGGCCTCCGGGTCGGGCTCCGTGCGCGGCAGCGCCTCCTCCAGGTGTTCCAGGGCGTCGAAGACGGTATCGCAGACGCCACAGCGCACCCGGCCCTCGGCGGCGCGCAGCTGCTCGGCGGTGACTCGGAAGTAGCTGTGGCAGTTGGGGCACTGGGTATACATGGGAGCCTCGAAACGGATGGACCTCGGATGGTCCCGGCCTCGGCAAGGACGTTAACCCATCCGGCGGCGGCCGTCCAAGCGGATCCAGCCGTCCTGCTCCACCGGCGGGTCCATCTCGAACCAGGGGGCGTAGCTGGCCGCTACCGCCTCGGCCTGTTCCTCCAGGATCCCGCTGAGGACCAGATCGCCGCCGGGAGCGGTGCGCGAGGCCAGATAGGGGGCCAGTTCCTGCAGGGTGCCGGCGAGGATGTTGGCGAGCACCAGATCGGCCGTCCCGCCGGGGTCATCCTCGATGCCGTGGCTTCGGATGCGGTCGGCCACGCCGTTGTTCCGGGCATTCTCCGGCGTTGCGGTGACTGCCTGCGGGTCGTTGTCTACCGCCAGGATGTCGGTGGCGCCCAGCAGAGCGGCCGCCACGGCGAGAACCCCGGAGCCGGCGCCATAATCGAGGACGGTACGGCCCTCGGGGGGATGGGCATCGAGCCACTCCAGGCACAGCGCCGTGGTGGCGTGAGTGCCGCTGCCGAAGGCGAGACCGGGGTCCAGGCGCAGGTTCACCGCCTCGGGATCCGGGGCGTCCGCCCAGCTCGGGCAGATCCAGAGCCGCCGGCCGAAGCGCATGGGCTGGAAGTCGTCCATCCAGGCCCGCGTCCACTCCTGATCCGCAACCTCGTTGGCCGCGGTCCCCTCGGGGATGCTGCCCAGGCTCAGGGTCAGGGCCGCCCGGATGCCGGCCGGATCTACCTCCCCCGGGAAGAGTCCCACCACCTGCGCCTCGGCCCACAGGGGGGTCTCCCCCGGCCCCGGCTCGTAGATGGGCTGATCGGCGGCGTCACGGACGGTGACCGCGCTGGCACCGGCCGCCTCCAGGGCATCACTGGTGCGTTCGACCTCGGCGGCAGGGGCGGGAATGGTGATCTCGATCCAGCTCAATTCAGGCTCCGGTTAGGATGCCGGTTCCCGGAGTCGGGGTGGCACGGAGAAATGATTTTACATTTTCGCTGTTGCAATGTGCGAATAACGTATCACAGTAGAAGGTGGGTCACCGGAAGTGGCGGCCCCTTGTGCATCAATCAACCGAGGCTCCCGATCCGATCATGCAGATGAATATCCACTCCCTGGGTTTCCGCGTTGTCGCCTTCGCCAGCGGCATCGCCGCCGTCCTGGTCGGCGTGCTCTTTTTGCTGTACGCCCAGCAGGCCCACCAGGCGGCCATCGACAAGGAGGTACAAGGGGCCCGCTCCATCGTCCTCATGGCCGAGTCGGTGCGCGAGCGCATGGCCCACAAATGGGAGATCGGAATCTTCTCGCCGGAGAAGTTGCGCAACTACGAGTGGGACTCGGAGGCGGAGAAGAAGGAGCTCATCATGGCCACCATCCCGGTGGTCACCGCCTGGGAGTCGGCCCAGCAGAAGGCGGAGCAGGGCGGCTACGAGTTCCTGACGCCGCGCGAAGGCGCCCGGAACCCGGAGAACGAGCCGCAGAACGACATCCAGCGCGAGGCGCTGCGCCACTTCAAGCAGAACCCGGACGCCGAGGAGTTCCACGTGGTGGACCAGGCGGACAATGCGGTTCACTACTTCCGCCCGGTGCGGCTGGGCGAGGTCTGCCTGAACTGCCACGGCGACCCGGCGACCTCCGAGGAGCGGTGGGGCCGGGAGGACGGCAAGGACATCACCGGCCACCGCATGGAGGACAAGGAGGTGGGCGACCTCCACGGCGCCTTCGAGGTCATCGGCTCCATGGACGATGCTGATGCTGCGGCGGCGGCCAACCTCTGGAAGGGCGGCGGCATCGCGCTGCTCATGCTCGGGCTGGCGATCATGGCCCTGGCCTGGTGGGTGCGCAAGCGGGTGACCCGGCCGCTGAATACCGCCGTGGAGGGCATGATGGCCGCCGAGCGCGACGGCGACCTCAACTACCGCATGGACATCAGCGGCCGGGACGAGCTGGCCTGCCTCGGCAACGGCTTCAACAGCTTCATGGACAAGGTCCAGGGGCTGGTGCGCCAGGTGGCCGAGTCGTCCCGCTCGGTGGGCGAGGCGGCCCAGGAGGTCTCCCGGATCGGCGAGGAGACCCGCCAGGGTCTCGGCCGGCAGGCCTCGGAGACCGAGCAGGTGGCCACGGCCATGAACGAGATGACCGCCACCGTGGACGAGGTGGCAAAGAACGCCTCCTCGGCCGCCGATGCTGCCCACTCCGCCGACGGCGAGGTCCGCTCCGGCGATCAGGTGGTGAGCCAGACCGTGGACTCCATCCAGCGGCTGGCGGCCGAGGTGGAGCGTGCCGGCGAGGTCATCGACCGGTTGAGCGGCGAGAGTGAGAGCATCGGCAAGGTGGTCGACGTCATCAACGAGATCGCCGAGCAGACCAACCTCCTGGCGCTCAACGCCGCCATCGAGGCGGCGCGGGCCGGGGAGTCCGGCCGGGGCTTCGCGGTGGTGGCCGACGAGGTGCGGACCCTGGCGCAGCGCACGCAGAAGTCCACCGACGAGATCCGGCAGATGGTGGAGAGCGTGCAGAAGGGGGCCAGCGAGGCGGTGCAGGTAATGGAGTCGGGGCGGTCCCAGGCCACCGAGAGCACCGAGCAGGCCGGTCACGCGCGGGAGTCGCTGACGGCCATTCAGGGGTCGGTCTCCACCATTACCGACATGAACCAGCAGATCGCCTCGGCGGCGGAAGAGCAGTCGGCGACGGCGGAGGAGATCAACCGCAACGTTACCAACATCACGCAGGTGGCGGAGGAGACCGCCAGCGGGGCGGACGAACTCAACCGCGCCAGCGAACAGCTCAAGCAGCTCTCCGAGCAGCTGGAGGCGCGGCTGGGGCAGTTCCGGATGTAGGGTCTCCCCCTCCCCGGGGCGCTGGGCGCCCCGGTAGAACGCCAACGAAAAGGCCCCGGGACCGTACTGGCTCCCGGGGCCTTTTCATGGTCGGTAGGGGATTCCCGCGCTATAGCCCCAGCTTGTGCTCCAGGTAGTGGATGTTGGTCCCGCCCTCGATGAAGGCGCGGTCCCGGGTCAGATCCTCGTGGAGGGCGATGTTGGTACGGATCCCCTCCACCACCATCTCGGAGAGGGCGGTGCGCATCCGCGCCAGCGCCGACTCCCGGGTGTCGCCGTGGGCGATGAGCTTCCCGATCATGGAGTCGTAGTGCGGGGGCACCGGGTAGCCGGTGTAGGCGTGGCTGTCCACCCGGATCCCGGGGCCGCCGGCGGCGTGCCAGGTCTTGATGGTGCCGGGGCACGGCATGAAGGTCTTGGGGTCCTCGGCGTTGATCCGGCACTCCACGGCGTGGCCGCGGACCGTGATGTCCTCCTGCCGGTAGGAAAGCGGCTGCCCCGCAGCGACCCGGATCTGCTCGCGGACCAGGTCGACGCCGGTGACCATCTCGGTGACCGGGTGCTCCACCTGAAGCCGGGTGTTCATCTCGATGAAGAAGAACTCGCCGTTCTCGTAGAGGAACTCGAAGGTCCCCGCCCCGCGATAGCCCAGCTCGATGCAGGCCCGGGCGCAGCGCTCGCCGATGGCCCGGCGCTGCTCCTCGGTGATCCCGGGGGCCGGCGCCTCCTCGATGACCTTCTGATGGCGCCGCTGCATGGAGCAGTCGCGCTCACCCAGGTGGATGGCATTGCCCTGGCCGTCGGCCAGGACCTGGACCTCCACGTGGCGCGGATTCTCCAGGAACTTCTCCATGTAGACGGTGGCGTTGCCGAAGGTCGAACCGGCCTCGCTGCGGGTGAGGCTGATGGCGTTGAGCAGGTGGCCCTCGGCGTGGACCACGCGCATGCCGCGCCCGCCGCCGCCGCCGGCGGCCTTGATGATTACCGGGTAGCCGATCTCCCGGGCCAGGCGCAGATTCTCGTCGGGGTCGTCACCCAGCGGGCCGTCGGAGCCGGGGACACAGGGGACGCCGGCGGACTTCATCGCCTCGATGGCGGAGACCTTGTCCCCCATGAGGCGGATGGTTTCCGCCTTCGGTCCGATGAAGGTGAAGCCGCTGCGCTCCACCTGCTCCGCGAATTCGGCATTCTCCGAGAGGAAGCCGTAGCCCGGGTGGATGGCCTCGGCATCGGTGACCTCGCAGGCGGCGATGACGGCCGGCACGTTGAGGTAGCTCTCGTTGGAGAGCGCCGGACCGATGCAGACCGACTCGTCGGCCAGCAGCACGTGCTTGAGGTTGCGGTCCACGTCGGAGTGGGCCGCCACGGTCTTGATGCCGAGCTCGCGACAGGCGCGGAGCACACGCAGGGCGATCTCGCCCCGGTTGGCAATGAGGATCTTGTCGAACATGGGGAACCTTCCGCGGCCGGGGGATCAGTCGATGACGAACAGGGGCTGATCGAATTCCACCGGCTGGCCGTTCTCCACGAGCACGGCCTTGATGGTGCCGGTCTTGTCGGCCTCGATCTGATTCATGAGCTTCATGGCCTCGATGATGCAGAGGGTCTCGCCCTCGCTCACCCGGTCGCCCACCTGGACGAAGGGGCTGGCCCCGGGCGAGGGTGCGGCGTAGAAGGTCCCCACCATGGGCGAGCAGACCTGATGGCCGCTGGGGGTGGTGTCGGCCTCCTCGCCGGCTGCGGGAGCCTCGGCCGCCGGGGCGGCCGCGGGGGCCGGAGCGGCCGCGGGGGCTACCGGGGCCGCCGCCGGAGCCGCACTGCTCTCGCGGCTGATGCGGATGGACTCTTCGCCCTCGGTGATCTCGATCTCGGCGACGCCGGACTGCTCCAGCAGCTCGATGAGTTTCTTGACCTTGCGGATATCCATGAGTGCGACCTTGGGGTTCCTTATATCTGGGCCAGACGCCGGCTGGCAGCCTCCAGTGCCAGTTCGTAACCGGTGGTCCCCAGGCCGGCGATGACGCCGACGGCAAGGTCCGAGAGGTACGAGTGGCGGCGGAAGGGCTCGCGGGCGTGCACGTTGGTGAGATGCACCTCGATGAAGGGCACCCGGACGGCGGCCAGGGCGTCGCGGATGGCGACGCTGGTGTGGGTAAAGGCCGCCGGGTTGATCAGGATGAAGTCGATGCCGTCGCCAGGGGCGCGCTGGATCGCGTCCACCAGTTCGTGCTCGGCATTGCTCTGGAGGTGCCGGAGCTCATGACCCGCCTCGCTGGCCCGCTGAGAGAGGGTCGCGATCACGGACTCGAGATCGGTGGCCCCGTAGAGATCCGGCTCGCGGGAGCCGAGCAGATTCAGGTTCGGGCCATTGAGGACCAGGATGCGGGCCATGGCTCCCTCGGAAATGCGGATGGTTGCGTATTTTACGGTAGTTTCAGCGCAGATCCTAGCAAGATTTTCCGAAGAGTGCCGTGAACCGGTGCACAATCCCCGCTCAGAGCAGGGGTTCGATGGCCTTCTCCACGTCCTCGTAGGAGAGCTCTTCGCGCCAGCGTTCGACGATTCGACCCTCGCGGTCGATGAGCACGGTATACGGGAGGACACCCATCCGGTTGCCGTAGGCTTCGGCGATCCCGATGCCCTCGTCGCCTCCCAGCAGGATGGGATAGTTGACGCCCATGGGATTGGTGAAGTCCACCACCGCCTGGCGGTCGTCGATGGCCACGCCGATGATGCGCAGCCCCTGGTCGCGATAATCCTCCTGGACATCGACGAAGGCCGGGATCTCCCGCCGGCAGGGCGGGCACCAGGAGGCCCAGAAGTTCAGGAGGACGACCTGGCCGTCCCACTCGCTGATGGAGCGCTCCTTGCCATCGAGGTCGGGGAGGGTAAAGGCGGGCCGCGGCTCGCCCTTTGCCGAGGCCTTCGAATCGTCTCCCCCGGGACCGGCGACGAGGTAGTAGCCGCCGCCGGCCAGGGCCAGCAGGGCTAGGAGGATCACGATAAGGGCAGGGCGGCGCGACATGGTCAGGCTCCGGTGTCGTTGGCGGTCTTGGTTCCCGGGTCCGGTCCGGGCCATTATGGCTGGACTCTATGGCAGGAGGAAGGGCATGGCCGGAGTACGACGAGGACAGCCGGGAAACGCCGGCGGCGGATGGCGCTTCCCGGCCGGGTTCGCGGTGCCGATCCCGGCGTTGATCCTGGCACTGGCGGCGCCGCTGGCCCAGGGAGCGGAGTGGACCTTCGACGAGGCCCGCAGCCTCCACGAGGTCGAGGCCGGGCAGCGGCTGGTGCTCGCCGGGCCGGGCGGTGCCCGGCTGGCGCTGCGGGGCGGTCATCTGATGGTCGCCTGGGCCGAGCACGAGGGGGAGCGCCCCACCGCTACCCGGTTCCTGCACGCCCGCCTGGCGGACGGGGCGCCGAGCTTCGGGGAGCCGGAGCGGGTGACGAGTGCCGGCGGGGCCGCGGAGCCAGTGGTCGCGCCGCTGGCCGGGCGGGGGAATTTCGTCCTCGCCTGGCGGGAGCGCAACCAGGTGCGTGCACGGCTCTGGCGCGAGGGGACGCTGGCGCCGCCCCTGCCGGTGGCCCGCGGCGAGGCGGCGGAGCTGACGCTGGCCCCGGTGGGTCGCGAGGCCCTGCTGGTCTGGGGGCGGCCGGGGACCGAGTGGCAGCGTCTCGCCGGCGCGCGCCTGGCGATGACCGACCGTCGCCAGCTGGAGCGCTCCTGGCTGGGGGAGCTCACGGATGAACGCCGCCCCGGCGGCCAGCGGACCCCGGCGCTGGCCGGTGCCGGCGCGGGGGCGGTTATGCTCTTCAACCAGGTCCGTGATCGCCACACCCGGCTCTACGTCACGCGCACTCCCGCGCTGGGCGAAGGCTTCGGCCCGGCGGCGCCCCTGAATCCGCTGCCGGCGAAGAGCAGCGGCGCCATCGGGCGGGGCCCCCGGATCGAGGCGCCCGCGGTGGCCAGCGACGGCGATCGCCGGGTAGCCGGGGCCTGGCTGGAGCGGCGCGGGGATGGCGTGGGCCCCCGCCTGCAGACGGTTCACAGCCGCGATGGCGGCCGAGGTTTCCCCCGTCTGGAACCGTTCCTTGGCGAGGAGCCCGAACGCGCCCTGCGCGCCGAACCCGATCTGGCCCTCTCCTCCCTGGGGCTTGTAGTCGCCGTCTGGCGGCATCAGGAGGTGGACGAGCAGGGGCGCACTGCCGGCAGCCCGACCCTGCGCGTGGCCGTGCGCGAGGGCGAGGATGGCTGGGGCGATCCGCGAGCCCTACCGGGCTGTCGCACCGAGCGCGGTTGTCGGGAGCCCCTGGTAGCGCTGGATGGCAACGGCGGCGCCCACTTCCTCTGGCTGGAGGGGAGGCCCGAAGCCGGCATGGCGCTGCGCTACCAGCGGGCGACCCTCGCCCCCGACGGGGAGTAGGGATTCCGGGCGGATCGCGGCCAGCAAGCCCGGTGCGCGGTTCTCCCGCCAGGATGAGTGGGCTATGATGCTGGCCATCCGAAACTTTTCGATCGCCAGCAGAGTACGGAGGGGAACTTGGCCGACGACGAGATACGGCTTTCCATCTCCGGGATGAGTTGTGCCGGCTGCGTGCGTTCCGTGGAAGAGGCGCTGGCAGCGGTTCCGGGTGTGGAAGAGGCCTCGGTGAACTTCGCCGAGCACACCGCCGATGTCCGCGGTGAGGTGGCCCCGGAGGAGCTGGTCCGGGCGGTCAAGGAGGCCGGCTATGACGCCGCCGAGCTGCGCGGTGCCGAGGACGAGAGCGCCAAGGAAGAGGCGGAGGCCGCGCACTACCGGGGGCTCCTCCAGCGGGCGGCGATGGCCGGGGCCGCCGGGGCGCTCCTCATGGTCGGGACCATGGGCGGCCTGCTGCCGGTGGTGGAGGTCACACCGTGGCTGTGGCTGGCCATCGGCGTCGGGGTGCTGGCCGTCATGGTCTACGCCGGTGGCCACTTCTACTCCGGGGCGTGGAAGGCCTTCCGCGTCCACAATGCCAATATGGACACCCTCATCGCCCTGGGGACCGGCGCCGCGTGGGTCTACTCCATGGCCGTGGCCGCCTTCCCCGAGGCGGTGCCATCGCTGGCCCGCCACGCCTACTTCGAGGCCTCGGTACTCATCCTCGCCTTCATCAACCTCGGCCAGGCGCTGGAGATGCGCGCCCGGGGCCGCACCTCCGCCGCCATTCGCCGCCTGCTGGGGATGCAGCCGCGCACCGCCCGGGTGGTGCGTGACGGCCAGGAGCAGGATGTCGCCATCGAGGAGGTGGGGCTGGAGGAGACCGTCCGCGTCCGGTCGGGGGAGCGGATCCCGGTGGACGGGACCCTCCTCGACGGCGAATCGGCCGTGGACGAATCCATGCTCACGGGCGAGCCCATGCCGGTCTCCAAGGGCCCCGGGGACTCCGTCGCCGGGGGGACCACCAACACCACCGGCAGCTTCCTCTTCCGCGCCGAGCGCATCGGCGAGGACACCGCCCTGGCGCGGATCATCAAGCTGGTCCGCCAGGCCCAGGCGAGCAAGCCGGCCATCGGGCGGCTGGCGGACCGGGTCGCGGCGGTCTTCGTCCCGGCGGTTCTGCTCATCGCCATCGCCACCTTCCTGGCCTGGTACAACGTCGGCCCCGACCCGGTGGTGAGCTACGCCCTGGTGGCCACCGTCACGGTCCTGGTCATCGCCTGCCCCTGCGCCCTGGGCCTGGCCACACCGCTGTCGCTCATGGTGGGCGTGGGCAAGGCGGCCGAGAGCGGGGTCCTCATCCGGCGGGGGGAGTCGCTGCAGCAGGCGGGCGCCATTACCACCGTGGTCCTGGACAAGACCGGGACCGTCACCGAGGGCGCCCCGGCAGTAACCGAGGTCATCGCGGCCGGGGACGAGGGCGAACTGCTGCGCCTGGCCGCCGCGGCCGAGGCCGGCTCCGAGCACCCCCTGGCGTCGGCGGTGCTGGCCGCGGCCCGGGCCCGGGGCATCACGCCGCCGAAGGCGGAGGGCTTCGAGGCCGAGAGCGGCCGCGGGGTCACGGCCCGGCTCGACGGGCAGGCCCTCTTCGTCGGTCGCCCGGACCAGGCATCGCTGACGGACGACTGGCAGCAACGGGTCGAGACCGCCCGCAGCCGGGGCGAGACACCCATTCTGGTGACCGCGGACGGAGTGCCGGCAGGCCTGCTCATCATCGCCGACCCGGTGCGCGAGGACTCGGCGGCTGCCATCCGGCGGCTCCACGAGCGCGGGATCCGGGTGGCCCTGGTGACCGGCGACCACGAGACCACCGCCCGGGCCGTGGCGGGGCAGGGGGGGATCGACACCGTCTTCGCCGGCGTCCCCCCGGAGGCCAAGGCCGAGCGCGTGGCCGACCTCCAGGGCGGCGGCGAGGTGGTGGCCATGGTGGGCGACGGCATCAACGACGCCCCCGCCCTGGCACGGGCCGATGTCGGCTTCGCCATCGGCAGCGGGACCGATGTCGCCATCGAGAGCGCCGATATCACCCTCATGCGCGCCTCCCTCCACGGCGTGGCGGAGGCGGTGGCCATCAGCCGCGCCACGGTGCGCAACATCAAGCAGAACCTCTTCGGCGCCTTCATCTACAACAGTATCGGCATCCCGGTGGCGGCCGGCGTCCTCTATCCCGCCACCGGCCTCCTGCTGAGCCCCATCATCGCCGGGGCGGCCATGGCGGCCTCGTCGGTGACGGTGGTGACCAATGCCAATCGACTGCGGCTGTTCCGGCCGGGGGAGGCAGCGTGACGGATCTCCTGGTCAATCTTGCCGGTATCGCCCTGGCGGCCCTGGTGGTCTGGTGGTTCTGGCTGGCCAGGCCCAAGCCGCGGCGTGCCGAGTCCGGGCCGGTGGCCATCACCATGGCCGACGGCGCCTTCGACCCGGCCGTGGTGGAGGTGGCTGCCGGTCAGCCGGTGACCCTGCGCATCACCCGCCGGGACCCGGCCCCCCACGCCGCCCAGCTCCTCCTGCCCGATCTCGACCGGGCCGTGGACCTGCCCCTGGACGAGCCGCGCAGCATTGCCCTGCCGCCGCTGGAGCCCGGGGAGTACGAGTTCACCTGCCAGATGCGTCTCTACACCGGCCGGCTCGTGGCGGCCTGAAGCGGGGTGCGGTGATGTTCGGGTGGCGCCGGCTGGCACCGTCGGGAATCGGGGAGGCAGGGGAGGGCATCGACCCTGCGGGCCTCTTCCACCCCGACGAAGGGCCGCGGGTACGGCGGACCTTCTTTACCGCCCTGTTCGCCGTGGCCGGCCACCTGGCCAAGTCCGACGGCCCGGTACAGGAGGCCGAAATCGACGCCGCCCGGCGCATCATGCGGCGACTGGAACTGAATGACGCCGAGACGCAGGCGGCCAGGGCGCTGTTCCAGCACGGCAAGAGCGCCGAGTATCCGGTGGAGCGGGCGCTGCGCCGTCTCGGCCGGGACTGCGCCCGGCGCGCCCTGCTGGACCGCTTCCTGGACTGGCAGATGGAGGTGGCCCTGGCCGACAGCGGCATCGTCCACGCCGAGCGGGCCCTCTTCGACACCATGGCCGAGCTCCTGGGGTATTCCCGCTACGACATCCGGCGCGTGGAGGACAGCGTGGGCACCCGCCTCCGGCCGCTACCGGAGAACGGCGGCGAGCGCGCCCTGGCCGTGCTGGGTCTCGGCGCGGACGCGGATCTGGCCACCATCCGCCGCAGCTATCGCCAGCTCCTCAGTCGCCACCATCCCGATCGGGTCACCGCCCGGGGAGGGACCGACGAGGAGGTCCGCGCCGCTGCGGAGTACACCCGGGAGCTTCGGGCCGCCTACGAGGCCCTCGCCGAACAGCGAGAGGCCGGGGTGGTTGCAAGAGCCGGCGAGGGGCCTTAGAATTGCCGGTCTTTCGACAGGCCCCATAACGAATTCGGGACGGTCAGTAATGAAGACCTTCAGTGCAAAACCGGCCGAAGTCCAGCGCGACTGGTACGTGGTCGATGCCGACGGCAAGACGCTCGGGCGTCTTGCTACCGAGATCGCCCGCCGTCTGCGCGGCAAGCACAAGCCGGAGTACACCCCGCACGTAGACACCGGGGACTACATCGTCGTCATCAATGCGGACAAGGTTCGCGTGACCGGCAACAAGCGGGAAGACAAGGTCTACTACCGCCACACCGGTCACCCCGGCGGCATGAAGCAGATCAGCTTCGGCCAGCTCATGGAGCGGGCCCCCGAGCGTGCTATCCAGACCGCGGTGAAGGGCATGCTGCCCAAGAACCCGCTGGGGCGCGCGATGCTTGGCAAGCTCAAGGTCTACGCCGGTGGCGAGCACCGGCATCAGGCGCAGCAGCCGCAGCCGCTGGAGATCTAGGGGAACATCATGGCAGAGCAGCAGTACTACGGCACCGGCCGGCGCAAGACCTCTTCCGCGCGCGTCTTCCTGCGCAACGGTGCGGGCCGCATCACCATCAACAAGAAGCCGCTGGAAGAATACTTCGGCCGCGAGACCAGCCGCATGGTGGTGCGCCAGCCCCTGGAGCTCGTGGAGGCGGCGGACCGCTTCGACGTGGACATCACCGTCCACGGCGGCGGCAACAACGGCCAGGCCGGCGCCATCCGTCACGGGATCACCCGTGCCCTGATGGAGTACGACGAGGAACTGCGCAAGCCGCTGCGGGATGCCGGGTTCGTCACCCGCGACGCCCGTCGCGTGGAGCGGAAGAAGATCGGCCTCCACAAGGCGCGCAAGAGCCCGCAGTACTCCAAGCGCTAGCGAGTTTTCGGCCGCCACCGCAATGGCGGCGCGATTTCCACTGGGGGATCGTCTAAAGGCAGGACAGCGGATTCTGATTCCGTCAATCCAGGTTCGAATCCTGGTCCCCCAGCCAACATCGACCCGCCCGGCTTCCCGGGCGGGTTTTTCTTGGCGTTCAGAAAAAAATCAAAGACCTGACCCCAGATGGTTTGTCCCAATGCGGCCGTATTCGGTCGGGTCCGGTGGATCCCGACCGCGCGCACCTGGCTGGCACCCCTGGTCGGGGCACCTGGGGCCGGGGCATGAAAAAGGGGCCCACCACGGAAGGCGGGCCCCTGCGACGACGATGGCCCCCTCCTGCTGCAGAGGAGGGGAGGGGATCGTCAGCCCCAGACGTCGCTGGTGATGCTCTCGTACCAGCCCTTGGCGTAGTGCGCCTCCTGCTTGCGGAAGCCGCTGCTGGCATCCATGGGGCTGACGCCGCCGGCGCCCTCCACCCCGCTGATGCTGCCGTCGCTGTAGCGGTAGACCGCCGCCACGGTGATGCCGTACTCGGGGCCCACCAGGCTGTAGCAGGTGTTCACGTGGGAGGGCGAGACGACCTCGTCCCCGCGCAGCTGGGAGACAATGGCGGCGGCCGCCATCTTGCCCTGGCTGTTGGCGGAGTGGCCGGACTTGGGCATGGCCCCGGCGATGGAGGCGTCCCCGATGACGTGGATCCCGGGGTGGATCTCGGACTCGAAGCTCTGCTGATCCACCGGGCACCAGCCGGATTCATCGGTCAGCCCGGCCTGGAAGGCGAGCTTGCCCGCCTTCTGGGGCGGCACGAAGTTGAGGACGTCGGCCTTGTGCTCGGTGAAGCCCTGCTCGGTGAAGACGGTGCGGCTATCCGCATCCACCCGGTGGACGGTGCCACCGTCGGAGCCCGGGACCCACTCGATCATGTCGCCGTACTTCTCCGCCCAGCCCTGCTCAAAGAGTCCCTGCTTGGAGAAACCGTCCTTGGGATCGAGGATCAGGACCTTGGAGCGCGGCTTGTTCTGCTGGAGGTAGTGGGCCACCAGGCTGGCGCGCTCGTACGGCCCCGGCGGGCAGCGGAAGGGGTTCGGCGGCGGCACCAGTACGAAGGTCCCGCCGTTGGGCATGGCCTCCAGCTGCTGGCGGAGGATCCGGGTCTGATCGCCGGCCTTCCAGGCGTGGGGGATGCGCTCCTCGGTGGAGGCATCCAGGCCGTCGACCCGGTCCCAGCGGAAGTCGATGCCGGGGGAGACCACCAGGCGGTCGTAGCTCAGGCTCTCGCCGCCGGCGAGCCGCACGGTCCGGCCGTCCGGGTCGACGCCGGTGACCATGTCGTGGACGACGTTGACGTCGTAGTCGTCCTTCAGGGCGCCGTAGCCGTGGGTGATGTCCTGGAGGTCGCGGAAGCCGCCCAGGTACCAGTTGGAGGCGGGGCAGGTAGTATACTGCTTCTTGGGCTCTACCAGGGTCACGCGGACATCGGAGTCGTACCGGCGCAGGTACTTGGCGCAGGTGGCGCCGCCGAAACCGCCACCGACCACGACCACGTGGGCCCCGCGGGCGCTTCCGGAGCCACCGGTGGTGCCGCAGCCGGCGGCCGCGAGGCCCCCGGCCGCGCTGCCGGCGCCCATGAGCTTGAGCATCTCTCGGCGAGTCAGTCGATTCATTCTCTCATCCCCTCTTGTGGTTCTCGCATCGCTTCGCCGTGGTGGTCATTCGCCGGCGGCGCTGATGACCTCGGCCAGTTCCCGGATCTCGGCATCGCTGTAGCCGCGGGCGTGGCGCTCCATGACGGTGGACATGCGGTTGCCGTTCTTGAAGGCCATGAGATCGGAGACGATCTTCTCCTTGGGCAGGCCGTGGAGGCTGGGGATGGCGCCGGGGCTCTTGCCGTCGGTGCCGTGGCAGGCGTAGCAGGTGCTCGCCATGACATCGCCCCGGGTGATCTCCGGATTGGCGCCCGCGGTCCCGGCGGCGGCAAGCGCCACCAGCCCGCTGGCGAGGATGGTCTTACGGATGCGTACCATTCGCGGTCTCCTCCGTGGTGTTATTTCTTGTCGTGGCCCCGAGGGGCTCCCCGAATGGCTGCAGGATGCATGCCTTCCTGGAAAGCGCACCGAGACCCCCGCGTGGCGGGCCCTGGTGATCCAGGCACGGGTGACAGGTTCTGACAGGTCACGAAGGTAGTGGCCTGCCCTGTCAGGACATGTCATGACAGGGCGCCCGTGCAGCGACCTCCCGGGCGTGGTGCAATGGAGTCATGTCGCCATTGGATGAAGACGCGCGCCCCGTGCTGGTGGTGGGGCTCGGCCTGGCCGGGGCGCTCATGACCCTGGCCCTGCAGCGTCGGGGCCGGACGGTGGTGGTCGCCGATGACGGGGGCGCCGTGACCTCCCGCGCCGCCGCCGGCCTGGTGAGCCCCATCAACGGTCCGCGCCTCTCCCGGCCACCGCGCACCAGCGAGTGGCTGGCGGCGGCCACCGCGCTCTACACCGACGCCGAGGCCCGCCTGGGCGAGCGCCTGTGGTATCCCGGCCCCATCCGCCGTCTGTTCCGGGATGCGGACCAGGCCCGGCGCTGGGAGGAGCGGCGGGCCGAGCCGGCCCGCGCGGTGAACATGGGCCCCGCCGAGCCTCCGGGCCGCCATCCCCAGGGCCTGGATCCCCATGGCAGTGGCCCCATCCTGGGGGGCGGTCGGCTGGATGTGGCCGGCCTCCTGGCGGCCGTGGCCCGGGAGCGAGCCGCGGCGGGTCGACTCCGGGAGGCCGTCGATCCCGGGCAGCTGGAGCCGACGCCGGACGGGGTGCGCCTGGGCGGAGAGGATTATGCAGCGGCGATCCTCTGTCAGGGGTGGAGCGGAGCCGCTGGTCCCTGGCTGGCCGGGCTGCCGCTGGAACCCCTGGCCGGGGAGAGCCTGGGCCTGCGCCTGTCGGCGGGTGCCCCGGCGGAGCCGCTCCACGGCGCTGGCTGGCTGGTGGCTACCGGGCCCGATTCCGCCCGCCTGGGTGCGACCCATCACCGCGCAGTGGGCGGGGAGCCCACGGCCGCCGGTCGGGAGGAGCTGCTGGCGGCACTGCCCGGGCTCTGGTCCGGAAGCAGCGAGGTGGTCGCCCACTTCGCCGGTACGCGGGTGGCGGTTCGTGATCGGGCCCCGGTGGCCGGGCCCCATCCGCGGTGGCCCCGGCTGGCCATCCTCAACGGCCTGGGCGGCAAGGGGGCGCTCTGGGGACCCTGGTGCGCCGAGGCCGTGGCGGAGAATCTGCTGGACGGGGCCGCGGTCCCGGCGGAGATCGACCCGGGCCGATTCGGGACGGTGACATGCGCCTGACCGAGCGCGTCCACCAGCGCCTGGGGCAGCTCCTGACCCCCGGCAAACCGGCGCTGGATGCCACCGCGGGCGGCGGGCACGACACCCTCTTCCTGGCGCGGACACTCCACCCCGGCCCGGTGCATGCGCTGGATATCCAGTCGGCCGCCCTGGAGCGGACCCGGGCCCGGCTGGAGGCCTCCGGCGTCGGTGAGTATGTCACCCTCCACCAGGCCAGCCACGGGGAACTCGGCGAGGTCCTGCCGGCCGAGCTGCGCGGGCGGCTGGCGGCGGTGCTGTTCAATCTCGGCTATCTTCCCGGGTACACGGCCGGGCCGACCACCGAGCCGGTGACCACCCTGGCCGCCCTGGAGGGGGCGATGGCCTGGCTGGCCCCCGGCGGTGTCCTCTCGGTGGTGGCCTATCGCGGGCACCCCGGGGGGAGGGAGGAGGCGCTGGCGGTGGGCGACTGGTTCGCCCGGCGCCTGCCGGCCGCCGAGGAGCGGGATACCGGCGGTGAGGGCCCCATCGCGTGGCTGGGTCGCGCACCGGCCGTTGGCGAGGAGTCCATTAGTGGAACATAATATTGGGCTCTCTCATCCAGTGACCCGGAAGGAACCCATGACCGAGACTGCCGTCAGCCGTACCGATGAGGAACTGATCAGCGTCCATGAGCTGGACCGCGACGGTGTGCAGGCCCTCCAGCAGCGGGCGGCCGAGGCGGCCGACATGGGCTTCGGGTTCCGCGACCTCCTCGCCGATGGCGGTCCGGGGCCGGAGCTGGCGGTGGTCCCCGCCGGGCGCTTCCTCTTCGGCTCCTCCCCGGAGGAGTTCGGCCACAAGCCCGACGAGGGGCCCCGGCGCTGGGCCGCCATCCGCCGGCCCTTCGCCATGGGCCGGTTCACGGTCACCGCCGCCGAGTTCGAGCGCTATCAGCGGGCCACCGGCTTCACCTTCCGCCGCGACCTCATTCGCGCCGACGGCGACTTCCCGGTGATGAACCTGCGGGTCCAGGAGGTGCGCGACTACCTGGCCTGGCTCTCGGAGCAGACGGGTGCCACCTATCGGCTACCCACCGAGGTGGAGTGGGAGTACGCCTGTCGCGCCGGGACCCGGACGCCCTTCGCCTTCGGCGAGTCGGTGGACTGCCACCAGGTCCACTTCAATCCCGCCTTCCCCTACGAGGAGCAGAAGCAGAAGAAACGCTGGTTCCTGCCGCGCTGCCTGCCCATGCCCTCCGCCCTGGAGGTGGGGCGCTACCCCTGCAACGCCTGGGGCCTGCACGACATGCACGGCAATGTCTGGGAGTTCACCGCCAGCCGCTGGAGCGAGTCGCTGCCCGCGGCGGTGCCGGACGAGCAGCTCTCCACCCTGCGCGAGCGCAAGCCCATCGTCGTGCGCGGCGGCTCCTACTTCGACATGGCGGTGCGCGCCCGCAGTGCCGCGCGCCAGCGCCGGGTGTGGGACGAGCTGGACGTGAACATCGGCTTCCGCGTGGTCCGCGAGCTCTGAGGTCGTGGCCGCCGAGCCCCGCTGCCTGACCCCCATCGGGGTCGTCCATTCCCCCTTCCGGCAGAAGTTCGGGATCCCGCGCCAGCCCCGGCTGGCGCCGGTGGAGGCCGAGATCGAGCTCTTCCCGCCCCTGGACGGGCCCGAGGCGGTCCGTGGGCTGGAGGGCTTCTCCCACCTCTGGGTGGTCTTCGCCTTCCACGCCGCCGGCGAGGGCGGCCCCACGGTCCGCCCGCCCCGCCTGGGCGGGCGCGACCGCCTGGGGGTGCTGGCCACCCGCAGTACCCATCGCCCCAACGGCCTCGGCCTCTCCGCGGTCACCCTGAAGGCGGTGGCCCCCGGCCGGCTCATCCTGGGCGGGGTGGACCTGCTGGACGGGACCCCGGTGCTCGACGTGAAGCCCTATCTCCCCTGGAGCGATGCCATCCCCGACGCCGCGGCCGGCTTCGCCGAGGCGCCGCCGCCCGCCCGGCCGGTGCACTTCGCCCCGGCCGCGGAGGCGGCCCTGGCCGAGCGCACCGACGGCGAGGACCTGCGCCGGCGCCTGGCAGCGGTGGTGGCGCTGGATCCCCGCCCGGCCACCGGCCGGACCGAGGGGCGGGTCTACCGCATGGCCTTCGCCGACGTGGATGTCGCCTTCACCGAAGAGGAGGAGGGCTTCCGGGTCCTGAGCCTGGAGGCGAGCCTCCGCGACTGAATGGCTCGCCATGGCGATGGGCCGCACCGCGCTGGTAACCTGTCCCCTTGTCCGCACCGGAGACATGACCGCATGGAGTGGTACCTCGACGCCCGCCCCGCCGCGCCCGGCGCGGTGGAGATCGCCGAACGCAAGGGGACCGGGCACCCCGATACCATCTGCGACGCCCTCACCGAGCGGCTGAGCCTGGAACTCTCCCGCCTCTACGAGGAGCGCTTCGGCACCATCCTCCACCACAACGTGGACAAGGCGCTGCTCTGGGGCGGGGCGGCCGAGCCCGCCTTCGGCGGCGGCCGGGTGACCGCCCCCATGGAGATCTACCTGGCCGGGCGGGCCACCCGGGAGGTCCGCGGCGAGACCCTGCCGGTGGATGAGCTGGTCCAGCAGGTCACCCGCGACTGGCTGGGGGAGAACCTCCACGCCCTGGATCCCGAGCGCGATGTCCGCGTCCACTCCCTCATCCGCCCCGGCTCCGCCGATCTCACCGAGCTCTTCCTGCGTCGCGAGAGCGGCGGCGTCTGGTACGCCAATGACACCTCCGTGGGCGTCGGCTTCGCCCCCCTCTCCGCGGTGGAGCGCGCCGTGGATGCCGCCGAGCGCCGGGTGAACGCGCCCGACTTCAAGGCGGCCCACCCCGAGACCGGGGAGGACGTGAAGGTCATGGGCGTTCGCCGGGGGGATACCCTCCACCTCACCGTGGGCTGCGCCATGGTCGACCGCGATCTGGCCGATCTGGACGCCTACCTCGCCGCCCGGGAGGCGGTGGCCGAGGCGGTGCGCGAGGCGGCCGCCGCGGTCACCGACCTGGAGCTGGACGTCGCGGTGAACGCCGCCGACGTCCCCGAGCACGAGTCCATCTACCTCACCACCACCGGGACCTCCGCCGAGGCGGGCGATGACGGCGAGGCCGGGCGGGGCAACCGGGTCAACGGCCTCATCACTCCCTACCGGCCCATGACCATGGAGTCGGTGGCCGGCAAGAACCCGGTGACCCATGTGGGCAAGGTCTACAACCTCATCGCCAGCCGCGCCGCCGAGGCGATGGTCCGGGAGGTGGACGGTATCGAGGGGGCGGAGGTCTACCTGGTCAGCCAGATCGGGCGGCCGGTGCCGGACCCCCAGGCCGCCCACGTCCGCCTGAGCCTGGCCGACGGTACCGCCGCCGCCGGCCTGGAGGCGGAGGCGCGCCGGATCCTCAACGCCGAGCTGGAGGCCTCCCCGGACCTCTGGCGGTTGCTGCTGGACGGCACTGTGGCCTGCGATCGCTGGCCGCTGTAGGCAGAGGGAGAGTCAGCGGGCGAGCTGAACAAAATTCGCTCAATGATAGAATAAGCGGGTCTATGGCAACCCGCGAGGTCTCATGATTACCCGCAACCCGGAAGAGGGGGAGCCCGAGGTTCCCCTGCCCAGCCTCGCTATGGCGCTGTTCCCCATCCTGGTGACCATGGCTCTCATCCTCCTCCAGATCGTCGCCTTCGACGAGTTCATTCCCCACATCCCGCTGACCGTCGGTATCGCCATGACCGGCCTCATGGGCTGGTATAACGGGATCCGCTGGTGGCGGATGGAGAACGGCCTCTACCACGTCGTCCACATCGGCCTGCAGTCGGTGGCCATCC
Source organism: Thiohalospira halophila DSM 15071 (assembly GCF_900112605.1). Taxonomy (NCBI): domain Bacteria; kingdom Pseudomonadati; phylum Pseudomonadota; class Gammaproteobacteria; order Thiohalospirales; family Thiohalospiraceae; genus Thiohalospira; species Thiohalospira halophila. The sequence goes on from NZ_FOMJ01000002.1 coordinate 41,318, forward strand.
TCGTCGTGGTCGGCATGATCATCGGCAGCTGGATCCTCTCCGGCACGGTTCCGCTGCTCATCTACTACGGCCTGCAGCTCATCACGCCGGAGCTCTTCCTCCTGGCGGCCATGCTGCTGACCACCATCGTCTCCATCGCGGTGGGGACCTCCTGGGGGACCGTGGGGACGGTCGGCCTGGCGCTGGTGGGTATCGGCGAGGGGCTGGGGATACCCATGTACCTCACGGGTGGCGCCATCGTCTCCGGCGCCTTCTTCGGCGACAAGATGTCGCCGCTGTCGGACACGACCAACCTGGCGCCGGCGGTTACCTCCACCAACCTCTTCAGCCACATCCGCGGAATGATGGCCACCTCGGTCCCGGCGCTCATCATTGCCGGCGTGATCTACTGGCTCATCGGGCTGGGCTATGCGGAGGCCGGCATGGACGGCGAGCGCGTGGCGACCATCCTCGAGGGGCTGGAGGCACAATTCACCCTCCATCCGCTGTTGCTGCTCCCGGCGGTCCTGGTGCTCGTGCTCGCCCTGAGCCGGTATCCGGTGCTCCCCACGCTCTTCCTGGGGGCGGTTGCCGGGGCGGTGACGGCCGTGATCGGCCAGGGGGTCGGCCCGGAGGCGGTGGTGACCGCCATGCAGGGTGGTTTCACCAGCAATACCGGGGTGGATGCGGTGGACAGCCTCCTCTCCGCGGGCGGGATCCAGTCCATGATGTGGACCATATCCCTGGTCCTCATCGCGCTCGCCTTCGGCGGGATCGTGGAGGAGACCCGCTGCATCGAGGCCATCCTGAATGCCGTCATGGCCCGGGTGCGCGGCCGTTTCTCCCTCACCCTGGCGAGTACCGGCAGCGCGGCGGGGACCAACCTCGTCTCCGGTGATCCCTACCTCTCCATCGCCCTGCCCGGGCGCATGTTCGCCCCGGCGTTCCGCGGCCAGGGCCTGTCGACCCTGAACCTCTCGCGGTCGGTGGAAGAGGGGGGCACGTTGTTGAACCCCCTCATCCCCTGGGGAGCCGGCGCGGCCTTTACCGCCGGCGCCCTGGGGATCCCGACCCTGGAGTACGCCGCCTTCGCCTTCGTCTGCTGGCTCTCACCGCTCATCGGGCTGGCCTACGCCGCCCTGGGCTGGTTCGTGATCCCCGCCTCCGAGGCCGAGAAGGAGCGCTGGCAGAGTGACGAGGAGCTGGTCATGGTCTCCGGCGAGATGGTCAACTCCGCCGACCTCGAACCCGAGGAGCTGGAGCGCGCCTTCGACGCCTGGCGCAAACGCTAGCGCCAACCGGGGTATCGGCTCCTTGCCGGTGCCCCCGCTTCCCCGGGAACCCCTCCCGGGGATAGTGGAATTGCAATTTCCCTCCCCCGAACTCCCCTCTGCCCCGGATTGCAATCTGCAATTCGGGGCACTCTCTTTCTCTCCGAGAATGGTAGTGGCCATGAACTGTGCTGCCGTCCCGGAGAACATCATCGAGAGCGAACTCTTCGGTTATGTGTGCGGAGCCTCCATTGGTGCTGGCGGCGAGCCCCCAGCCGCTGGCCGATTTCGTCACTCCGCGCTGAATCGCCTCAGCGTAGGCGCCGCCAGGACTGGCGGCCCACGCTCCCCGGTGGCCGCTCTTCCTGGATGGTCTCCACCTCGCCGGCGGTGCCGGCGGTCACCTTCACCTCGCCGGGCTCGGTATCGCCGATGTCCAGCACCTTCGGGGCCGTGGGCATGCCCGATTCGCTCTTGCGGCCGCTGGCGGCTACCTGGTCATCACCGTCATCACCGCTTTCGGGGTTATCGACCATGTCCGCCTCGTCCACCGTCCCGTCGTCGCTGATGTCGAAGGGGGTCCGGCTCAGCCGCGCGCCACTAACGGCGTCCAGCTCCATGAGCCAGCCGGTGCCGCCGTAGCCGCAGGCATCGCCGCTGGGGATCCGGGTGGTGAAGATGATCCGGCCGCTTCGCAGTAGCGGGGGGTTCACCACGCGTTCGCCGGCGCTGGGCAGCTCCATGTACCAGCCGTCATGGTGGGCGCGCATTCGTTCGTCGCTGGTCACGCGGATGCCGGTGCCGTCCACCGTTCCCTCCCAGGTCACCTCCTGCTCCAGCAGGTTGTCGGCGGAGGCGGGGCTGCCCTCGTCCAGGATCCCGTAGAAGGCCTGTCGGCCCTGGCCGATGGCGTCGGCGTCGTCGGGTTCCAGGTACTGGCCGGTACCGAAGTAGACCATGACCCCGTGACCCCGCGGGTGGCGGCCCACCCGGGGGGCGCTGGTGATGGGCTGGCCCTCGCCATCGGGGCCCGTCGCCCGGAAGAGGGGGGTGCCGCCGTTGGCCACCGCCCAGCCGGAGGCGGAGGTGTTGTCGACGTCGAACTTCCAGAGGTTGCCGCGCAGGTCGCCGGCGTAGATGGTGTCCACGACGCCGTCGCCGTCGAGGTCCACGGGGGTGGCGGTGGCCAGGCCGTTGGGGTCGGCGGCGCTGCCGACGCCGGTATCCAGACGGGTGTAGTCGTCTGCGGTCCAGCCGTCGCGCCCGGCATCGATGGGGGCGATGAAGAGGCTGGCGGTCCCGCCGCCGGCGTGGCCGTCGGCCTCGCTGTTGTTGTAGCCGTTGCCGAAGATCACGGCCCACTCGCCGTTGGCCATGTGGGCGATGGCGGGGCGGGAGAAGGTATAGCCCAGTTCGGCGTCATCGGCGTCGGTGAACTCCCAGACCACCTGGTTGCCGGCGCCCGCCTCGTCGGTGAAGTCGTCGGGATCGGTGATGTCCAGCAGGTAGATCCCCTGCCCCCCGGCGCGCAGGCCGCCGGCGGCGAAGGTGCCCCAGCCATCCTGGCTCCAGGCGTCGGCCACCGTGGGGGTACCGTCGACGTAGTACTGGTGGTCGTAGACCGGGTCGGCGAGATCGCCCAGCCGGTCGACCACCGGCGAGGGGGCGTAAGCGAAGCGTTCCGTCCCGTCCTCGGCATCGAAGGCGTGGAGGAAGCCGTCGTTGGCGCCCGCCAGGATCAGCGGGGTGCGGTCCGCATGGTCCTCGCGGTAGGCGGCATAGTCGGATTCGTCGCCGCCGGACCAGTGGACCCGGTCGTAGCCCGAGGCCGGTGGCCCGGAGTAGGCCGGCCCGGAATGGACGATGTCTCCCAGACGGTGGGCGCGGTCCCGCCAGTCGCCGCCGTTCTGCTCCTCGGTGCCGCGATCGCCGCGCAGCCAGGCCACCACTTCCGGGTCGCCCAGCGCGTTCCGGGTCGCCGTGTCCAGCTGATCCCAGCGCAGGGGGGTGCCCTCCTCTCCGACGACGAGGGTGCGCTGGTCCGGTTCGGGGATCCGGTCGCTGGCGGTCCACTCCGGTGCCCCGGCGAGGGTCAGGGTCTGCGTATCCAGGGTGTAGGCGAGGAGATCGCCGCTCCAGTCGCCACCCTGGAAGCGGGCCTGGTAGATCCGGCTCTCGCCGGAGACCTGGCCGGTGTTGGCCGCCACGGGGGCGGCCGTCGCGGTGAGGTCGCGGATGGAGGCCATGGCTTCCTCCAGGGCGCGGGTGAGCTCCTCGGCGTTGTCGGCGGTGTAGTAGTCGCCGCCGCCGTAGTCGGCGGCCTCCTCCAGCAGGTCCAGGTCGGTGGTGAAGCCGATGGTGAAGGTCCGCAGCTCCTGATGGGAGAAGGGGGGCTCATCGAAGCCGGTGCCGGTGGCATCGGTGCCGCCGTGGCGCAGGTCGGTCTCCCGGGCGAAGAGGGCGAAGTCGTCCAGGTAGCCGTTGCGGTCGTTTTCGTCCTCGTCCCAGTCCGGGAGGCGGTGGTCGGGGTCGTCCGGGTCGTGGTGGGGCCAGGTATCGTCCTGAGTGGGTTCGCCGTCGCTCACGGTAATGACGAAGCTGTTCTGGCAGCGGTACTCCACGGGGGACTGGTAGTCGGCCTCCTGGAAGAAGCCGCCCAGGCCCCGGAAATAGCGTGTGACCTCGTAATAGGCCTCCGCCAGTGGTGTGCCGCCCACCGCGCGGGCGTTCTCGATGGCATCCCGGACCGTCTGCTGGTCGCTGCCGCAGCCGGCCACCACCCGGCCTCCCTCGTTGCCGTCGAAGAGGGTCAGGCCGAAACGGGTATCGGGATTGTCCGCTACCAGGTCGGTGGTGACCTCCCGGGCGATGTCCATGCGCGTGACCCTGCCCTCCACGCACTCCCGGCGTCCCCACCAGCTCTCTTCCCAGCGGTCGCACTCCTCTACGGTGTCCATGGAGCCGGAGTCGTCCAGCAGGATCATGACGTTGGGTTCGACGCCGGAGGCGAGGGTCAGTGGCTGCGAGGCCAGGTTGAGCGGGTCGGCGGTGGCCCCGCCGGCCGCGAGGGCGAGCAGGGCCGCGATGAACGGCGGGGAGTGGCGAGCATCCATGCGCGGTTCCCTCCTTGCTGGTCGGTAAAGGTCAGTCGGTGAAGCGGCGGGCGTAGATTACTTCGAGGACGACCCGGGTCCCCGGTTGGGAGCCGGTGGCGCGGGCGATGACGCGATAGAGGTCGCGCCCCTTACGGCCCGCCCGGCCCACCCCCAGGTCGTCGGGAATAAAGCCGAGGTACTCCACGACGTAGCGGCCGTCCTCGGTGAGTTCGCCGTTGTTCGTCCACCAGGTGTCGTCGGTGACCCGCCAGTTGTTGCCGGGCCCCAGGGGCAGTTCGCCCCGGGGATAGACATCGTCGCAGTCCGCCCCGGAGCAGGTGGTCGGGCGCGTCATGCGGCTCCGGCCCTCCTCCCAGGCGGCCTCCAGGGTCGCCTCCGCCGCCGCCAGGGTCGCCTCCCGATCCCGCTGGCCGGTGGCCAGAAGCTGCTGGATATCGGCCCCGCGGAAACTGGCCAGGGTCAGGGCGGCCAGGGCGACCAGCAGGGTCAGGGCGAGGATGAGCACGGCGCCGCGCTGATGCCTCATGGGCCGTCTCCCCGGTTGCGCAGGTGGAAGGTCAGGCCCACGGGTTCGCGCAGGAGGCGATCGGGGTTCCCGGTCACGCGGACCCGGCTGCCGGGCCCGGCATTCCCGCCGGGGCCGGGTCCGAGGTCATCCACGGGGTTGCTCGCCGGTTGGCGCAGGGGTCGATCGCCTGCCAGTAGCAGGTCGACCCGGACGGTTATCACCTCGGCGAAATCGCCCACCTGGTCGGCGGGCCGATAGCGGTTGGGGGTGCCGTCGCCATCGGTGTCCTCGCCGTAGAACAGCTGCAGGGTCTCCACCCCGCGGGCGATCCGGGTGAGATCGCCGTCGGCCCAGCGCAGGAGGGTCGGGATGCCGTTGGAGCGGCCCACGAACCAGGCGATGGTGGAGACCCGCTGTACCAGGCCATTCTGCGCGGTGAAGTGGTAGCGCTGGTCGCCGGCGGCCGGCCCGCCCCAGAGGGCGGTGTCGTTGCCACCATCATCATCGCCATCGCCGTGCACCAGGGCGTGTTCGGCACCGCTGTTCACCGACTGGATGGCGGTGACGGTGAAGACCCGGGCCCGGGCGCAGTCGGTGACCACGGCCTGGTCACCAGGGCAGAGGTCGCCGCTACACCCCTCATCCAGGCCACTGGCCGGGTCCACGAAGATCCGGTCGTTTCCCTTCTCCCGGCTCAGGGGGAGGACCGGACCGCGTCCGCGCCGCAGGATCAGGACGTCGGAGCCGGCGAGGACCCTCCCCTGCAACGCGGTGGGCAGGGCCGGGGTCCAGTTGGCGGCCGTATTGTCCCGGTTCAGGGTATCGCCGGGGCCGCTGCCGGCGGCCTCGTGGCCGGTAATGGCGGTCGTGAAATCGGTCCGGAAGGCGCTGCCGCTGCTGACCACGTCCAGCTGCTCGAGCCGGCCCGTGCTGGTGCAGCCGAGGTGACCGGCGGCCAGCAGGTCCCGCCCCAGCTGGTTCAGGGCGAAGCGGGCGTTGCCCTGGACCTGGGCCTGGTTCTGCTGCAGGCGATTGCTGTCGTGGGTGCCCTGGACGAGGCTCCCGATGCCGGCCAGCAGGATGGCACCCACGGCGAGCGCGATCATGAGCTCCACGAGCGTGAAGCCCCGGTTCACGGCGTCACCTCCAGGGAGACACACGTAGTCGGGCTGCAGTCGTCCGCGTTGCTGGTACTCCCCCAGCCGATCCGCACGGTATAGGTATCGCCGTTCCGGCTGCTGTCGACCCAGGCGGAGGGGAGCCGGTCCAGGGCGCGCTGGCGCCAGGCAGCCAGGTCGAAGGCGGCGAGCTGGCCCGGGGTGCAGGCAGCGCTCACGCAGTCGGGGCTGCTACCCGTGCCGGTGCCGACGTAGGCGCCGCCGGCGGCGGCGTCCGCGTTGGCCCGGATGCGTTCGGCCAGGTCGCGGGCCAGCAGGGTGGCCAGGGTCTGGTGGTAGGTGGCGTTCTGGTAGCGGGCGGAATCGGCCTGGAGGCCGACCAGGCCGACCACGCCGATGCCGAGGATGGCAACGGCGACCATCACCTCCACGAGGGTGTAGCCGGGCTGGTGCTTCGTGCTGGGCATGCGACGTCGTCCGTGACGTAGAGCGATCCTTGCCCAAGAAACTGACACACGGGCACCACTGGATCAATGCGTGGCCGAATCGGTGCCTGCCGATGGCGGACTCGGCCCGAACCCGCCTAGAATGGACTCCATGACGCGACTGGCCCCCTCATCCCCCGGCTCCGGTGACGACTGCCTGGTCGTCGGCGGCGGCCTTATCGGTATGCTCACGGCCCGCGAGCTGGCCCTGGAGGGGTGGCGCGTGCGCATCCTGGAGCGGGGCGAGGCGGGGGCGGAGTCCTCCTGGGCCGGGGGCGGGATCCTCTCGCCACTCTATCCCTGGCGGTCGCCGGAGCCCATTACCCGGCTGGCGATCTGGAGCCAGCGCCGCTACCAGGCCCTGGCGGAGCAGCTCCGTGCCGAGTCCGGGATCGATCCGGAGTGGTACCACACCGGCATGCTGGTGCTGGACAGCGGCGAGGGGAGCAAGGCCCGCTACTGGGCCCGGGACCACGGCCTGCGCCTGGAGCTGCCCGATAACGAGCGGGTAGCGAAGCTCGAGCCCGCCCTGGGGACCGCGCCCGGCGACGCCGTCTGGATGCCGGAGGTGGCCAATATCCGCAATCCCCGCCTGGTCCGCGCCCTGCGAGGCAGCCTCGACCACCTGGGCGTGCCTCTCCACGAGCAGACCCCGGTCACCGGCTGGCTGAAGAGCGAAGGGCGTATCGAGGGCGTGGAGACCGAGTCGGGCCGCTTCGAGGCCGGCTGCGTGATCCTGGCCGGCGGGGCCTGGAGCGGCAATCTGCTGGCTGGAACGAGGGTGAGCGCTGACATACGGCCCGTGCGCGGCCAGATGGTGGTCTTCCGCACGACGCCGGACCGGATCCGGCGCGTGCTGTTGCGCCATGACCATTACATCATCCCGCGCCGGGACGGCCACGTCCTGGCCGGCAGCACCCTGGAAGAGGCCGGCTTCGACAAGACCACCACCGAAGAGGCCAGGCGCCAGCTGGTACGCCTGGCTGTCAGCATGGTTCCCGCCCTGGGGAATGCCCCGGTGGAGCGCCACTGGGCCGGCCTGCGGCCGGGCTCCCCGGAGGGCGTGCCACTCATCGGGCCCCACCCGGAGCTGGAGGGGCTCTGGCTCAATACCGGCCACTATCGTAACGGCGTCGTCATGGGGCCCGCCTCGGCGCGCCTGCTCACCGATCTCCTCATGGGATGGCCCACGCGCCTGGACCCATCCGTCTACGCGCCCGCCCCGGCCGAGGTGTGAGTGGCTGCGAATTGGACTTAGTCCACTCAGCCCCCTATAATCCCCAGTGACGTATTGCGAGCATCGGTACTGAGACTATGCTGAACCGGGCTGAAATCAATCATCGCCTCCAGGGGCTTGGCATCAATCCCACGCAGCAGCGGGTGAGTATCGCCTCCTGCATGCTGGCCCAGCCGCAGCACCTGGCCGCCGACCAGGTGCTGGCCATGGTCCGGGCCGAGGGGGCGAACGTCTCCAAGGCCACGGTCTACAACACGCTCGCCCTGTTCGCGCGCAAGGGTCTCATCCGCGAGGTCATCGTGGATCCCTCCCGGGTCTTCTACGACTCCAACACCGACCCGCACCACCACATCTACAACGTGGATACGGGGGCCCTGGAGGACGTGGACGCCAGTGAATTTCCGGTCCCGGAGATGCCTCACCTCCCCGAGGGGACGGTGGCCGAGGGCGTGGACGTGGTCATCCGGGTGCGCAACAACGCCTGAGGGCGCTTGGACGGCGCGCTGCCCTTCGCTATACTCCCCCGCTTCGCCGGAGTAGCTCAGCTGGTAGAGCAACCGATTCGTAATCGGTAGGTCGGAAGTTCAAGTCTTCTCTCCGGCACCATACAAATCAGGGGCTTACGGTATTCTCCGAAAGGCCCCGATCCCTCCGAGTCACAAGATAGTCACAACCCGGGAGGAACCGATTTCGCCGCCTCGCCATCACGCGAGACGGCCGTCGGGCCTCCGTGCGACTCCATCCCCCTTTCCTTGGCCGCCTTCGCTCGCTCTGTCGGCTTACGTCCCATACCGCCTTGTGGCGAGGGGCGCAACCCAAGGTGCGAGAACCACCGTGACGTCACACCACTGGTGTGAAATGCTTGTTGTCCCCTTGATCACCTTGAGGTACTTGATTTCGACATATCGGTAGCCGGTATGGAGCGCACGAAGGGGAGACCATCAATGGATCGCTACTCGGTGGTGGGAGTCGAGGGGAAGTACGAGCCTGGGTCTGATGAGGCCGTGCTGGCCAATAAGCTATCCATCACAGACCCCGCGGAGATGGTGGAGGTCGAGACCGACCTGCTCCTCCAATTGTATGAGGCCGTTCTCGAGAGCTTCCCCAGGGATGAGCCCATCACCGTGGCGGTCATCAAGGAGTGGCATCGCCGGTGGCTGGGGAAGGTCTATGAGTGGGCTGGTCAGGAGCGGGGGGTCAACCTGGGTAAGGACGGTTTTCAGTTCGCTAACGCCGCCCTTGTCCCCAGGCTGCTTGCCGAGTTCGAGCAGGAATACCTACTCGTTAGCATACCCTGTGCCGGGATGACCCTGGAGCAGTTGGTCCCGGCGATCGCCCGGGTGCATGTAGAGTTGGTCCTGATCCATCCCTTCCGGGAAGGGAATGGCCGTATTGCACGCCTGCTGGCGGATGTAATGGCGGCCCAGGCAGGTTTCGGGCCGCTACAGTACGACGCTTGGGGAAGCGGGAAGCCCGACTACATCGGCGCCATTCATGCGGGGCTGGATGGCGACTACGAGCCCATGGAGGAACTGGTCAGGCGAGCGTTAGATCCTTGAAGCGACCCTTGCGGGAGCGCAGGCGCTCCTCGATCTTCCGGGTCGACTCGCCCGTCTCGATCGCGGTCGAGGTGGCCACCGTCCGGATGATCCGGTCGCGCTTGGTGGGCGCGCTGGACTTGGTGTCGTCTTTACGGTCGGCCATGGGGACCCCCATCCGTTACGGCGCATGTTAAGGGTGATTATACACCCTCAAAGGGACGGCTTCAGTCCCGAGAATGCCTTCCAGACTCGGCGACGGGCTCGACCCGGTTCCGGGCCAGCCGGTCGTCCAGGTCCTTGCGCCGGTCCACGCCGTCAGGGGGACGGTCTGGCTCGTTCCCGTCTTCTCGCGTTGCTCCGCCGGGATGACCAAGGCAAGGCCCCCTAAAGTACCAGGGCCGTCGCCAGGAACAGCATCAGTCCCATGCCGAGGATGTCGGTGAAGGTGGTCAGGAAGATGCTGCTAGCGGTGGCCGGGTCGGCCCCGAACCGCTTCAACGTCAGCGGGACCATCACGCCGAAGATGCCGCTGCCGATACAGGCGCCGGTCATGGCGATGACGATCACCAGGCCCAGCAAGAGCGGCTCGATGGAATTCGTCATCACGGCATAGATGAACATGACCACGCCGGCGATGAGCCCCACGATGACGCCGTTGAGCGCGCCCAGCAGGATCTCCTTGCGTAACAGCTTGCCGACCGGGTAGTCCCGGAGCTGGCCGAGGGTCATGCCCCGGAGGGTGATGGCCAGGGCCTGGGCGCCGGTATTGCCGCTCTGGCCGGCCAGTACGGGCAGGAAGACCGCCAGGGCGACGATCCGGGTGATGGTGTCCTCGAAGGCCCCCACCACCACGGCGGCCGCAAAGGCCGTTGCCAGATTGACCAGCAACCAGGGATGGCGCATGCGGAACGACGAGAGGACCGAGGTGCTGACCTGCTCCTCCTTGTCCACGCCGTACTGGGCGCCGGCCTGGCCGCTGAGCTCCGAGGCAATGCGCTCGTACAGCTTCCAGCCGTGCACCACCCCCAGTATGCGCTGCGCATCGTCGACCACCGGGTATAACGGATAATGGCGATAGAGCACTTCGCCGATGGCCTCGTGGATCGGGGTGTCCGCCTGGAAGGCGAACGGATTGGCGATCATGATATCCGCCAGGGTTTCGGACGGCTTGGCCAGTAGCAGCTCCCGCATCCCCACGACACCGACCAGGCGTTCGGCTTCGGTGACGAAGATGTAGCTGATCTCCTGCAGGTCCGAGCTCTTCACCAGGAAGGCGAGGGATTCGGCCACGGTGTGGCTGGCCGGCAGGACCGCCGGCACGGGCGTCATCAGCTCGCCGATGGTCTCTTCGACGCCGGAAAGCACGGCCCTGGTGGCAAGGTCCTCCGGGCCCACCGACTCCGCCATGTGGGACGCCACCTCCATTGCCTGGTCATGGGGCAGGCGCGTCAGGACGAACTGGATCTCGTCCGGCTCCAGCTTCGCCAGTGCGTCCGCCGCCTCGGTGGGCGACTGCTCCCGAATCGCCTCGACTCGTTCGGTGAATCCGGGGTTGTTCGACATGGTGTGAGCCTGCTGGTAGTAGGGTTCTTTCATGACAGTCTATACGCCTGGTTCTCACTGAACGAAACCGCGCGTTCCGGCGGATGAAGCCGACCCTTTCGATTCCATTGAAAGGGTGTCGGGGCTGGTGGAGGGGCGGGTCCTGGAATCCCGGGTCGGTACGGGAACGCGCCCTGGTAACGGGAGTCGAACCTGCCGGATCCGGCGACGGAAGATATACTGGCGGACGGTCAGGGGCTGAGCGGCCGCGTACGAATGATAGAGGAGGAAGATGATGCTGATGCTTGAGGTCAGGGACCTGGGTTGGTGGTACTGGCTGGTGACCGCGGCGCTGTTGAGCTGGGGGGTGCTGGTGGATCCGCTGGGGCTCTACCTGGCCATCGGCCTGACCGTGGTCAACCTGGCGCATTTCACCCTGCGGGCATCGGGAGTGACCGACTTCCCGGTCCAGGTGCGGTTCTTCTATCTCCTGCTGTTGCTGATCGCGCTGCCCGAGCCCATGCGCTGGCTCTTCTGGGTCCCCATGATCGGGACCTGGGCCCAGGTGCTGGTGGGCTATTGCGCCATGGCGCGCCTGGTCTCGCTGTTCCCGTGGAATCGGGAGGCGGGGCTCACCGGCCGGATGGTGTGGCGGACCTTCTTTTCCCTGCCGGTCCGGGGCAGCGTGGCCGCCTCTTCCGCCAACGACTGACGACCTTCCCGGGCGGCTCTCAGGGGGGCCACCCGGGACGGTGGAACGAGCGAGCGGCCCGGAGGCCGGGCGCGACCGGGCCTACTCGGCCGGACCGGCCATCTTCTCCCGGTTCAGGCTGCCGGACCAGGGCAGGCCGGAGTTCTGCCAGCCATTCCGCAGGCGGCGGCCGGCGAGCTGCCCCTCCTCCATGCGGTCGCCCTGGAAGCCGTGGCGAACGTAGTGGACCGACTCGAAGCCCTGTTCCAGCAGGTACTCGGCGCTGGGCTTGCCGCGGGTGCTGCCGGAGCGGCACATGGTGATCACCGTGTCGGAGCGGTCCATGCCGCGGGCCTCCAGGGCGGCGGCCACTTCCTCGGCGAAGTCCCGGTTCATGGGCATGGCGAAGACCCCCTTGCGCTCGTTCCAGCCGGTGAGGTCGATGCGCCTGAAGGGGATGTTCGCGTCCACCACGTCGGTGAAGCCCACGAAGTGGATCTCGGCGGGATCGCGGACGTCGATGAAGAGGATCTCCTCGTCCCCGCTGGTGACGCGTTCGTGAACCTCGGTGGCCGACAGGGCCAGATCGTCGGCGGCGGCCGTGCCGGCCAGGGTCAGACCGAGGGTGAGGGCGAGAATGCGGCGCATGGAACCTCCGAATGGGGTAAATATTAGTAATTTCTAATACAAATCCCCGCCTTCTGCAACAGGGCCTGGGGTTCTCTGAGCCCGGCTGGAGCAGGCCGGGAACCGATTGGCCCGGATTCAATCGACCCGCGCCGTGCCCCAGGAGCGCCCCTCGCCATCCACCACATCGAGTCGGTCGAAGCCGGCGCGGGGGACGCGGGCCACCAGGCAGGGGTAGGTGAGCATGGGGGCGGTGACGGTGCCGGCTTCCGGCCGGCGGGCGCGGATCTCCATGCGTGCCTGGCCGTCGGGCTGGACCAGCACCCGCGGGGTGGCCAGCTCCAGGCTGTAGCCGGAGGTGGCGCGGCGGCCCATCTCCACCAGGACCAGGCCGTGGGAACGGAAGTTGATGGCGGGGAGCCCGCCGAAGCCGTCGATGGCATTGGCACCCAGGCGGCGAACCAGCCGCTCCCGGGCGCCGCTATCCCCGATCCAGGTGATGGCCGGCTGCGGACCCCGCGTGCCGCAGTCCACTCCGACATGCACCGTGCGCGCGGCCACCCGCGTGGGGCCCTCCCGGGTCTCGGCCGTGACTGAGGGGCTGGCGGCGTCGCTACCGCCGCTGGAGCAGGCGGTGATCAGCAGGGTTGCCAGGGCGAGGAGCGAGCGATTCAGTTCTCGGATGTTGAACATGGTCAATGAGCGTACAATCCTCCGAATGATCACGTAGCCGGGACAGGGAGTGTCAATGGGCTGCTGGGTAGCGGGCATGGAGGCCTCGAAGGGGAAGCTCCTGTTCATGAGTACGGATCAGCCGGTCGAGGCGATCATCCACCCCCACATCCTGGAGTGCGCCCCCGAGGAGTCGCTGCGCGAGGTGGCTCGGCGCATGAGCGATCGGCGCTGCAGCTCCATCCTCGTGGTGGAGGACGGCCAGCCGGTCGGGATCTGGACCGAGCGCGATGCCCTCCGACTGGACTATGCCAGCGGCGACACCGGGCGTCGAGCCGTGGGCGAGGTCATGACCGCGCCGGTGAAGACCATCCCCGGCTCCACCCCGGCCAACGAGGTGGCCGTTCACTTTCAGGAGGACCAGGTCCGCCACTACCTGGTGGTGGACGCGGCCGGCCGACCTCAGGGGGTGGTGAGCCAGACCGACGTCGTCCTCAACCAGTCCATCGAGCACTACCTCCATCTGCGCGAGGTGGGCTCGGTGATGCGCCAGCATCCACCGCGGGTCGCCAACGACGCCAGTCTCAGCGAGGCGGTCACGACCCTGCGCGAGTACGGCGCCGATGCCGTGGTGGTGGGCGAGGATGCCGACCCGGGGATCCTCACCGAGCGCGACCTGGTGCGCGCCCTGGCCAGCGAGTCCACTACCGCTACTGCTGGTGAGCTGGCCAGTCGACCGCTGCTGGCGGCGCCGGTGGAGCAGAGCCTCTTCCACGTGCGCAACCTCATGGTGGAGGAGGCGGTGCGCCACGTCGGCGTCACCGACGATTCCGGCCGTATCACCGGCCTGGTGGGCTTTACCGACATCCTCTCCAGCGTGGAGTTCGTCTACGTCCGCGAACTCAAGAGCGCCCTGCGCGAGCGCGACCAGGCGCTGCAGACCTCGCGGAAGAACCTCCGCATGGCCGAGCGCATCATCGAGGCCTCGCCGGACGGCGTCATCATTACCGACAGCGAGACCCGCATCCAGTCGGTGAATCCGGCCTTTACCCGGCTCACCGGCTACCAGCCCGAGGAGGCCATCGGCCAGACGCCGGCCATGCTCTCCTCGGGGCGCCACGGGCCGGAGTTCTACCGCGAGATGTGGCGCGAGCTGCGCGAGCGGGGCCACTGGCAGGGGGAGATCTGGAACCGCCGCAAGAACGGCGAGATCTACCCCGAACTGCTGACCATTACCGGGATCGAGGACGACGAGGGTGTCGTCACCAACTACGCCGCCATGTTCTCCGATATCTCCCGGATCAAGGAGAATGAAGAGCGGATCCGGCGGCTGGCCTACTACGATGCCCTCACCGGCCTGCCCAACCGGCGGCTCTTCGACGACCGCCTCCAGGTCGCCATCGCCCAGGCGCACCGCTACGAGCATCAGCTGGCCCTGCTCTACGTCGACCTGGACCGCTTCAAGCGCGTCAACGACACCCTGGGCCACGCCGTGGGCGATGCTCTGCTGCTCCAGGTGGCCGACGCCATGCGCGCGGAGCTGCGCGAGGGCGATTCCCTGGCCCGCCTTGGCGGCGACGAGTTCGTGGTCCTGCTGCCGGAGATCGACGAGAGTCGGGATGCGGTGAACGTCGCCCGGCGCCTGGTGGAGCGGCTGGGCCACCCCTTCAACGTGGACGGCAACGAACTCTTCGTCACCTCCAGCGTCGGTATCAGTCTCTACCCCCTGGATGGCGACGACGGCGAGGCCCTCTCCCGGGCGGCGGACAACGCCATGTACCGGGCCAAGGAGCTGGGCCGCAATACCTACCAGCTCTACACCCCGGAGATGAACGCCCACACCTTCCAGAGCCTGACCCTGGAAAACCATCTCCGCCGGGCGTTGGAGCGGGAGCAGTTCGAGTGCTACTACCAGCCCCTGGTGGATGCCGCCAGCGGCGAGCTGGTCTCCGCCGAGGCGTTGCTGCGCTGGCACCATCCCGACATGGGGCTGGTCTCGCCGGCGGATTTCATTCCCCTGGCGGAGGAGACCGGGCTTATCGGCCCCATCGGGGACTGGGTCCTCCACCACGTCTGCCAGCAGCTGCGCTGGTGGCAGGAGGCCGGCCTGCCGGTGGTTCCGGTGGGGGTGAATATCTCGGCGCTGCAGTTCGGCCGCGACAACCCGGTGGAGCCCCTCGAGGCGGCACTGGCCGATTCCGGGATCGACCCGGGGCTGCTGGCGCTGGAGCTCACCGAGGGGGTGCTCATGCAGGATACCCAGAGGTCGGTGGAGCGTCTGCGCCGGATCCGCGACATGGGCCTGGGGGTCGCGGTGGACGACTTCGGGACCGGTTATTCCTCCCTGGCCTACCTGCGCCGCTTCCCCATCACGGCGCTCAAGGTGGACCAGTCCTTCGTGAAGGGGATCGCCGAGGACCCGGAGGATGCCGCCATCGTCTCCACGGTAGTCAGCCTCGGCCGTAGCCTGGGGCTCAAGGTCGTTGCCGAGGGGGTGGAGACGCCGGGGCAGCTCGCCTTCCTCCAGGAGGAGGGCTGCCACGTCGCTCAGGGCTTTCACTTCGGGTATCCCCAGCCGGCGGAGGCCTTCGCCGCCGACTGGCTAGTGGACTAGGTCCGACTCGGCACCCTTCAGGTACCGATGGCGTCCAGACGCAGGGAGAGGTCCAGGGCGCGCACATCCTTGGTGAGTGCCCCCACGGAGATGCAGTCCACCCCGGTCTGCGCCACCTCGCCCACCCGCTGCGGGGTCATGTTCCCCGAGGCCTCCAGCACCACGTGGCCACCGGCGGCCTCCACCGCCGCCTGGAGCGTCTCGGTGTCCATGTTGTCCAGCAGGATCCGGTCGGCGCCGGCATCCATGGCCTCCAGCAGCTGATCCACCGTCTCCACCTCCACCTCCAGCGGCAGCCGGGGGGCGTGATGGCGGGCCGTGGTCACCGCCGCCGGGATGGAGCCGGCGGCGGCGATGTGGTTCTCCTTGATGAGGATGGCGTCGAACAGCCCCAGCCGGTGGTTGGTGCCGCCGCCGCAGAGGACGGCGTACTTCTGAGCCAGGCGCAGGCCGGGGAGGGTCTTGCGGGTGTCCAGGATGTCCACGTCGGTCCCGGCGGCCGCCTGGACGAAGGTCCGGGTGGTGGTGGCCGTCCCCGACAGGGTCTGGAGGAAGTTCAGCGCCGTGCGCTCGGCGCTCACGATGGCCCGCGCCGGGCCGCGCAGGTGGCAGATCTGCGCCCCCGCGCTCAGGGAGTCACCATCGCCCTGGTACCAGGTGATGGTGACGTCCGGGTCCAGCTCGGTGAAGGCGGCCTCGAACCAGGGGGCACCGGCAAGCACCCCGCGCTCCCGGCAGATGACCCGGCCATCGGCCACGGCATCCGAGGGGATGCCGGCGGCGGTGGGATCGTCCCCGCGGCCCAGGTCCTCCTCCAGGGCGGCGCGGACCTGGCGGGTGATGGCGGCGGGGCTGAGGTAATCGGGCAAGTTGGTCAAGATGGCTCCTCAAGGGCTCAGGACTGGCGGCCACGGTGACGCTGGAGGGCCTTCTCGGCCTCCACGATGACGAACAGTGCCACGCCGGCAGCGAGGATGGCCAGCCAAACGGTCGGCGCGGGCGGGGCGGTGCCGAAGAGCAGCTGCAGCGGCGGCGCCCAGGTGAAGAGCCCCTGGAGGATCACCAGGGCGCCCACGGCGATCCAGATCGCCCGGTTACCGGTGAGGCCGTGGTGGCCGACGCTGCCGGTGGTGATGAAGCGGGCGTTGAAGAGGTAGAAGATCTCCAGCACCACCAGGGCGTTCACCGCCGCGGTGCGGGCCACCTCGATACCGGCCTCCATGGCCTGCTGCCAGACGAAGACCCCGCCGGCGGCGGCGAGCATGAGCGCCGAGACCATGGTGATGCGCCAGATCAGGAAACCGGAGAGCAGCGGCTCCCGGGCGTTCCGGGGTGGGCGCTCCATGACGCCCGGCTCGGAGGGCTCGAAGGCCAGGGCCAGGGCCAGGGTCACGGCGGTGACCATGTTCACCCAGAGGATCTGCACCGGTGTGATGGGCAGGGTATAACCTAGGGCGATGGCCGCCAGGAGGATGAGTGCCTGGCCCCCGTTGGTGGGCAGGATGAAGAGGATCGCCTTCTTGAGGTTGTCGTAGACGGTGCGGCCCTCGCGCACGGCGGCGGCGATGGAGGCGAAGTTGTCGTCCGCGAGCACCATCTCCGCCGCCTCCTTGGCCACCTCGGTGCCGTTGCGGCCCATGGCCACGCCCACGTCCGCCTGCTTGAGCGCCGGGGCGTCGTTGACGCCGTCGCCGGTCATGGCCACCACCTGGTCCCGGGCCTGGATGGCGCGGACCAGGCGGAGCTTGTGCTCCGGGCTGGTGCGGGCGAAGACATCCACCCGGTCCACCTCGTCGTCGAGGGTGGCGTCGTCCATGCGGTCGACATCGGCGCCGGTGAGGACCCGCTCGCCGTCGCCGATCCCCATCTGGCCGCCGATGGCGGCGGCGGTGATGGCGTGGTCGCCGGTGATCATCTTCACCCGGATCCCGGCGCGCCGGCACTCGGCCACCGCGCGGATGGCCTCTTCCCGGGGCGGGTCGATGATCCCTACCAGTCCCAGCAGGGTCAGGCCGCCCTCGATATCCTCGAAGCGCAGGTCGTGGCGGTGGTCGGCGGCGGGGGCGAAGGCGACGGCGAGGACCCGCTGGCCCTCACGCCCCAGGGTCTCCATGCGCTCCGTCCATTCGGTGTGGTTCAGCGGCTTTTCGTCGCCGTCCACGCGGACGTGGCTGCACCGCTCCAGTACCGCCTCCGGCGCCCCCTTGACGAAGATGAAGGCGTGGCCGGCGTGGTCGTGGTGGAGGGTGGCCATGAGCTTGTGCGCGGAGTCGAAGGGGATGACGTCGTCCCGTGGGCGTGCCTCCTCCTCCCGGGCGCCGTCCAGCCCCAGCTTGCCCGCCAGAGTGACCAGGGCGCCCTCGGTGGGGTCCCCGGCCAGCCGCCATTGGCCATCGATCTCGAAGACGCTGGCGTCGTTGCACAGCAGTCCGGCGCGGCCGAGCTCCATGAGGGTGTCATCCGCGGCCGGATCCACCTCCTCGCCGTCCAGGCGGAAGGCGCCCCGGGGTTCGTAGCCGGCCCCGGTGACGTGGTAGGCCCGCTCGGCGGTGAGGACCTGCTGCACGGTCATCTCGTTGCGGGTCAGGGTCCCGGTCTTGTCGGAACCGATCACCGAGACGGAGCCCAGGGTCTCCACCGCCGGCAGCTTGCGCACGATGGCGTTGCGTCGCGCCATGGCCTGGACGCCGATGGCCAGCGTGATGGTCATGATGGCCGGCAGCCCCTCGGGGATGGCGGCCACCGCCAGGCTCACGGCGGCCAGGAACATCTCGGTGAGGGCGTAGTCGCGCACCAGGATGCCGAAGGCGAAGGCCAGGCCGGCCACGGCCAGGATCACGGCGCTCAGGACCCGGCCGAAGTTGGCCACCTGTCGCAGCAGCGGCGTCTGCAGGGTCTGGACCTCCTCCAGCATGGCGCTGATCCGGCCGATCTCGGTGGTATCGCCGGTGGCAACGACCACGCCGCTGGCCTGGCCGTAGGTCACCAGGGTGCCGGAGTAGGCCATGCCGCGACGATCGCCCAGGGCGGCGTCGCCGGCCACGGTCTCGGTGGTCTTCTCCACCGCCACCGATTCCCCGGTGAGGACCGACTCGTCGATCTGCAGGTCGCGCGCCTTGAACAGGCGCAGGTCGGCCGGGACCTTGTCGCCCGGGGCCAGCAGGACGACGTCGCCGGGGACCAGCGCGGTGGCGTCCACGGTGGTGCTCTGGCCGCCCCGCCGCACGGTGGCCCGGGGCGAGAGCATGTTGCGGATGGCGTCCAGCGCCTGTTCCGCCTTGCCCTCCTGCAGGAAGCCGATGATGGCGTTGATGATGACCACGCCGACGATGACGCCGGTGTCCACCCAGTGGCCGAGCAGGGCCGTGACCGCCGCGGCGGCGAGGAGTACGTAGATGAGGACGTTGTGGAACTGGGCGAGAAGGCGGGAGAGGGCGGAGCGCCGGGCGGCGGTGGTGATGCGGTTGGGCCCGTGGCGGGTCAGCCGCTGCTCGGCCTCGCTGGCGGAGAGCCCTTCCGGCTGGCTCTCCAGGGCGGAGAGCGCGGCATCGGCCTCCAGGGTGTGCCACGCCTGTTCGGTCTCCGTCATCTCTCCTCCTCCCGATTCTCGTCCCGGGTCCCGCTGACGAGGATGTCCCCCGGGGCATGGCGCAGGCAGTCCGTCGCCGTGCTGCCCAGCAACAGGCGTTCCACGCCGTGGCGACCGCTGGCCCCCACGGCGGTGACGTCGGGTTGATACTGGCCCATCAGTCGCCGCAATACCAGGCGGGGATCGCCGGCGCGGACCAGCAGGTGGGGGACGATGGCCGCCGTGAGGTATTCCCGCGCCCAGCGGCCCAGCTCCTCCCGGGCCGCGGCCAAGGTGGCGTTGTGCTGGCGTTCCACCTCCGCCTCCGCCACGCCGGCGGCGCGGGCGCGATCCTCCTGCCAGTCATCCACCACGTGGGCCAGGGAGAATTCCGCCTGGGGAAAGAGGGTCGCCGCGGCGGTCAGGGCGGCGGCGGCGCCCTCGGAGAGGTCGCTGGCGGCCAGGACGGTCCGGATCGGATCCCCGGCGCCGCGCCGCAGGACGAGGACCGGGCAGTGTGCCTCGCGGACCACGCGTTCGGTCACGGTGCCGAGTTCGGCATCCCGCTCACTGACGGCGCCGATGCAGAGGAGGCCGGCATCGGTCTCGTCGGCCGCCATGACGATGCACCGGTCCGGGCGGCCGTGCTGGATCCGGGAGCGGGCGGCCACGCCGGTGGCCTGCTCCAGGTCGGCGGCCAGCCCCTCCAGGGCGCTGGCCGCGGCGTGGTCCCGGGTGTTGGCCGGTTCGCCGCCATTCGGGACGGGGTGGCTGGAACGGCGGTCCTCAACCACGTGGATCAGGGTCAGGTTCGCGCCGTGCTGCAGCGCCAGTTCGGCACCGCGCCAGGCCGCTGTATTGCCCCCGGGCGAGAGGTCGGTGGCGGCGAGGATCCGGCGCGGCGCCCCCATGGCCTACTCCTCCCGGCCGTCGTGGTAGGAGCGCCGGGGCGGGGTGGTCCGGCTCGGCGCGCCCAGGTGGAGTGCCGTGCGCGCCAGGAGGTAGGCGCTGATGGGGGCGGTGATGAAGAGGAAGAGTGTCACCAGCAGCTCGTGGAGGCTCACGCCACCGCCGGTGACGCTGAAGTGGAGCACCGAGGCGAGCAGGGTCGCCCCCACGCCCAGGGTGGTGGCCTTGGTGGGGCCGTGCAGGCGCATGAACAGGTCCGGCAGCCGCGCCAGGCCGATGGAGCCCACCAGAGTGAAGCCGGCGCCGAGGAGCAGGAGCAGGGCGATGAGGATCTCGACGAGCACGTTTCGCCTCCTATTCGATGATGTCGCCGCGCAACAGGTACTTGGTCAGCGCCACGGTGCCGACGAAGCCCATCATGGCAATGAGCAGGGCCGCCTCGAAATAGGTGGCGCTGTCCAGCCGGATCCCCACCAGCACCAGCAGGGCGATGGTGTTGATGTAGAGGGTGTCCAGCCCGAGGATGCGGTCGGAGACACTGGGCCCGATGAGAATGCGCCAGACGTTGAGCAGCATGGCGACCACCACCATGCCGATGGCGATGGGCAGGACCGCGTTCAGCATCCGAAGATCTCCTTGAGCGGCGCCTCGTAGCGCGCCTTGACCTGTTCGGCCACCGCCGCCGGGTCATCGGCGTGGAGGGCGTGGACCAGCAGCCAGCACCGGTCGTCGGAGACGTCCGCCGAGACCGTCCCCGGTGTCAGGGAGACGGTGCTGGCGAAGACGGTGAGGGCGAAATCGTCGGTCAGATCCACCGGCACCTCCACGAAGGTCGGCTGGAGGCTGCTCACCGGCCCCAGGACCTGGCGGGCCACCTCGAAATTGGCCACCACGATATCGGCCAGGACCCGGCCGATGTAGGCCGGGATCCGCCCCGGCCGCGCCAGTCGGGGTCGATCCGGCCAGAAACGCCAGGTGATCCAGGGGATGGTCAGCCCCAGCACCGCGGCCAGGAGCAGGTGGCCGATGGTCACGGTATTCGCCACCAGCAGCCAGGTGGCCGCCAGCACCAGGGAGAGCACGGGATGGGGTAACAGGGGTCGGGTCACGGCCTCTCCTCCTCCGGTCACGGTAGCACCGCCGCGCGCCAGGCGTCGCCCTGGTCGAGCCAGCCGGCGGCGCTGGCGGCGTACTCGGCCGCCGGGGCCGCGGCCAGGGCCCAGCCGATCACCCCGACCACGAGCAGGGCCGCCGGCGCAAAGGCTGCCCGATCCACCCGGATCCCCGGCTCCGCCTCCGGCTCCAGCCGCCAGAAGACGATGGAGCCGGCCCGTGCGGCGGCGACGATCATCACCAGGCCCGTGGCCAGGACCACGGTCCAGATGGTCGCCTGCCAGGGGTGGTCCGCGGCCGCCTGCAGCAGCAGGACCTTGCCCAGGAAGCCGCCCAGCGGGGGCAGCCCCACCATGCCCACGGCGGCCGTCATGAACAGCAGTCCGGCGCCGCTCCCCAGGACTCCGGCCGGGCCGGCGCCGATGCGGTCCGAGCGGCTGCCGCGCGCCTCGGCGATGAGGCCGGCCAGCAGGAAGAGGGCGCCAGCGGCCCAGGTGGAGTGGACCAGGTAGTAGACGGCGGCGGTGAGGGCGTCGGCCCCGCCGATGCCGATGCCGATGAGCAGCGTCCCTACGGAGGCGATGACCAGCCGCGCGACCAGGGAGGCCAGCCGCGTGGCGCCCAGCGCCCCCAGCGCGCCGTGGGTCAGGGTGATCAGGCCCAGGACCAGGAGGCCGTCCTTCAGCAGCGGGTCCAGGCTCGCCGGGGCGCCCACGGCATCGGTGAGCCGCAGCAGGGCGTAGATCCCGACCTTAGTCATCACCGCGAACAGCGCCGCCACCGCCGGCGTGGCGGCGGTGTAGGCGCGGGTGAGCCAGAAGTGCAGCGGGATGAGGGCCGCCTTGAGGCCGAAGACCACCACCAGCAGCAGCACGGCCATGGCCGCCAGGCCGCCCTCGTCGGGCCCCAGTGTGGCCATGGCGCGGCCGGCGTCGGCCATGTTCAGGGTGCCGAGGCTGGCGTAGACCATGCCCAGGCCGATGAGGAAGACCGCCGAGCCGGCCAGGTTGAGGATGACGTAGTGGACCGCCGCCCGGCTCCGGCTCCCGCCGCCCCCGTGGATGAGCAGGCCGTAGGAGGCGATGAGGAGGATCTCGAAGAAGACGAAGAGGTTGAACAGGTCGCCGGTGAGGAAGGCGCCGTTGAGCCCCATGAGCTGGAACTGGAACAGCGCGTGGAAGTTCAGCCCCCGATCGTCATCGCCCCGGCTGGCGTGGAGCAGGGCGGCCAGCCCCAGAACGGCGGTGGTGGCCACCATGATCGCCGCCAGCGGATCGAGGATCAGCAGGATCCCGAAGGGGGCCGGCCAGTCGCCCAGGGCGTAGGTCATGGGCTCCCGCGCCGCCGGCAGCAGCCAGAAGAGGCTGGCCACCAGGGCCAGGGTGGCGCCGATGCCGATGGCGCGCTGGGTGGCGATGTCCCGCGGATGCCAGGCCAGCAGCAGGAGCGCCCCGGCCAGCGGGATGAGGATGGGCGCGATGGGCAGGTGGTTCATCAGTCCTCCTCCCGGCCGTCGACGCGGTCACTGTCGTGGTCGCCGTAGGCGCGAATGGCGAGGATGACCAGGAAGGCGGTCATGCCGAAGCCGATGACGATGGCCGTGAGGACCAGCGCCTGGGGCAGCGGGTCGGTGTAGGGGCCGTCGCCGTGGATGAGGGCCGGCGCATCCTCGGTGAGCCGCCCGGCGGCGAAGAGGAAGAGGTTGACGCCGTAGGAGAGCAGGGTCAGCCCCAGGACCACGGGGAAGGTCCGCCCGCGCAGCATCAGGTAGACGCCGCTGGCGACCAGGCAGCCGATGGCGATGGCGACGAGGATCTCCATCTCAGCCCTCCTTGCCGATGGTGTGGTGGCCCGGGGCATCCTCGTCACCCAGCCGCCCCAGTTCGGCGAGGATGAGCAGGACCGAGGCGATCACCGTGATGAAGACCCCCAGGTCGAAGACCAGGGCCGAGGCCAGCTCGACGTTTTCCCCCCAGGGGAGGTGGACGTGCTTGAAGGTGCTGGTGAGGAAGGGGTAGCCGAAGGCCCAGGAGGCCAGGCCGGTCCCCGCGGCCAGCACCGCTCCCAGGGCGAACAGGCGGTGGTAGTCCATCTCCACCCGCTGGCGGGTCCACTCCAGGCCGTTGGCGAGGTGCTGGAGGATCAGGGCGATGGCCGCCACCAGGCCGGCGATGAAACCGCCACCGGGGGCGTTGTGGCCGCGCAGGAAGAGATAGACCGCTACCAGTAGCGCCAGCGGCAGCAGGGGGCGCGCCAGCATGGCCAGGAAGAGGGGGTGGCGCTCCTGCGACCAGGGGCGGCCGCCGGGGCCGGTGGCCGGGACCCGGAGGTGGAGGCCCTGGAGCATGGCGTGGATCCCCAGGGCGGCGATGGCCAGGACCAGGATCTCACCGAAGGTATCGAAGCCGCGGAAGTCCACCAGGATCACGTTGACCACGTTGTGGCCGCCGCCGCCCGGGACGGCGTTCTCCAGGAAGTAGCCGGAGATGGGCTCACTGGTGCCGGTGAGGACCGTCAGCGCCGCCAGGGTGGCCGCCACGCCGGCGGCCAGGGCCAGCACGGCGTCCCGGCCCCGCTGCCAGGCCGGGCTCTCCGGCTCGGTCTCCTGGGGCAGGAAGTAGAGGGCCAGCAGCAGCAGGATGATGGTGACCACCTCCACCGAGAGCTGAGTCAGCGCCAGGTCGGGGGCGGAGAAGCGCACGAAGAGCAGCGAGACCACCAGCCCGACGATGCCGATGACCACGACGGCCACCAGCCGCCGGCGATGCATTGCCACCGTGGCGGCGGCCCCCAGCGCCAGCGCCAGCACCGCGGCGATGCCGGCGGCGTCCACCGGCAGCAGCTCGCGGCCGCCGAACAGGGCCGGCGGTTCCAGGGCGACGGCGGCGAGCCCTGCCGCCACGGCGGCGGTGAAGAAGACGAAGAGGTAGCGCTGCAGGCCGCCGCCGTCGCCGCCGTCGACGATGGTCCGGGCGACGCGGGCGATGCCGTTGACGGTGGCCTCGAAGGCGGCCTCGCCGTCGCCGTGGGGCATCCGGTCGTAGAGGGCGAAGAGCCGGAAGCGCAGGGCGTAGAGCGTCAGGCCGCCGAGCATGGCGATGATGCTCATCAACAGCGGCAGGTTCAGGCCGTGCCAGATCGCCAGACTGTAGTCGGGCAGCCCCGAGGGGACCACGGCCCCGGCGGAGACGGCCAGCAGCGGGCCAACCACCAGCGCTGGCAGGACACCCACCAGCAGGCAGAGCCCCACCAGGACCTCCACCGGGATCTTCATCCAGCGCGGCGGCTCGTGGGGGGTGCGGTCCAGGTTGATGGGCTCGCCGTTGAAGAAGACGTCGTGGATGAAGCGCAGGGAGTAGGCCATGGAGAAGATCCCGGCGGCGGTGGCCACCACCGGCAGGACCCAGGCCCATCCGCCCAGCCACTGCTGGTGGAGGGTCTCGGCGAAGAACATCTCCTTGGAGAGGAAGCCGTTGAGCAGCGGCACCCCGGCCATGGCCAGCGCCGCCACCATGGCCAGCACCGCGGTGTGCGGCATGTAGCGGAACAGGCCGTTGATCCGGCGCATGTCCCGGCTGCCGGTCTCGTGGTCGATGATCCCGGCGGCCATGAACAGCGAGGCCTTGAAGGTGGCGTGGTTGATGATGTGGAAGACGCCGGCCACGGCGCCCAGGGGTGTGCCGAAGCCGAACAGCAGGGTGATGAGCCCCAGGTGGCTGATGGTGGAGTAGGCCAGCAACCCCTTGATGTCGTGCTGGAAGATGGCCGTGAAGGCGGCGTAGGTGAAGGTGAGCAGGCCCGCCCCGCCCACCAGGAAGAACCAGGTATCGGTCCCGGCCAGTGCCGGGTGCAGCCGCGCCAGCAGGAAGACGCCGGCCTTCACCATGGTCGCCGAGTGGAGGTAGGCGGAGACCGGGGTGGGCGCGGCCATGGCGCGCGGCAGCCAGAAGTGGAAGGGGAACTGCGCCGACTTGGTGAAGACCCCCAGCAGGACCAGTAGCAGCGCCGGGATGTAGAGGTCGTGACCGCGGATGAGGTGGCCGGCGGCGATGACCGTGGAGAGGTCGTAGCTCCCCACCATCTCGCCCAGCAGCAGGATCCCGCCCAGCAGGGCCAGCCCGCCCGCCCCGGTGACGGTCAGCGCCATGCGCGCGGATCGCCGGGCGTGGTAGTCGCCGTGGTAGTAGCTGATGAGGAAGAACGAACTGAGGCTGGTGAGCTCCCAGAAGACCAGCATCACCAGCAGGTTCTCCGAGAGGACCACGCCGAGCATGGCCCCCATGAAGACCAGCAGGAGGGTGTAGAAGCGACCCAGGGGCCGATCCGCCGGCAGGTAGTAGCGGGCGTAGAGGACCACCAGCAGGCCGATGCCCAGGATCAGGGTGGTGAAGAGCAGGCCCAGCCCGTCCATGCGCAGGGCCAGCTCCAGCCCCGCCGCCGGTAGCCACTGCCAGCGCTCGACAATGACCTCGCCGGCAAAGACCCGGCCCCAGAGGCCGGAGAGCAGGACAAGGCCGGCCACGGCCGTGGCGCCCGCCAGCCAGGCCGGCCAGAGCCGGCCGGCGCGGGCGAAGAGGAAGGGTAGCAGCGCGCCCAGGAAGGGGGACGCTACCAGTGCCAGCAACATGAGTCGGTCCCTATCGGGGGGCTCCCCCGAGATCCGGATTCTTCGTGTCAGTATCTCCCGCCTGCGCGGGAGGGTAAACCGACCGCGGGTGCCGCTACCGCGCCGGCTGCCGCAGGGTCAGCCGGCCGTTGCGCTGCTCCAGTTCCAGGGCCTCCAGGGCGCTCATGCCCAGGAGCACCTCGCGATCCCCCATGGCGGGGTTGAGACTCGCCCGGACGTCGCGAAGTTCCAGCGGGCCCAGGCTCAGCTGCTCGATCCGGGTGGCGTGGGCCCGGATGCGACCGTTGGCGGTACGGTAGACCAGCGTCGCCCCCGGTTCCAGGCCCAGCTCCTCGCCCAGGTGGGCGGGGATGGAGACGTCGCTGGCCCCGGTATCGATGATGAAGGTGACCGGCTCGCCGTTGATGTGGCCGGGGGCGACGTAGTGCCCGCCGCGATTGCGGCTGAGCACCACCTCCCGGGCCCCATCCTCGATGACCCGCCCCTGCAGATTCTGGTTCGGGTTGGAACGGCCGGAGAGGTGGTGCTCGAAGGCAAAGGCCAGCAGGCCCAGGGCCAGCACCCAGGCGGCGATGATCATCCCGAGCCCGAGTCGGCTCGAGGGCTCCGAAGGGGTAGGCCGGTTCATGGAGTCATTATTGCAGAGCCCCGGGGCGCGGCATAGCGCCTTGTGGGAGTTGTGACGGGCGCAATTGCGTGTGTGGCGGCGGGTGGTATTCTGCGCGGTCCGGACAGGCTTTGGTGGTGCTGCGGCGCCATCCGCTCCCGGTCGGGATAACGGGCCGCCAGAGGCCCGAAAAGGCGCCCATGAGGCCGGGCTCATGGGTGACAAAAAGACGACAGTGCAACCCGGAAAGGTGAGGGAACGTGGAACAAGACTCTGTATTCGCGAGAGGCCCTGTCCCCGGCCTTGAAGGGGTGGAAAACGAACAGTTGGTGGCGGTGGAGATGGCCACGGAGGGGCGCCATGGAGGGTGAACTGCGTAATCCGGATTTTCACGGCCGGCTGCGCCAGCTGGTGGGCCAGGAGCGGCCCTACTCCTGGGCGGCCCGGGTGGGGATCTCCAAGGGGGCCTTCACTCGGATCTGGCGGGAGGGGACCATCCCCAGTCCCGAACTGCTGCTGCGCATCCGCGAGCATGCCGGCGTCTCCCTGGACTGGTTGCTCACCGGCGACGGGGTCGGCCCCGGCGAGGCGGCGATGGACACGGAGCTGCTGGCACGGACCCTGGAACGGGTCGAAGGGGTGCTGGCGGAGAGTGGCGAGGCGATGCAGCCGGCGCGCAAGGCCCAGCGCGTGGCTGCCCTCTACGCCCTGGGGCTGGAACGTGGTCAGCCGCCGGAGGCCGATGCCGTGCGCCGGCTGGTGCCGTGACGCCGATGGCAGGCGCACCATCCGGAGTGGGCAGCGACGGCTGGCTGGCCGGGGCCCTGCGGCGGCCCTCGCCCAACTGCGACGAGCGACCGCCCGACACGGAGGTGGACCTGCTGGTGATCCACGCCATCAGCCTGCCCCCCGGGGCCTTCGGCGGCGAGGGGGTGGAGCGGCTCTTCACCAATCGGCTGGATCCCGACGCCCACCCCTTCTTCCGGGAGATCCAGGGGCTGCAGGTCTCGGCCCACCTCTTCATCCGCCGCGACGGGACCCTCTACCAGTTCGTGCCGCTGCACCGGCGCGCCTGGCATGCCGGGGCGTCCAACTTCCAGGGCCGCGAGCGCTGTAACGACTTCTCTGTGGGGATCGAGCTGGAGGGGACGGATGAACACCCCTATACCCCGGCGCAGTACCGCCGGCTGGGGTGGACCGCGGCGCGGGTCATGGCCGCCTGCCCGGGGATTACGCGCGACCGTATCGCCGGCCACGCCGATATCGCACCCGGTCGCAAGACCGATCCCGGCCCCGCCTTTGACTGGCCGCGCTTTCGCACCGAGCTGAACGGGACGGTCTAGCCGTCCCCTCCCGGGGGCGACCCTTGGGCGGCGGGCGTGGAAAGTGCTATACCACGCAGAGGCCCCTCGGGAGTTCTCCATGCCCTTTACCGTCTTTGGCCCCGGCGTCCAGGCCTCCATGTCCGCACGCCAGCTCTTCCCGAATCAGGGGGTGCAGGACGTCGAGGAGGTCGCGCCCTTCCCGCGTATCCACGGCTCCGAGGAGGCCGATCAGGGCACCGAGGGCTGGCCGCTCCCCCCGCGGCAGCGCACCCGCGGTCAGCAGGCCCGGGCTGCCTACGGCGAGGCCGAGCACCCCTCCACCGAGCCCGAGCGGGTGGAGACCGCCGCCGAGATCATGTCCTCGCCGGTGGTCACCCTGAACCGCGATGCCACGGTGGCCGATGGCTGGGAGCTCTTCCGCCGGCGGGGTTTCCGCCATCTCCCCATCCTCGACCCCGCCGGCAACCTGGTGGGTATCCTCTCCGACCGCGATCTGCTCCGGCAGGCCTCTGTCCTACAGGGAGATCCCGAGGGCGGGCTCGGCGACCTCATCGTCGACCGGGTCCTGACGGCCACGCCGGACACCAGCATCCGGGACGTGGCCCGGGTGATGTACGAGCACCACATCGGCGCCCTGCCCATCGTCACTATCAACGGCGATCTGCGCGGCATCATCACGCGTGAGGATATCCTGCGTACCCTTATCCGCTCCGCCTCCCTGGAGCTATGGGCTTGATCATGGGCAATGTCCCGCCAGCCTGCTAACGTGACACTCGTTGATCAGACGGGTGGGGGAGTGTGCAAGCCATGGGCAGGTTGGTCTCGTATTTCCACAACGTCCGGATCTGGGTCCGCCTCGGCGTCCTGATCTGGCTCCTGCTGGCCGTGGCCTGGTCCGGGATGATCGTCTGGGCCGCCTTCGAACAGCGCGATACGGCGGTGGAGCAGGCCGAGGGCTTTGCACGGAGTCTCCACCAGAGCACCCTCGCCGGGCTGACCACCCTCATGATCACCGGCCAGATGGGCCAGAGGGACCACTACCTGGAGCAGGTCCAGGAACTGGGCTCCATCCGGGATCTGCGGGTACTGCGAGGGGATGGCGTGGCCCGCCAGTACGGCGAGGGCAAGGCCAACGAGCAGCCCCGGGACGGGATCGAGCGGGAGGTCCTGGAAAGCGGTGAGTCCTGGATCGCCGAGGTCGATGGCGGTGCCAGCCTGCGAGCGGTGATCCCCGCCTACAACCGCGAGGACTACCTCGGCAAGGACTGCACCATGTGCCATACCCAGGCCGAGGAGGGGGAGGTTCTCGGGGCGGTGGCCATGCGCATGGACCTCTCCGGCGTGAACGGGGCCGTCTTCGACTTCACGCGGAACATCTTCGTGGTCGCCATCCTCATCAGCCTTCCGCTCATCGCGGCGGTCTGGTTCTTCATTACCCGCTTCGTTACCAACCCCCTCAAGGACATGACCCGGGGCATGGACGAGATCGCCTCCGGCGAGGGCGATCTGACCCACCGGCTACCGGTGCGGGGCAAGGACGAGATCGGGGAGGCCTCGGCGGCCTTCAACCGGGTCATGGAGACCTTCCGCGACCTGGTCTCCCGGGTGACCACGGCAGTGGAGCGGCTGGGCTCCGCCTCCGACGAGCTGGGCCACGCCGCCCATTCCACCCAGGAGACCGGGAGCAAGCAGCGCACCCAGACCGACCAGGCGGCCACCGCCACCACCGAGATGACCAGCTCCGTTCAGGAGGTGGCGCGGAACGCCCAGCAGGCCGCGGATGCGGCCAATCAGGCCAACACCAACGCCAACCAGGGTGCGGAGACCGTGCGCGAGACGGTCCAGCGCATCGAAGGGCTGGCCGACGAGGTCCGCAAGGGGGCCGAGGCCATCTCCGATCTGGAGGCCAAGAGTACCGACATTGGCCGGGTCATGGAGATGATCCGGGAGATCGCCGAGCAGACCAACCTCCTGGCCCTCAACGCCGCCATCGAGGCGGCGCGGGCCGGGGAGGCCGGTCGCGGGTTTGCGGTGGTCGCCGACGAGGTGCGCAATCTCGCCCAGCGCAGCGAGCAGTCCACCCACGAGATCGATGGCCACGTGGCGGCGCTGCAGAGCGGGATCCGTGAGGCCGTGGGGGTCATGGAGGAATCCCGGCAGCAGGCGACCAGCACGGTGGAGCAGGCCGAGGCCGCCGGGGAGGCCCTGCGCTCCATTACCGAGTCGGTGGCCACCATCTCCGACATGAATACCCAGATCGCCTCCGCCGCCGAGGAGCAGAGCGCGGTGGCCGAGGAGATCAACCAGAACGTCTCCACCATCAACGACACCGCCGACGAGAACGCCTCCCACGCCCAGCGCAGCAGCGAGGCCGGGGAAGAGCTGGCCCGGATCACCCACGAGCTGCAGGAACTGGTGGGCCGCTTCCGCATCTAAACCGGCATGCTCGACGCCATTCGCCGATTCTTCGACGACCGCCTCGCCCCTGCCGGGGGGGAGGCAGGGGATGACGACCACCGCCTGAAGCTGGCCACGGCGGCCCTGTTGCTGGAGGTGGGGCGGGTGGATGGTCTGCGCGACGACGAGGAGCTGGCGGCCACCCGCCAGGCCCTGGGCGACGTCTTCGGCCTCTCGGACGCCGAGACCGAGGAGTTGATGCGCCTGGCCGATACCGAGGCGCGCGAGGCCAGCTCCGACCACGACTTCACCCGGCTCATCCACGCTGCCTACGGCCCCGAGGAGAAGAGCGCGGTGCTGGAGCGGATGTGGCGGGTGGCGTGGGCCGATGGCGTCATCGACCCCTACGAGGAGCAGATGCTGCGCAAGGTGGCCGACCTGCTCTACCTCCCCCATGCCGCCTATATCGAGGCCAAGCTCCGCGCCGCCGAGGCCATGGGCGTGGAGCCCCCCGAGGCTACTCGGTAATCACCACCCGGTCGCCCTCGTCGACATAGCGCCAGACCCGGTCCATGGCCTCGTTGGCGGCGCGGATGCAGCCGTGGCTCACCCGCTGGCCCAGGCTGTCCTCCGGGTTGTTGGTCCCGTGGATGGCGTAGGGGCCGCCAATGTTCAGCGCCAGATTTCCCAGCGCCCCCTCGAAGCAGCGCTTGCCCCTGCGGATATGCTCCCGGTATTCGGGTTCCTCCGCCATGGAGTCCGGGATGCACCACTCGATGCCGTCGGTGCGGTGGATCTTCCAGCGGACCTCGTACTCCCCCGGTTCGGTAAAGTAGCAGCGCCCGCCCTGTTCCTCCGGCAGGCAGCGGTCCATGCCCAGCCCCACCTCGGTGGTGTAGAGGGTATGCTCCTCGCCGCTCGGCGTGCGCTCGCGGACCTCCAGGCGGAAGCGATCCTTGTCCACCCGGATCCAACGTTCGAAGCCCTCCGGGCGGGGATAGGTCGGAGGTGAGCCCACATCCTCGAGGAGCAGGCGGGGAAGCCATTGCTCCGAGTCCACCGCTTGCCAGCTCTCTTCCGGGAAGTGGCCGGTAAGCCGGACGCGGCCGTCGCCCAGATCGCGTCCCGTCACCAGGGAGCCCGCGGCCAGCCCTCCTGTCGCCAGGAGACCGCTGTCAAAGAGTGGCGGGAGGGGGGTCCGCAGCCGCCAGGTGCGGGGCGGGCGGGGTCCGTCGTGGGGCTCCGTCGCCGAGGTGTGCAGCCAGCGGGGCTCCTCCAGGGGCGTCCACCGCCCCTCCGGGAAGTGGCCGGTGGCGCGGGTCCAGTCGCCGGCGGCCCGGTTGGAGGTGATCAGGCGCCCGCGCTGCCATTCCGCAATCGGGTCGCCGGCCGGGGTCGTCCGGACCACGGCAGGGCTGGTAAGGACCAGCGTCCGGGCCTCCGTGACCCGGCCGGCCTCTTCCCCGGTAGCCGGTGCGGCGGCAGCCAGGGCGCAGAGGGTGAGGAGGAACCGTCGTAGGGCCACGTTTTCCCCGGGTTGGCTGAGATCGTCGTCGCGGTGAACGTAGATGATAGGATAATCGCATCGAGAGGAGGATTCATCCGTGGCCCCCGTTTCCGCACCCAGCCAAGTCCATCCCGCCCGCCGCAGGCTGGCCGCCTACGGGGCCACCGTCTTCCTGGCGGCGGCCCTGACCATGGTGCTGGAGATCGCCGCCGGTCGCCTGGTGGCCCCCTATGTGGGGAGCTCCCTCTATACCTGGACGGCCATCATCGGGGTCGTCCTCGCGGGCCTCTCCGTGGGCAACTGGCTGGGGGGCCGCTGGGCCGATCGCGGCGCCGGGCCGGCGGCGGCCGGAGTGGCGCTGGGCGCGGCGGCGGTGGCGAGTCTGGCCATCCTGCTGTCGCTGGAGCTGCTGGGCCCCCTCGTTCGTACCAGTGCCATGGGCCCCCTGGGTGGAACCCTGGTGCTGGTGGGGGGGCTCTTCCTGTTACCCGCCGTCCTTCTGGGTATCCTGACCCCGCTGCTGACCACCCTGGCCCTGGGGCTGGATGAGCGCACCGGCCACGTGGTCGGGCGGATGCACGCCCTGGGCGCCCTGGGGAGTATCGCGGGGACCTTCCTCGCCGGTTACTGGCTCATCCCCGCCATGGGGGTACACGGCGTCATCCTGACAACGGCGCTGGTGCTGGCGGCGCTGGCGGCACCCTTCCTCATCAGTGCCTGGCGGCGGGGAGCGGCACTGGCCGCCCTGTTCGCCCTGGTATCCGGGCTGGCCTGGCAGCAGCAGGTGCTGGTCTCCCCCTGTGACGAGGAGAGCGCCTACTTCTGCATCCGGGTGGAGAATGCCACTCGCGACGTCCCCTTCGGGGAGGCGCGGGCCCTGGTCCTGGACCATCTGCTGCACAGTATCAACCACCGGCAGGAGCCGGCCCTGCTGGCCTCCCCCTATCTCCACCTGATGGACGAGGTGGCCCGCCAGTGGCCGGGCATGGAGCCGGAGTCGGCCGACTGGTTCTTCGCCGGCGGCGGTGCCTATACCCATCCCCGCGCCCTGAACGCCCTGGATCCGGGGGCCTCGGTCACGGTGGCGGAGGTGGACCCGGCGGTGACCCGGATGGCCGAGGAGGCGCTCTTCGTGGAGACCGAGGGCTGGCGGGTTCTCCATCGCGATGCCCGACTGGCGCTAGCTCGCCTGGAGGGCGAACGGTTCGATGTCGTGGTAGGGGACGTATTCCACGACGTTGCGGTGCCGGCCCATCTGGTTACCCGGGAGTTCGCCGAGCTGGTCCGCGAGCGGCTGCGTCCCGGCGGGCTGTATACCCTGAACATCGTCGATCGCCACCCCGAGCCCCGGCTGGTGGCCAGCCTGCTCCGGACCCTGGAGGGAGTCTTCGGGCATGTGGATGTGTGGCACCAGGGGCTGCCGTCGGATGGCGATCCGGCGCGGGTCACCTACGTCCTGACGGCGAGCGACACGCCGCCCCCGGCCTCGCCGCTGCGCGCCCGACACGGGCTGCCACGGCAGTGGGAGCGGGTCACCGGCCGGGTGGAGGGGGCCGTGGCCGACCCTCTGGTCCTGACCGATTCCCACTCACCGGTGGCGTCGCTGCTGGCCCCCCTGCTGCTGAGGGGAGGATGACCGGGCTCATGAAAAACGACCCTGTGGAGGACATCCACGAACTCATCCAGCGAAACCACCGCTGGGCGGAGGGTGTGGCGGCGACGGATCCCGGGTTCTTCCCCCATCTGGCGAGGGAGCAGGCGCCGGACTATCTGTGGATCGGTTGCTCCGATTCCCGGGTGCCCGTCAATCAGGTGGTGAACATGGACCCGGGGGAGATCTTTGTCCACCGGAATATCGCCAACCTGGTCGGGAGTAACGACCTCAATGCCCTCTCGGTGATCCAGTTCGCCGTGGAGGTCCTCCAGGTGCGCCACGTCCTGGTTACCGGTCACTATGGCTGCGGCGGGATACGCGCCGCGCTGGACGGGAGGGAGCACGGGCTCATCGACAACTGGCTGGAAGAGGTCCGGCGAGTGGCGCGCCAGCACGCCGACGAACTCGACGCCCTGGACGATTTCGACGCCCGGGTGGATCGGCTGTGCGAGCTCAATGTCGCCGCCCAGGTGGAGAGCGTCTGTCGTACCGCGGCGGTTCGCGGCGCCTGGGAACGGGGCCAGGAGCTGGCCGTACACGGACTGATCTACGGCCTGTCCGATGGCCGGCTGCAGCCCGTGGGCGAGCCGCGGACCGGCGTCGACGGCGACTGAATCCACCGCAAGATCACGCGATATGGGAGGTAACCATGGGCGGTGAACTGGCAACCTGGGAGCAGATCCTGCTCGGCGTGGCCGCCGTGCTCATTCTTCTCTTCTTCTTCCCCGGCGCCAAGCGGATGCTGGAGGAGAGCCGCGAGAAGGAGAAGGACTGGCGCGGCGTGCTCCTGCCCCTGGGGCTGGTGGTCCTGTTCGTGCTGCTGCTGATCAGCCTGGTCTGACGCTCAGGCGTAGAGGTCCACGTGGCTGGGTTTCCCCTTCTCGAAGAATTCCTGCGTCTCAGGCGACAGGGCGGAGCGGAGCTGCTCGCCCTGGGCGCGGGTATTGGCCTCGACAACCTGCATGGCCTGGCGCTGTAGCCCGACGCCGGTAGTACTCGGGTCGCGCTGCTGGAGCAGGGTGGTGGCGTTCGTGCTGCCGGCATCCATGGGCCTATCCTCCGTGGGGGACTCTCTTCTATCCTAGCACGACCGCCGCACGGCGGAAGGCCGATACCCGGGAGGCGAACATGAGCGATCCCCTGGAACGCACCGAGGCGGAGTGGCAGGTCCTGCTTACCGATGAGCAGTACCGGGTCTGTCGGCAGGGCGGGACGGAGCCGCCCTTCTCGAGCGCCTACCATGATGACCACTCCCCGGGGCTCTACCGCTGCGTCTGCTGCCGGGCGCCGCTCTTCCACAGCGAACACAAGTTCGATTCCGGTAGCGGCTGGCCCAGCTACTGGCAGCCGGTGGATTCCGCGGCCGTTACCGAGCATACCGACCAGAGCCTGGGCATGCACCGGACCGAGGTCCGGTGCGCGAACTGTGCCGCCCACCTCGGGCATGTCTTCCCCGATGGCCCGCCGCCCACTGGCCGGCGCTTCTGCATCAACGGCGTATGTCTGGAGCGGGAGGAGAACGCCCCCGCCCCATCCGCCTGAGCCCGGCGGAGATCCGGTCCCTGGTGGACGGGGGGCGGACGCTGGTGGTGGATACCCGGAGCCCGGCGGAGTTCGCCGAGGGGGCGTTACCGGGGGCGGTGAATGCCCCCTGGCCACGGATCAAGCGACCCCTTGGCGGTGGTCGAGCGGACCACGCCCGTGGCCGTCTACTGCGACACCGGCGCCCGGGCGCGCAAGACCGCCGAGGTGATGGTCGCCATGGGCTTCACCCGGATCGACCTCATCGGCGTCATGCGCCGTTACCACGAGGCGGAGTGAGGCCCGGAGCCGATCCTCAGGCCCTCTGGCCGCCGCAGGTATTCATCCCGAGGAGGGAGTAGAGCGGGCACCAGCCCACCAGCGCGGTGGCCAGCGGGATGATCCCGATCCAGCCCCACGGGGTCTGCGGCCCCATGAAGACCAGCAAGATGAGAACCACGCCGATGACGGCGCGGGCACCGCGGTCGATATTTCCCATGTTCACGGTCATGTTCCTGCCTCCAGTTGCCGGGGGTGGCGGGCGCCACCCGTTCTCAAGCCTTGCAGAGACCGGGCGTAGTGTCACCCCGGCCCCTGGCGAGTGGACTATTCCGAGCCGGGGCCGCTGTTCTCCAGCAGCTTGGCCACCATCTCCCGGGATTCCTCGGCCTTGCCCACCTGGTCCGCCGGGGTCCAGGACATGTCCTGGTTGAGGACGTAGGAGTTGACGTAGGTATCCGGGTGGTTCCCGCCCCATTCCCGGGGGGAGACCATGGAGAAGTAGCGGCTGCCGTCCGCCTTCTCGTAGAGGTGGTAGGTGTGGCCCGGCTTGCGGTGGAAGTGGCACTTCGCCCGGTGGAGGTCGTGGTCTTCCTGGGCCTCCTCCAGGGTCTTGCGCGCCTCTTCCTGCAGGGAGCGGATCTGGTCGGCCAGGACCTGGAGCTTGGCGCTGACGCGGGTGTTCAGATGGCTGTCCGCCTCGGCCAGCTCCTTGCTCACGTCCACCGGCTCGAAGGCCGTGGCCAGCCGGCTCACCGGGTAGGGGGAGCTGTGGTCGGGGCCCATGTGCCTCAGCCCCTTGTCCTGACTCTCGCCGGAATTGTTGTCCTGCTCGTCACTCATGGGTAGTTTGGATACCTGCTTGGGATTCCCGTTAGCCTAGTGCGGGCAGGCCGGACTGACAACAGCCCCGGAGGGCGCCATGGCCATCTACAACCACCTTCTCCTGGCTACCGATTTCATGCCGGAGGCCGACCAGCTCGGCGCCCGCGCCCGGGAACTGGCCCACGGCTTCGGCGCGCGGCTCTCCCTGGTCCACGTCCTGGAGCCGTCGGTCCTGGCGCCGCCCTACGAGATGATGCCGAGCCTCCCGGACGGCACCGAACAGGCGCTGGAGGAGGCGGCCCGACAGGGGCTGGACCGGCAGGGGGAGCAGATGGGGGTCCCCTCGGTGAGCCGCCATCTCCTCTACGGCTCGGTGCGCCGGGCGGTGGCCGACTTCGTCACCGAACACGGGGTGGACCTGGTGCTGGTGGGCAGCCACGGCCGACACGGCGTGGAACGGCTGCTGGGCTCCACCGCCAGCGCCATCCTCCAGGCGGCGCCCTGCGACGTCCTCGCCCTGCGCCTGGATCAGCAGGAGCCCTGATCGAGCGCGCCCCGATTAACGACCCCCGATTGAGCAGCCGGGGGGCCTCGGCTATGCTGCCTCGACACTGAACATCGGAGGTCTCCCCATGGCGGAGCACGCCACCATCGACCTGCGCGAGCGCGGCGACCAGCCCGCCCGCATCGCGGCCTATCACCAGGTTCGCCACCTCTCCCCCGGCGATTACATGGACCTGCTGGTGGACGAGGAGCCGGCGCTGATGATGGAGATGGTCAGCGTCCAGCTGCGTAACCGGGTCCACTGGGAGGTGGTGGAATCCGGGCCGCCGCTGTGGCGGGTGCGCGCCTACCACCGCTCCGACCGCCACGATGCCTCGCTCATGGAACTCCTCTCCTGGGATCACGAGCGCATCGACCGCCTCTTCGCCTCGGCCCTGCACAAGGTGAACCGCAACGAGGTGGCGTCGGCCGGGATGGACCTGGTCGATTTCGGCCTCAGCCTGCGGCGCCACGTCTACGCCGAGAACCTCATCCTGGCGCCGGCCTTCCACGTGGAGCGCGACCCGG
This sequence comes from Thiohalospira halophila DSM 15071, assembly GCF_900112605.1. Taxonomy (NCBI): domain Bacteria; kingdom Pseudomonadati; phylum Pseudomonadota; class Gammaproteobacteria; order Thiohalospirales; family Thiohalospiraceae; genus Thiohalospira; species Thiohalospira halophila. The sequence goes on from NZ_FOMJ01000002.1 coordinate 78,122, forward strand.
CCGGGAACGACCCCACCTCGGTGATGATCCGGGAGCACGACCAGATCCTGGAAGAGACGGCCATGATCGAGTCCTTCTTCGAGGACGATCGGCCGGAGGCGGGGGAGGTCGCCCCCTTCCTGGGCATGCTCTCCGGCGGCCTGGCCAAGCACGAGGGGCGCGAGGAGCAGAACCTCTTTCCCCTCTGGGACATGGCGCTGCGGCGGGCGGAGGACCACGGGATCCAGCGGGAACTCATCGACCGGGTCCAGGGGATCCTGGCCGGGGACGAGGACCGCGAAGCCGGCCTGGAAGGGAACTAGGGGGCAGCCATGGTCGGACCGCTTCAGCGCAAGCAGCGTCAGCAGGGGGCCGAGCAGATCCGGGAGTGGGCCTTCAACCTGTTGCAGGCCGAGGGCATCGAGCCGGTCTCCGTGGTCTGGGACCTGGGGCAGCTCGACCTCGACAAGGAGGAGCACACCCTCAACATCATCACCGAGTCGGGGATCGTGAAGGCCTCCTTCACCGCCCGGGAGCTGGAGGATTCCTTCAGTTACGTCCACACCCCCCAGGTGGACGAACTCCGGGAGGCCCTGGGCCGGCTGCGCGAGCAGACCGGTCAGCCCCCGGTGGGAGAGGCCTGAGCCACCCCGGTCTGGCCCTCCATCCGCTGCAGCGGGAAGGTGGGCGGCAGCTCCGGCTGCAGGGTGGCGTGGGTGATGTGCCAGTGATCGGCCAGCCGGGCCTGCAACCGGTCCAGCACCTCCGGCCAGATGGCCGGCTCGCGCAGGACCACGTGGGCCGAGAGGGCCACCGTCTCCGAGCCCGCCTGCCAGATGTGCAGGTCGTGGAGGGAGGCCACCGCCGGGTCGGCGGCCAGGTCCCGGCCCACCTCCTCCGGGTCGAGATGGGCGGGGACCCCCTCCAGCATCACGTGCAGGGCCTCGCGCAGCAGGGCCAGGCTGGCGCGCAGAACCACGGCGGCGATGAGCAGGGAGAGGAGCGGGTCCACCGGCGTCCAGCCGGTGAAGAGGATGATGGCACCGGAGAGCAGGGCCGCCACCGAACCCAGCAGGTCACCCAGAACGTGGAGCAGGGCGCCGCGGATGTTGATACCGCCCTCGCCCCGGGAGAGGACCCAGAAGACCAGCAGGTTCACCACCAGGCCCAGGGCGGCCACCGCCATCACCGGTCCGCCGGCCACCTCGCCGGGGTCCAGCAGCCGGCGCACCGCCTCCACGGCGATCCCGGTGACGATGACCAGCATGAACAGGCCGTTGAACAGCCCGGCCAGCACCTCCACGCGCCCCAGCCCCCAGGTGTGGCGGCGGCCGGAGGGGATCCGGGCAATGCGGGCGGCGATGGCGGCCAGGCCCAGGGCCAGGGCATCGGAGACCATGTGGCCGGCATCGCCCAGCAGCGCCAGGGAGCCGGCGAGCCAGCCGGTGACCGCCTCCACCGCGGCGAACCCCCCGGTGAGCCCCACGGCGATGAGCAGGACCCGGGTGGAGCTGGGGGGCGCGTGGTGGTGATGGTGGTCGTGCTCGTGGGAATGTTCGTGTCCGGCCATGGTTTTTTCCGGGCGCCTTCGGGGGTAGGCTGCACACCATCACAGACTGCGGGCAGCCGCCCGCCCATGCAAGCGAGGTAGACGTGACGACCCTGCGCATCGGCTATCCCGGCGACGACCGGGTCATGCTCGAGATCCCCGACGATCTCCCGGAGCACGAGGAGATCTGGGTCTGGGACCTGCTCTTCGCCGCCACCCTCCACGAGTGCCACGGAGAGCCCGGCGTGGCCGAGTGGCAGGAAGATCGGGCCACCTGGGCCGTGAACATGGCGGGCAAGGTCTTCCTGCCGCCGGAGGAGATCAGCGCCGACGGCCAGGTCCGCTTCGGCGAGGTGGTGGTGGAGAGCGGGACGGTGGAGGATACCGACCCGGTGGAGATCGAGCTGGTCCACGAGGGCTCGGCCCTGCCGGGGCTGCGCGCCCGCTGGCCGGACGACCTCCCCGTGGGGCGGCGCCTGCAGGCGGTGGATGCCCTGGCCCAGTTCTTCATGGACCGCAACCGGCTCTTCCTGCGTGAACTGCCCCTGCATCTTCTGGCGATGCAGAAGTTCTACCAGGAGGAACGCAGTGCCGCCGATCCCGAGAGCGTGGGCGAGGCGCCGGTCTATGCGCTCAACAAGGCCATGGAGTACTTCGAGAGCCGCCGCCAGGAACTCTCCGAACCGGTGAGCTTCTTCGACACCCCGGGCTCTTCCTCTTCCTGAATCCTGCCCCGAATCCCTTTCGGGACACCGGTCACGCCCGGCAGCGGACCCCCTGGCACTCCCGCAGGCGGGTGCCGGCGGGCGGGTCGCCGCCGTAGCGGACGGCGGCCGGGTGGCCCAGCCCGTCCAGCAGCCGCAGCAGATCGCTTACCGAGCAGCAGCAGGGGCTGTACTGCACCAGGATCAATCGCGCGTTGCGCAGGGTGACGCGGGCGCTGATGACCCCCGTACGGGCGTGGAGCGCCTGCTCCAGCGCCTCGATCTGGCGGGCGGAGAGGGTCTCGTCCAGATGCAGAGTGGCGTCGAGGATGGGATAGACCATGGCGGTTCCCTCCCTGAAGTGGGCCATTCCGGCCCGGACAACTCCTCCGAGTGTAGCTCAGTGGTAGCAGCGGGGAAGGGTCCCGGCGCGAGAATCATGGCCCGGATCACGGTTCGGTCGGGAAGGGGCGTGGCCGGCTTGCATCGGTCAGGGGGGTCGACTAGCTTCAGTAGGTAGGGCATCGCCCTCGTCGGCACGGGCCGGCGTCGCTGTCGCAGGCCGGGGCGGATCCGGCATCCAGCCAGGGCAGGATCGCTATGAAGCAACCGTTGCAGATCACCAGCCGTTCCGTGGAACTCACCCCCGCCATCGAGGCGGCCATCCGGGAACGGGCCGAGCGCCTGGAGCGCTTCTTCCAGCCCATCATCGCCTGCCGGGTGGTGGTGGAGACTCCCCACCGCCACCAGTACAAGGGCCACCAGCACAATGTCCGCCTGGACATCACCGTCCCTGGCGAGGAGATCGTTGTCCGCCGGGAGCCGCGGGAGGACCTCTACGTCGCCATCCGCGATGCCTTCGACGCCGCCCGGCGCCGCCTCAAGGCGCGCGGGCGCAAGCGGCGCAATCACCACATCCACGGTGAGGCCCCCATGGCGGTGCCGGCCTGGGTCTCCGATCTGGAACCGGAGGCCGGCTTCGGCTTCATCACCACCTCCGAGGGCCGCGAGCTCTACTTCGAGAGCGGTGCCGTGCGGGGCGATCGCTTCGCCCATCTGAGCCTGGGAAGCCCCGTCCGGGTCACCGAGGGGGAGGGGGCCGGCGGTCCCGCCGCCCGCCGCGTGGAACCCCTGGCCGGCTGAGTCGGCCTACCCGGCCGGCAGCAGCCGTTCGGGGTTTGCCAGATCCATCCTTTCTCCCAGCCCCGGCGTCAGTATCGGGGCGTCGAACTCCCGTCCCAGCCGTGCCGCCAGCGCATCGCGCTGATCCGCCTCGCCGTGGACCAGGGCCACCGGCGGCCGGCCGTGGAAGCGACCGTACCACTCGGCCAGGCCGTCGCTGTCGGCGTGGGCGGAGAGCCCGCCGATGGTGTGGACCTTGGCCCCCACGCGGATGGGCTCGCCCCAGACCTTGATCTCCCGGGCCCCGTCCACCAGGGCGCGACCCGGCGTCCCCCGGGCCTGGAAGCCGGTGATGAGGACCTCGGTCTCCCGCCGCCAGAGGTTGTGCTTGAAGTGGTGGAGGATCCGACCGCCGGAGCACATGCCGGAGCCGGCGATGACCATGGCGCCACTGTGGATGCGGTTGATGGCCCGGGACTGGTTGGCGGTCCGGGAGAAGTGGAGGTTGGGCAGCTTGAAGGGGTTGGCCTGCTGTCCGCGCCACTGGCGGGCGGTCTCGTCGTAGAGCTGCCAGTGGCGGGCGTAGATCTCGGTGGCCTCGATGGCCATGGGGCTGTCTAGGAAGAGCTGCCAGCGGTCCACGCCCCACTCGGCGTAGTGGCGGTCCAGGACGTAGAGCAGCTCCTGGGTGCGGCCCACGGCGAAGGCGGGGATGAGGATGTTGCCGCGGTCGTGGCGGGCGCGCTCCAGGATCCCGGCCAGTTCCTCCCAGGTCGCGTCCCAGTCCCGGTGGTTGCGGCCGCCGTAGGTGCTCTCCAGCAGGACCAGGTCGGCCTGCTCCAGCGGCTCGGGATCGCGCAGGATGGGGGCCCCGCGATGGCCCAGGTCGCCGGAGAAGACCACGCGCCGACGGGTTTCCCCCTCGGCCAGTTCCACCTCCACGGTGGCGGAGCCGAGGATGTGGCCGGCGTCGTGGAGGGTGAGCGTGACTCCGGGGACCACCTCGTGGGGCTGGCCGTACTGGTGGGCCCGCATCCGGCGCACGGCGGCGGTGGCGTCCGCCCGGGTAAAGGCCGGCTCCACCCCCTCCTGGCCGCGCCGCGCCCGGCGCCGGCTCTCGTGTTCGGCGTCCTTCTCCTCCAGGAAGGCGGCATCCCGCAGCATCACCCGGGCGAGCTCCCGGGTGGCGGCGTGGGTATGGATGCGCCCCTGGAAGCCGTTCCGGACCAGTTGCGGCAGGCGGCCGCTGTGGTCGATGTGGGCATGGCTGAGGATGACAGCATCGAGGGAGGCGGGATCGAAGGGGAAGGGCTCGGCATTGCGGGCCTCGGCCTCGCGACCGCCCTGGATCATGCCGCAGTCCAGCAGGACGCGCCGGCCCCCCACCTCCAGGAGATGGCAGGAGCCGGTAACCTCGCCGGCGGCCCCGAAGAAGGTCAGCTCCATCAGCAGGTGTAGTACTTCTGGATGGAGCCGAGGTTGTAGACCTCGGGGAAGCCCAGCTGCTGGAGCAGCATCTGGGCCTGGGTGCTGCGGGCGCCGGAGGCGCAGTAGAGGACCACCGGCTTGTGCTCCTCCAGCTGGCCGGCCTGCTGGGCCATCACCTGGACCGGGATGTTCTGGGCGCCGGGGAGCGCCCCGCGGGCGAACTCGTCGGGGCCGCGGACATCCACCAGCTGGGCGCCGGCTTCCACCAGACGTTGGGCCTCGGGACAATCGATCTGCTCGAACATGGTCGGTTCACTCCGGTTCGGATGGGGAAAGGGGTTCGGCCTCCTCGATCCCCTGCAGGCGGGCGCAGAGGGAGAGGAGGAGGCCCTGTTCGGCCTCGCTGAGGCGGCCGAACAGGCGGTCCTGCACGGCCGTGCGCGCCGGCTCGGTCCGCGTCAGCAGTGCCTCGCCCTCCTGGGTGAGGGTATAGCGGCGCTCACGTCCGTTGTCGCGGGGCAGTTCCTGGACCCAGCCGCGCTCGGCGAGGATGCGCAGCTTGCGGAACATCACGCTGCGCTCGGATTCCAGCGCCGTGGCCACCTCGCGCACCGTGGCCTCGGCACGGCCCCGGAGCTGCATGAGCACCGGGATCTGGGTCGCCCGGACGCCGTGTTCGCGGTAGGCCTCGTCGAAGCACTTGAGGACGTAGTGGCTCACCCGCAATACCTGCAGGTTCATGCAGGCGGTCTCCGCGAGGGTGGACTCGCTCAAGGCGTCCTCCTGTGTATATGCACAACCAGAATGGTATCGGCGCTCTGCTACTTTGTGCAAGCCGGGCGCTTCGCCTAGTCCTCGGGAAGAAAGCGGGTGAGCAGGTCGTCCAGATAGCGCCAGCCGGTCTCCGTGGGCCGGATCCGCTCGATGTCCCAGTGCAGCAGGCCGTCGGCCTCGGCCTGCTGCAGCGTCTCCTGGACCACCGTCAGCGGCTGGCCGGTGCGGGCGGCGAAGAGTGCCGAGGGGAAGCCGTCGGCCAGGCGCAGGGCGTTCATGAGGAACTCGAAGGCGACCTCGCGTCGCCCGGGGTGGTGTTCGCCGGCCACCGCCGCCTCGCCCCCGCCGCTGTCCAGCCACGCCTGGGGGCGGCGCAGCCGCCAGTAGCGGCGGATGGTGCCGGCGGCCGGGTCGGTGACCTTGCCGTGGGCGCCGGCGCCCAGCCCCAGGTAGTCGCCGTAGAGCCAGTAGTTGAGGTTGTGCTGGCACTGCTTCCCCGGCCGGGCGAAGGCGGAGACCTCGTAGTGCTGGAAGCCGGCGGCGGCCAGTTGCGCCTCGCCGGCCTCCTGGATGGCCGCCAGGTCGTCCTCGGCCGGCAGCCGCGGCGGGCGGCGGCCGAACTCCGTCCCCGGCTCCAGGGTGAGCTGGTACCAGCTCAGGTGGCCGGTCTCCAGGTCGATGGCATCGGCGAGGTCGGCGGCGGCGTCCGCCGGGGTCTGCCCCGGCAGGCCGTGCATGAGGTCGAGATTGATCCGGTCGAAGCCGGCCGCGTGGGCCGCCTCCACCGCTGCCAGCGCCTCCCGGCGGCCGTGGATCCGGCCCAGCCGCTCGAGGGCGTCATCGCGGAAGCTCTGGATGCCCAGGGAGAGCCGATTGACCCCGGCGCTGCGAAGATCCGCGAACCGGGCCGCCTCGGCGGTGCCGGGGTTGGCCTCCAGGGTGATCTCGGTGGTCGGCGGCGGATTGAGCAGGGCCCGGATCCCGGCCAGCAGGCGGTCCACCGCCTCCGGCGAGAGCAGGCTCGGCGTCCCGCCGCCGATGAAGATGCTGGCGATACCCCGCCCCCAGACGGCGGGCAGGTCGGCCTCCAGGTCGCGCAGCAGGGTGTCCACGCACGCGCTCTCCGGTAGAGGGCCCGTGTACTCGTGGGAATTGAAGTCGCAGTAGGGGCACTTGCGGACGCACCACGGGATGTGGATGTAGAGCGCCAGCGGCGGGGCTTCGGTGAAGGTCAGCATGCCCCCATTCTACGCCGCCGCCCGCCGCCGGGACCACGGCGGCGGTTCAGGAAGAGGCGTGGTGCAGCCGGAAGAGGGCGGCGGTGGCGGCCCCCAGGGCGGCGACGGCGGTGGCCATGCCTAGGGTCAGGATGAAGCCGGGCGTGCTGGGGTGGTCGGTGGGTAGCCGGGCGGCCACGGCTACCAGTGCGCTGCCGGTAACCAGGGTGGCGATTCCCCACGCCGTGATACCGCAGCCACTGCCCAGCAACAGGCGCGCCAGGCCGCTGCCGGTCGCCAGGGCGGCGAGGAGGACCAGCAGTGCAATGGGGATATAGGCGGACATGGTGATTTCCCCCGGTTATCGTCCATGGTCCGGGGGAGTCTGGCAGGGCCCTGATGACACTGCTGTGACAATGGTCACAACCTGCATTCCCAGTCGGGTTTTCAGTCTGCCAGGGCGCTTCGCAGGGTGGCCAGGGCACGGCCCCGGTGGCTGATCCGGTTCTTCTCGGTGGCATCCAGTTCGGCCGAGGCGCAGCCGTGATCCGGCACCCAGAAGAGGGGGTCGTAGCCGAAGCCGCCCGCGCCGCGGGGCGCCTCCAGGATGCGGCCCTCCCAGAACCCCTGGGCGATGATCGGGGTGGGGTCGTCGGCGTGATCGAGGTAGGCGAGTACGCAGACGAAGCGGGCCGTGCGCCGCTCGGCCGGTAGGCCCTCCAGCTCTGCCAGCAGGCGGGCGTTGTTGGCGGCATCGTCGCTATCGGGCCCGGCGTAGCGCGCGGATAGGACCCCGGGCGCGCCGTCCAGGGCGTCCACCTCCAGGCCGGAGTCGTCGGCGATGGCGGCCAGTCCGGTGTGGCGGGCGGCATTGCGCGCCTTGGCCAGGGCGTTCTCGACGAAGGTGGGATGGGGCTCCTCCGCCTCCGGGACGCCGTGGTCGCTCTGGGGCTCCACCACGAGGCCCGCCGGCTCCAGCAGGGTGGAGAGTTCGGCCACCTTGCCGCGGTTGCCGGAGGCCAGGACCACGCGTCGGGTCATTGCGACAGGGCCTCCCGCTGGGCCGCCACCAGGCGGGCGATGCCGCCCTGGGCGAGATCCAGCATCGCGTCCATCTCGTCCCGCCGGAAGGGGTGGCCCTCGGCGGTGCCCTGGACCTCGATGAAGTCCCCGGCGTCGTTCATGACCACGTTCATGTCGGTCTCGGCGTTGGAGTCCTCGGCGTAGTCCAGGTCCACCACCGGGGTCCCCTGGTAGATACCCACCGAGACCGAGGCGATGCCGTGGCGGATGGGGCTGGCCGGCAGCCGGCCGGCGGCTACCTCGCAGGCCATGGCATCGGCCAGGGCGACGAAGCCGCCGGTGATGGAGGCGGTGCGGGTGCCGCCGTCGGCCTGGATGACGTCGCAGTCGATGGTCACCGTCCGCTCGCCCAGGGCCTCCATGTCCATGCCGGCGCGCAGGGAGCGGCCGATGAGGCGCTGGATCTCCACGGTGCGGCCGCCCTGCTTGCCCCGGGCTGCCTCGCGCTGGCCGCGGGTGTCGGTGGCCCGGGGGAGCATGCCGTACTCGGCGGTCACCCAGCCCCGGCCCTGGCCGCGCAGGAAGCCGGGCACCCGCTCCTCCACGCTGGCGGTGCAGATGACGCGGGTATCCCCGAACTCCACCAGCACCGAACCCTCGGCGTGCTTGGTGAAGTTCCGGGTCAGGCGGACTTCGCGGATCTCGTCGGGCTGGCGACCGCTGGGGCGCATGGGGACCTCCTCTCGAATGGCCGGCCATTGTAACCGGCAGGGCGGAGCGGGGACGAGTCTGGCGACGCGCCCGGCCCCCCGCGTAGAATGCGCGCCTGGCCAGCAGGAGACGACGCGCATGAGCGAGCAGCAGCAACCCGGCACCCTCTACGTCATCTCGGCCCCCTCCGGTGCCGGCAAGACCAGCCTGGTGCGCGCCCTGGTCGAGAGTACCCCGGATATCGCCGTCTCCGTCTCCCATACCACCCGCCCGCCCCGGGAGGGGGAGACTGACGGTGTCGACTACCACTTCACCGACGTTGCCACCTTCGAGTCCATGGTCGCCGAGGGCGCCTTTCTGGAGCATGCGAAGGTCTTCGACAATTATTACGGGACCTCGCGCAATGCCGCCCTGGACGGCGTCAGCCAGGGTCGCGACGTCATCCTGGAGATCGACTGGCAGGGGGCCCGCCAGGTCCGCGAGTCCATCCCCCAGGCGGTGGGGATCTTCATCCTGCCGCCCTCCCGGACGGTGCTGGCCGAGCGGCTGCAGGGCCGCGGCCAGGACAGCGCCGAGGTCATCCAGCGGCGGATGGAGGCGGCGCAGGCGGAGATGGCCCACTTCGAGGAGTTCGACTACCTGGTGGTCAACGACGACTTCGACACCGCCCTGAGCGAGCTGTGCTCCGTGGTCACCGCCCGGCGCCTGCGCGGGGAGGCCCAGCGCTGGCGGCACGCATCCCTGCTGGAGGAACTTCTGGCGACGGGGCCCTAGGCGCGGCCGTGTTCGTGCAGTAGAATCGATCGGTCCGGGAAACCAATCTAGAGGCTGGCATGGCACGTATTACCGTCGAGGACTGTCTGGACAACGTCGACAACCGCTTTCAGCTCGTGCTGGTGGCCACCCGCCGCGCGCGGCAGCTGGCCAATGGCGCCGAGCCCTACGTGCCGTGGGAGGATGACAAGCCCACCGTCGTCGCCCTGCGCGAGATCGCCGCGGGCCACGTGGGCCGCGAGGTCTTGGACGAGGAAGATGGCGCCCCGGCTCCGGCCGCCGAGCCGTCGCCCTTCCTGGAGGCCGACGAGCGGGCGTGAGCACCGCGGTTCAGCAGGAGCCCGTCCTGCTCATCAGTGACCTGTGCGAGCAGCTGGAGGACTACCTCGAGCCGGAACAGGTCGCCGAGGTCTATCGCGCCTATCTCTTCGGCGCCGAGGCCCATGAGGGCCAGCAGCGTCTCTCCGGCGAGCCCTACATCTACCACCCCCTGGCGGTGGCCCAGATCCTCGCCGAACTCCGCCTGGACCACGAGAGCCTGGTGGCCGGTGTCCTCCACGACACCCTGGAGGACACCCGGGTCGCCAAGGAGGACATCGCCGCCGCCTTCAGCGAGGAGGTGGCGGAGCTGGTGGATGGCGTCTCCAAGCTCACCCAGGTCCATTTCAGCAGCAAGGCGGAGGCGGAGGCGGAGAACTTCCGCAAGATGATGCTGGCCATGGCCCGCGATCTGCGGGTCATCCTCATCAAGCTCGCCGATCGCCTCCACAACATGCGCACCCTCGGGGTCATGCGGCCGGACAAGCGCCGTCGCATCGCCCGGGAGACCCTGGACATCTATGCCCCCATCGCCAACCGCCTGGGCATGAACTCCCTGCGGCTGGAACTGGAGGACCTGGGTTTCCGGGCCCTGCACCCCATGCGTTACCGGATCCTGTCCAAGGCCGTGCAGCGCGCCCGCGGCAACCGCAAGGAGGTGGTGGCCCGCATCGAGGGCGGACTCAAGGCGCGCCTGGCCGAGGAGGGTCTGGAGGGGCGCGTGGAGGGCCGCGAGAAGCACCTCTACAGCATCTACCGCAAGATGCGGGACAAGCACCTGGCCTTCCAGGAGGTCTTCGACGTCTACGCCTTCCGCGTCGTCGTGGACCGGGTGGATACCTGCTACCGGGTGCTGGGCGCCGTCCACAACCTCTACAAGCCGGTGCCGGGGCGGTTCAAGGACTACATCGCCATCCCCAAGGCCAACGGCTACCAGTCCCTGCACACCGTCCTCTTCAGCCCCTGGGGCGTGCCCATCGAGATCCAGATCCGGACCCGGGACATGGACCGGGTGGCCGAGGCCGGCATCGCCGCCCACTGGCTCTACAAGACCGGGAACGAGGCCCACGCCACCGTCGCCCAGACGCGCGCCCGGGAGTGGCTGCGGGAGCTGCTGGAGATGCAGCAGAACGCCGGCAACTCCATGGAGTTCCTGGAGAACGTCAAGGTCGACCTGTTCCCCGACGAGGTCTACGTCTTCACCCCCAAGGGCCAGATCATGGAGCTGCCGCGGGGGGCCACGGCGGTGGACTACGCCTACGCCGTCCACTCCGATGTGGGCAATACCTGCGTCGGCGCCCGCATCGATCGGCGCCTCATGCCGCTGAACACCCGGCTGCTCAACGGCCAGACGGTGGAGATCGTCACCGCCCCGGGTGCCCATCCGAACCCTGCCTGGCTCAATTTCGTCATCACCGGCAAGGCGCGCACCGCCATCCGCGCCTACCTCAAGGACCTCCAGGCGGACGAGGCCGTCGCCCTGGGTCGCCGGTTGCTGGAACGAGCCCTCTCCGCCCGGGGGGAATCCCTGGAGGGCGTGGATCGCCAGCAGCTCGATCGCGTGGTCACCGAACTCGGTGCCGAGGACCCGGAGGGCCTGTTCCGCGACATCGGCCTGGGGCGCCAGCTGCCGGCCCTGGTGGCCCAGGCGCTGGCGCCGGTGGCCGTGGGCGGCGGGGAGACCTCGCAGCCCCTGACGGTGCGCGGTACCGAGGGGATGGTGGTGAGCTTCGCCAAGTGCTGCCACCCCATCCCCGGGGATGCCATCCTCGGCTTCATGAGCGCCGGGCGCGGGCTGGTCATCCACCGCCGCGGCTGTCGCAACGTGGTCGAGGACCGCCACGGCCCGGAGAAGTGGATGCACGTCGCCTGGTCCGACGAGGCCAGCGGCGAATTCCCGGTGGAGCTGCGCGTGGAGGTGGCCAACCGCCGCGGCGTGCTGGCCACCGTGGCCGCCACCATCGCCGAGCTGGAGGCGAACATCGAGAATGTCGACGTGGAGGACCGCGACGGGGTCCACTCCGCGCTGCTGCTCACCGTCTCCGTGCGCGACCGGGTCCACCTGGCGCGGATCATGCGCCGCATCCGCAAGGTGGAGTCGGTGGCCCGGATCACCCGTTACTGAAACCCGTCATCGAGGAGGACCCATGCCCCGCGAGATCATCGCCACCGACGCCGCCCCCGCCGCCATCGGGCCCTACTCCCAGGCGGTAAAGAGCGGCTCCACCGTCTATCTCTCCGGCCAGATCCCGCTGGATCCGGCCACCATGACCCTGGTGGAGGGCGATTTCGGCGCGCAGGTGCGGCGGGTGCTGGACAACCTTGCCGCCGTGGCCGCCGCCGCCGGGGGCAGCCTGGCCGATGTCGCCAAGCTTAACATCTACCTCACCGACATGGAGCGCTTCGGCGAGGCCAACGCCATCATGGAAGAGGTCTTCGACGAGCCCTGGCCGGCCCGGGCCGCCATCGGCGTGGCCGCCCTGCCCAAGGGGGCGGCGGTGGAGATGGACGGCTTCCTGGAGCTGTAGCTGATGGCCGCTTCGGCGCCGCCGGAGCGGCGGCCGATCACCGACCTCCACGGCGTGGGACCCCGGCAGGCCGAGCGGCTCGGCCGGCTCGGGGTCACCACCGTGGCCGATCTCCTGTTCCACCTGCCCCTGCGCTACCAGGACCGGACCCGGGTGCTCCCCCTGGGCAGCCTGCGGCCCGGCGACGAGGCGGTCATCGAGGCGGAGGTGGTCCAGGCCGGCACCCACGACGGTCGCCGCCGCAGCCTCCTGGCCCGGGTGGCCGACGGCACCGGCTGGCTGACCCTGCGCTGGTTCTACTTCGGCCCCGGGCTCCAGCGCAGCCTCGTCCCCGGCGCTCGGGGTCGCTGGTTCGGTGAGGTGCGCACCGGGCCCACGGGGCTGGAGATGGTCCACCCCGAGGCCATGAAGGAGGGGGAGGGCGACGCCCTGACCCCCATCTACCCGGCTACCGAGGGGCTCACCCAGCCCGCCCTGCGGACGCTCATGGAGCGCGCCCTGCCGGCAGCCGCCGAGCTGGCCGATCCCCTGGCCGGCGAGGGGGACGACCTCCCGGAGCTGGCCACCGCTCTGCAGACCATCCACCGCCCACCCCCCGAGGCCGACACCGAGGCGCTGCTGGAGGGCACCCATCCGGCGCGCCGGCGGCTCGCCTTCGAGGAGCTGGTGGCGCGCCAGATCGGCCTGCGCCGCCTGCGCGCGGCGGCCGGGGCCCACGCGGCACCGCCCCTGGCCCCCACCGGCCGGCTCACCAACGCCCTGCTGGCCTCGCTGCCCTTCAACCTCACCGCCGCCCAGGAGCGGGTGGCCGCCGAGATCCGTGCCGATCTCGGCGAGGCCCACCCCATGCAGCGGCTGGTCCAGGGCGACGTGGGCTCCGGCAAGACCGTGGTGGCCGCGCTGGCGGCCCTGCAGGCGGTGGAGGCCGGCTGGCAGGTGGCGGTGATGGCGCCCACCGAGATCCTGGCCGAACAGCACCGCGCCAGCTTCCAGGCCTGGTGCGAACCCCTGGGGCTGGAGGTGGCGTGGCTCTCCGGCCGCGACCGCGGCGACAGCCGGCGCGCCGCCGCCGAGGCGGTGGCCAGCGGCCGCGCCGCCATCGCCGTGGGGACCCATGCCCTGTTTCAGGAGGGGATGGCCTTCCACGACCTGGGGCTGGTGATCATCGACGAACAGCACCGCTTCGGCGTCCACCAGCGCCTGGCCCTGCGCGAGAAGGGCGGTGGCGAGGGCCGCTGGCCCCACCAGCTCATCATGACCGCCACCCCCATCCCGCGGACCCTGGCCCAGAGCGCCTACGCCGACCTGGACGTCTCGGTCATCGACGAGCGCCCGCCCGGCCGCACGCCGGTGGAGACCGTCGCCGTCCCCGACAGCCGCCGCCCCGAGGTGGTGGAGCGGGTGGGCCGGGCCTGCGCCGAGGGCCGGCAGGCCTACTGGGTCTGCACCCTCATCGAGGAGTCGGAGGCCTCCGCCGCCCAGGCGGCGGAGCAGACCGCCGCCGAGCTGGGGGAGGCGCTGCCGACACTGCACGTGGGCCTGGTCCATGGCCGCCTGCGCCCGGAGGAGAAGGAGGCGGTGATGGCCGCCTTCAAGGCCGGCGAGCTGGACCTGCTGGTGGCCACCACCGTCATCGAGGTGGGGGTGGATGTCCCCAACGCCAGCCTCATGATCATCGAGAACCCCGAACGGCTGGGGCTGGCCCAGCTCCACCAGCTCCGCGGCCGGGTGGGGCGGGGGAGCGCGAAGTCCTCCTGCGTCCTCCTCTACCACGGTCCCCTCTCGGAGAACGCCGGCCAGCGGCTGGCGGTGATGCGCGAGAGCGACGATGGCTTTACCATCGCCCGTCACGACCTGGCCCTGCGCGGCTCCGGCGAGGTCCTGGGAACCCGCCAGACCGGCGTGGCCGGGCTGCGCGCCGCCGACCTCCAGCGCGACGCCGACCTGCTGCCGGCGGTGCAGCAGCGCGCCGATGCCCTGCTGGAACGCCCCGAGGCGGCCGAGGTGCTGGAACGCCGCTGGCTCCCCGAGGGCGAGCGCTACGCCGCCGTCTGAGGCCACGAGGAGAGGAATCCGCGTGCCGGAACCCACCTGGTATCCCGCAGCCATTGCCCGGCTCCCCCGCCAGCAGGCCGCCCTGCTGCGCGAGACCGGCTCCTTTACCCGCGCCCTGGGCCGGGCCTGCGGGCAGCCGCCCCGCGTCCGACTGCTGGATCAGGGCTGGGGCCGGCCGCGAGGGGAGGAGGTCCGGGCCCTGGCCCTGGCGGAGGGCCGCTTCGGCCTCATCCGGCGGATAGAGCTGCACTGTGGTGTGGAGCCGGTCTTCGCCCGCACCGTCATCCCCCCGGAGACCATCGCCGCCCGTCCCGGGCTGGGGCGCATGGGCGAGCGCGCCCTGGGCGCCGCGCTCTTCGCCGACCCGGCGGTGGAGCGCGGTCGGCTGGAGGTGGCGCGGCTGGCGCCGGGGATGGCGCTGCACGCCGAGGCGGGCGGCGGGGCCCCGCGCTGGGCACGCCGCTCCCTCTTCCGGGTGGGCGGCAAGGCGCTGCTGGTCTGCGAGGTGCTACCGCCCCTCGATTTGTGACCCACCGCCGGGTCTGCGAAGATCCCCCCATTCCCGCAATTCCGGAGGTTGCCCGTGCGTATCGCCCACACCATGATCCGCGTTGCCGATCTCGACGAGTCCATCGACTTCTACACCAACAAGATCGGCCTGGAGCTGGTCTCCCGGGATGAACTCCCCGGCGCCGATGCCACCCTGGCCTTCATCCGCGACCCGAAATCGGGCCACGAGATCGAGCTGACCTACAACCACGACGGCCGCGACTACGACCTGGGCGACGCCTTCGGCCATATCGCCTTCTACGTCGCCGACGTCGACGCCACCATCGCCCAGTGGCGGGAGCGCGGGGTCCCCGTCGCCCTGGAGCCGCTGGTCATCGGCAACGGCATGAAGATCGCCTTCGTCACCGACCCCACCGGCTACGCCCTGGAACTCATCGAGAAGCCGGAAGCGGCCTGAGGGAGGGCAGCATGGCCACCGGCGCGCTCCTCACACCCCGGCGGCGGGCCCGACTCGCCGACTACGGCCGGCTCATGCGGGTGGACCGGCCCATCGGCACCCTGCTGCTGCTCTGGCCCACCCTCTGGGCGCTGTGGCTGGCCGCCGATGGCTTCCCGGACCTCCACCTCTTCCTCATCTTCTTCGTGGGGGTCTTCCTCATGCGCTCGGCCGGCTGCGTCATCAACGACTTCGCCGACCGCGATTTCGACCCCCATGTCCGCCGTACCCGCGACCGGCCACTGGCCGCCGGGCGAGTGAGTCCGGGAGAGGCGCTGGCGCTCTTCGCCGGTCTCTGTCTGCTCGCCTTCATCCTGGTCCTGTTCACCAACACCCTGACCATCCAGCTCGCCTTCGTGGGAGTGCTGCTGGCGGCGGCCTACCCCTTCGCCAAGCGCTACACCCATCTGCCCCAGGTGGTCCTCGGTGCCGCCTTCGGCTGGTCGGTGCCCATGGCGTGGGCGGCCCAGGCCGGCCACGTGCCGCCGGAGGGGTGGCTGCTCTTCATCGCCAACCTGCTCTGGACCACCGCCTACGACACCATGTACGGCATGGCCGATCGCGAGGAGGACCTGAAGATCGGCGTGAAGTCGACGGCCATCCTCTTCGGCGAGCTGGACCGCTTCTGGGTCGGCGTTCTCCAGACCGCGGCGGTCATTGCCCTGTTCCTGCTGGGGCTGAAGCTCCAGCTCGGTGCCTTCTACTACATGGGTATCACCGTGGCCGCCGGTCTGGCAGCGTGGCACCAGCTACTCATCGAGGACCGCGATCCCCGGCGCTGCTTCGAGGCCTTCCTCCACAACAACTGGTTCGGCTTCGCCATCTTCATCGGCATCGTCCTGGATCGGCTCGTACCTCTGGGGGGCGGCGGTTGAGGCGAGCGCCGGGTTAACAGCCGGACCCCGGCGCGATAGGCTGACCCATTCCGATTCCACCAGTGGGGGATCACCCTTGAACCAATACCTGCGCTCGGTACTGGCCCCCTTCCTGGGCAGCCTCCGGGATCTGGCACCCATCGTCCTGGTTATTGGCTTCTTCCAGGCGGTGGTGGTGCGCCAGCCCCTGCCGGAGGTGAGTGCCATCCTCTCCGGCGCGGTCCTGGTGGTTCTGGGGCTGACCCTCTTCATACGGGGGCTGGAGATGGGGCTCTTCCCCCTGGGCGAATCCATGGCGCGCGCCTTCGCCCGCAAGGGCAGCGCCTTCTGGCTCTTCACCTTCGCCTTCGCCCTGGGCTTCGGGACTACCGTGGCGGAGCCGGCCCTGGTGGCGGTGGCGGACAAGGCCGCGGAGACGGTGGCCACCGCCGGGGTGATCGCCGATACCGATGTCGCCCGGGCGGAGTACGCGCTGGTCCTGCGCTACGTGGTGGCGCTGGCGGTGGGCAGTGCCGTCCTCCTGGGGGTGCTGCGCATCCTCAAGGGCTGGCCGCTCCACTACCTGGTGATCACGGGCTACGCCCTGGTCCTGGCGCTCACCAGCATCGCCCCGGAGAGCATCATCGGCATCGCCTATGACGCCGGCGGCGTGACCACCTCCACCATTACCGTGCCCCTGGTCACCGCCCTGGGCGTGGGGCTGGCCTCCAGCATCGAGGGGCGCAACCCGGTGCTGGACGGCTTCGGCATCATCGCCTTCGCCTCGGTGATGCCCATCCTCTTCGTTCTGGCCTACGGGGTGGTTCTTTGAGCGGCCTGTTCGCCACCCTGGGCGAGGTTCTCCTGGGGACGCTGCGCGATGTCCTGCCCATCGCCGTGATCCTGTTCGTCTTCCAGGCGCTGGTGCTGCGCAAGCGGGTGCCCCACGTGGGCCGGGTGCTCCTGGGCTTTGGCTACGTGGTCGCCGGGCTGACCCTCTTCCTGGCGGGGCTGGACCAGGCGCTCTTCCCCCTGGGCGACCTCATGGCGCGCCAGCTTACCGACCCGGCCTTCATCACCGGTGAGGAGGGCGCCGAGGCCGGGGACCTGATCTGGCACGACTACTACTGGGTCTACCTCTTCGGGGCGACCATCGGCTTCGCCACCGCCATGGCCGAGCCGGCGCTCATCGCCGTGGCCATCAAGGCGAACCAGGTCTCCGGCGGGGTGGTCGGCGTCTGGGGACTGCGGGTGGCCGTGGGGATCGGCGCCGCCCTGGGGATCGCCATCGGCGCCCTGCGCATCGTCACCGGGATCCCGCTGGCGGCGGTGGTCTCGGTGGCCTACGCCCTGGTCATCATCCAGACCTTCCTGGCGCCCCGGGCGATCATCCCGCTCGCCTACGACTCCGGCGGGGTGACCACCTCCACGGTGACCGTGCCCATCGTCACCGCCCTGGGGCTGGGGCTGGCCGGGACCATCCCCGGCCGGGACCCGGTGCTGGACGGCTTCGGCATGATCGCTACCACCTGTCTCTTTCCCATCGTTACCGTCATGGCCTACGCCCAGTTGAGCGACTGGCGCGCGCGTCGGCGGGCGGGCTAGGCTCTCGCGGAGGAAACCATGCACTTCAAGCTCATCATCACCCTGGTTGAAGACGACAAGACCGAGGAGGTCATGCGCGCCGCCAAGGAGGAGGGCGCCACCGGCTCCACCATCATCAACCAGGCGCGCGGCGAGGGGCTGGGCAAGCAGAAGACCTTCTTCGGCCTCTCCCTGCAGACCCAGCGGGACGTGCTGCTCTTCCTGGTGGAAGAGCACCTCTCCCGGCGTATCCTTGAGCGCATCGGCGAGGTGGCGGAGTTCGAGGAGAACCCCGGCACCGGCATCGCCTTCCAGGTGGACGTGGAAGACGCCGTGGGCGTGACCCGGCAGGTGCGCCAGCTCACCAACCTCGTGGAGGACGAGATATGAGCAACCACCAGCATCGCGAGCCCGTCCGCGTACGGGCGGTCATGAAGGAGAAGGTGGATATCGTCGACGGCATGCTCACCGTCGCCGAGGCGCTGGAGGAGATGCGCCACACCGAGACCAAGAGCCTCATCGTCGACCGCCGCCACGACGACGACGAGTACGGCATCGTGCTGCTGGCGGATATCGCCAAGCAGGTGCTGGCTCGGGATCGGGCGCCGGAGCGGGTGAACGTCTACGAGGTCATGTCCAAGCCGGTGCTCGGGGTCGACCCGGAGATGGACATCCGCTACTGCGCCCGCCTGTTCGAGCGCTTCGGCCTGGCCCGGGCGCCGGTGATGGAGGGTCGCCGGATCGTCGGTATTGTCAGCTACACCGACATGGTCCTCAACGGCCTGCGGCCGGGAGGTGTTAACTCATGACGTTCCTCGCTATCGCCCTTGCCCTGGTCGTCGACCGCTTCCTGGGGGTGCTCGCCGAGTGGCGCCGCTGGGACTGGTTCAATGCCTGGACCGACTGGCTCAATCAGCGCCTGGGGGGCTACGCCTTCCAGGCCGGGCCGGCCGGGGTGATCCTGGCCCTGGCACCGATCCTCCTCGGCGTGGGCCTGCTCTACCAGGGGCTGTCGGAGCTGCTGGGCCTGTTCGGCTTCCTCTTCGCCGCCGCCGTCCTGCTCTTCTCCCTGGGGCCGCGCTGCCTGGAGGATGATGTGGAGGAGTTCGAGGGTGCGCGCCTGCGCGGCTCCCGGGAGGCGGCCTGCCACTACGCGGATGAACTCGCCGGTAGTACCTCGGCCGAGGACGGGGATCGGGACGACGATCCCTGGGGCACGGTGCTGGCCACCCGGGGCGTCCTTACCGAGGCCCACGAGCGCCTCTTCGGCACCCTGTTCTGGTTCGCCGTCCTGGGGCCGGTGGGCGCCGTGCTCCACCGCCTGAGCGTGGTCCTGCGGGGGCACGCAGTCCGGGAAAGGAGCGTGGGCGGCTTCGCCCGAGCGGCGGACCTGCTCCACGCCATCCTCGCCTGGCCCTCGGCGCGGCTGCTGGCGGCGGGCTATGCCCTCTCCGGGCGTTTCGCGGAGGCGGCGACCGCCCTGCGTCGGCGCCTCCTGCGGGTGGGTGCCGATGCCCGTGAGCTGCTGGTGGCCGTGGGCCAGGGCGCCCTGGATGTCGACGCCGACCGCCTGCGCGAGGCCGAGGCGAAGAACGAGGGCGGCAAGCCGGTGGCCGAGGCCTTCGCCCTGGTTCGCCGGAGCCTGGTCATCTGGCTGGCGGTGCTGGCCCTGATGACCCTCGCGGGGTGGTTTGGCTGAGGCATGGTCGAGCTCTTTCTGGGCGGGGCCCGTAGCGGCAAGAGCCGTCTGGCCGAGGAGCGGGCCGAGCAGCTTGGCGGCGCGGTCACCTACCTGGCCACGGCCACGGCCGGGGATACCGAGATGGCGGAGCGTATCGCCCACCATCGCTCGCGGCGCCCCGCCCACTGGGGCCTGGTGGAGGAGCCGCTGGCCCTGGGGCGCGCCCTGCGGAACACCGCGATCCCGGACGGGGTGGTCCTGGTGGATTGCCTCACCCTGTGGCTGGCCAATGCCCTGGCCGCCGGCGAGGAGCGCTTTGCCGCCGAGCGCGAGGAACTGCTGCGGGCCCTGGAGTCCGCCGCCGGGCCGGTGGTCCTGGTGAGCAACGAGGTGGGTAGCGGCATCGTGCCCCTGGGGGCGGAGACACGCCGCTACGCCGACGAGGCGGGCCGGCTCAACCAGGCCGTGGCCGCTTGCTGCGACCGCGTCACCCTGGTGGTGGCCGGCCTGCCCTGGGTTCTGAAGGAGGCAGCATGAATGATTTTCCCGCCTGGGTAAGCAAGCCCCCGGCCGGCCCCGAACCGGCCGTCCGGCAGGCGGCGGAGCGGCGTCAGCAGGAGCTGACCAAGCCTCCCGGCTCCCTGGGGCACCTGGAAGCGATCGCGGTCCGGCTGGCGGCGCTTCAGGGGACCCAGGCCCCGCGGGTGGACCCGGTGCGGGTGGTGGTCTTCGCCGCCGACCACGGCGTGACCTCCGAGGGGATCTCCGCCTTCCCCGCCGAGGTCACCCTGGCCATGGTGCAGAATTTCGCCGCCGGTGGTGCGGCCATCAATGCCCTGGCCCGCGCCGCCGGCGCCGAGCTGGAGGTGGTGGATGCCGGGGTGATCCAGGACCCCGGCCGCCTGGGCGGAGTGATCCCCCAGCGGGTGGGGCCGGGGACGGCCAACTTCGTCGAGGGGCCGGCCATGAGCACCGATCAGTGCGTGGCGGCCCTGGATGTCGGGCGCGCGGCGGTGGACCGGGCCCGGAGCGCCGGCACCCGGCTCTTCGTTGCCGGCGAAATGGGCATCGGTAATACCACCCCGGCCACGGCGCTGGCCTCGGCCCTGCTGCGGCTGGATCCGGTGGAGCTGGCCGGCCCGGGCACCGGCCTGGACGAGGCCGGGGTTTCCCACAAGGTGAAGGTGATCCGGCGCGCCCTGGCGCTCCACGGTGATGCCGGTGCGGACCCCCTGGAGACGCTGCGCTGCCTGGGCGGTTTCGAGATCGCCGCCATGGCGGGAGCCTATATCGCCGCCGCCCACGATGGCATCCCGGCGGTGGTGGACGGCTTCATCGCCACGGCGGCCGCCCTGGTGGCGGTGCGCGCCAACCCGGCGGTGGCCGACTGGCTCTTCCTGGGCCACGTCTCCGCCGAGCCGGGCCATCGTCGGCTGGTGGCCGCCCTGGACGACACCCCGCTGCTCGATCTGGGGCTGCGCCTGGGCGAGGGGAGCGGGGCGGCCACGGCGGTGCCGCTCCTGCGCTCCGCGGCCGCCATCCATCGCGAGATGGCCACCTTCGCCGAGGCGGGGCTGACGTGATCGGCGAGCACCACACGACCGTGGACCTTATCCGCCACGGCGAGCCGGTGGGCGGCAAGCGCTTCCGCGGCCAGTCGGACGACCCCCTGAGCGAGACCGGCTGGGCGCAGATGCGCGCCGCCGTCGCCGGGGCCACGCCCTGGACCGCCGTGGTGACCTCGCCGCTGACCCGCTGCCGCGCCTTCGCCGAGGCGCTGGCGGGGGAGCGCGACCTGCCCCTGCGCGTGGAGCCCGATTTCCGCGAGATCGGCTTCGGCGAGTGGGAGGGGCGGACCCACGCCGAGGTGGAGGCGGCCGAGCCCCATGCCCTGCGCGCCTTTCGCGCCGATCCCGCCGGCCATCGCCCGCCCGGGGCGGAGCCGGTGGGCGACTTCCGCGCCCGGCTGGCGGCCGCCTGGGAGCGGCTGCTGGCCGCGGAGGGGGACGGCCACGTCCTGCTGGTGGCCCACGCCGGGGTGATCCGCGGCCTGGTGGCCGGGCTGCTGGAGGCCCCCGATCACGCCCTCTTCCGCATGAGCGTGGGTTACGCCAGCCTGACCCGCCTGGCGGTCCACGAGCTGGACGGCGACGTCTGGCCCCAGATCGTCACCCATGCCGCGCCGCTGCCGGAGGCCCAGACGTGAAAGCCCCGGGGAGTCCGGACGGCCTCTGGCTCGCCCTGCGTTTCCTCACCCGGCTGCCCACGCCGGAGCCCAGGGCGATGGACGAGCAGGCCGTTGCCGCCTCCCTGGCCTGGTATCCCGCTGCCGGCCTCGCCATCGGCCTGCCGGTGGCGGCCCTCTACGCGCTGGTCGCCCCGGCGGGGGGCGAGCTCCTGGCGGCGGCACTGGCGGTGGCGGCCCTGGTCGCCATCACCGGGGCACTCCATCTGGACGGTCTCTCGGATACCGCCGACGCCTGGGTCGGGGGGGGCGGGGACCGCGAGCGGATGCTGGCCATCCTCCAGGACATGGCCATCGGACCGGTGGGGACCGCCGTCCTTGTCGCCGTGCTGCTGGTGAAGGTGGCCGCCGGCGCCCAGGCCGGTGCCACGGGGCTCTTCCTGGCCGTGGTCCTGGCGCGGCTGGTGCCCGCCGGTCTGCTCCTGACGACCCCCTACCTCCGCGCCGGCGGCCTGGGGGAGGCGCTGGCCTCGGCGCCGCGGCAGGCGACCCTGGGCGGCCTGGCCGCCGCGGCCCTGGTGCTGCTGGTCCTGGATCCCCTGGCGGCCGTGGCGGGCCTGGCGGCCGCCTTCCTCGTAGCCGGGCTCCTGCGCTCCTTCCTCCTGCGCCGCCTGGGCGGCACCACCGGCGACACCGTGGGGGCCGGCGTGGAGCTGGTGGAGGCGGCCGCCCTCGTCGCCATGGCGCTGGTGGCGTAAGGCCCGGCTCCGGAGGGGTTGCAAGGTAGGGATGGTGTCCTAATATTAGCGCATACTGATATTCAGACCCCATCCAACCGTGACAAGGAGCAACCCATGCAGCGTACGCTGATCGCCTCCACCGTTGCCGCCGGCCTGACCCTGGCCGCCGGTACCGCCTCCGCCGCCGACTGGTTCCCCGTCGCCGAGGATAGCTATAGCGCCGCGCCCTCCGTGGCCGTGGTGGGCGGTAGTCAGGAGTTCGACTCGGACGGCGCCGACAGCGGCTCCATCGCCGGCGTCGAGTTCGCCCTCAACTGCCCGCTGCTCGCCGTGGACAGCGGCCGGATCCGCCAGCAGGTGAGCCTCACCCAGTACGACGAGGACGGTCTGGAGACCACCCACCTGGAGCTCAATCCCCACTACCTCTTCGTCGACGACGGCAATCTCACCGTGGGCGCCGGCCCGGGCTTCGGTCTGGTCCAGGGCGACCTGGACGGCGCCGGTGATGACAGCGTCTTCGCCCTCCAGGCCGGTGCCAGCGTCAACTACGACTTCGGCCCCGCCTTCGTCGGCGCCGAGGCCCGCTACCAGTGGACCACCGAGGCCGACTTCGGCTCCGTCGAGGAAGACCTGAGCAACACCCGGGTCATGGCCAAGGTCGGCGTGAACTTCTAGCCCACCTCGTCGGACCCGTTCGGCAGGGCCGAGCGCCGAGGGGCCGTCCCGTCAGGGGCGGCCCCTCTTTGCGTGGGGCCCCGGGGCGTGTGGCCGAGATGTGGCGGCCACGCCCAGGGGAACGCATCGGGGCGCATCGCAACGCTCCGTTCGGAGGGGGCTTTCAGGATTCGGCGATGCTGCAGGAGCGGCGGTCGGCGAGGAGGGGCCGGCCGCCCGGGAGATGGTGCGCCCGAGAGGATTCGAACCTCTGACTTCCACCTCCGGAGGGTGGCGCTCTATCCAGCTGAGCTACGGGCGCTGAGAAGTTGCACAGGATAGCGCTCGTGGCGGCGTTCGTCCACAGCCCGGAGGGCGAGCTGGGGCCGGGTGTGTTTTCTCGCGCACTTGATGCGGCTATACTCCCGCGCTTGGAAGACTTAGCGAGGGTGGCGGCGCCGCCCGCACCCGCGAAAACGACAAGCAGCCAAGCGAGGTTTCCGGCATGCATACATTCAAGCGTTGGAGCGTGGCCGCGGCCGCGGCGCTCGTGGCGGGTAGCGCCTGGGCGGTGATGGAGGCCCCCGAGCAGGATCCGATGGAGAAGGAGATCATCGAGGAGCGCATCGCCCCGGTGGGCTCGGTGACCGCCGTGGACAAGGAAGAGGCCGCCGAGGAGTCCGGTCCCATGGCAGCCTCCGAGGTCTACAGCCAGGTCTGCGCCGCCTGTCACGACAACGGCGCCGCCGGTGCGCCCATCATGGGCGAGAAGGGCCAGTGGCAGCCGCGCGCCGACAAGGGCATGGACACCCTCATGGACCACGCCCTCAACGGCTTCAACGCCATGCCGGCCAAGGGCGGCAACCCCTCCCTCTCCGAGGAGGAGGTCCAGGCGGCCATCGAGTACATGCTCGAGGAGACCGGGATCAGCCTCTGATACCCGGCTGATCCGAATGAAAAGGGGCCGGCACGCGTGGCGTGCCGGCCCCTTTTGCGTGTGGGCGCCCGGAATCGGGCGCCACCGGATGTCTCAGCCGTTGCCGAGCTTCGCCATGGCCGCCGGTACGGCGCGACCGCTCTGGATGGCCGCCCCCTCGTCGCTCAGGACGGCGTCCAGCGCACCCAGGCAGTTGAGGATGTTGGTGGCACTGGCGGAGTGGCCCATGAGGCCGATGCGCCAGATCTTCCCGGCCATGGGGCCGAGGCCGGCGCCGATCTCCAGGTTGTACTGCTCCAGCAGCCGGCTGCGCACCCGCGCCTCGTCCACCCCCTCGGGGATGGTGACGGAGTTGAGCTGGGGCAGGCGGTGGGCCTCGTCCACGAAGAAGCTCAGCCCCATGGCCTCGATGCCGGCCTTGAGCGCCTCGTGCATCCGCGCGTGGCGGGCCCAGGCGTTCTCCAGCCCCTCCTCCCGGAGGATCACCAGCGCCTCGTGGAGGGCGTAGAGCGGGTTGATGGGGGCGGTGTGGTGGTAGGCACGCTTGGCGCCGCCCTCGTTGCCCCAGTAGCCCATGACCAGGTTGAGGTCGAGGAACCAGCTCTGGACCTTCGTCTTCCGGTTGCCGATGGCCTCCACGGCGCGCTCGCTGAAGGTCACGGGGGAGAGGCCGGGGGTGCAGGAGAGGCACTTCTGGGTGCCGCTGTAGACGGCGTCGGCGCCCCAGGCATCGACCTCCACCGGGGTGCCGCCCAGGGAGGTAACGGTGTCGACGATGGTCAGGCAGCCGTGCTCCCGGGCCAGGCCGCAGAGGGTGGCCGCATCCGACTGGGCGCCGGTGGAGGTCTCGGCGTGGACGAAGGCCACGACCTTGGCGTCGGGGTTGGCCTTGAGGGCCTCCTCGACCTTGGCCGGGTCCACCGGGCTGCCCCACTCGTCCTCGACCAGGATGGCGGTGCCACCGCAGCGCTCGACGTTCTCCTGCATGCGGTTACCGAAGACGCCGTTCTTGCAGACGATGACCTGGTCGCCCGGCTCCACCAGGTTCACGAAGCACATCTCCATGCCGGCGGAGCCGGGGGCGGAGACCGGCAGGGTCAGCCGGTTCTCGGTGCGGAAGGCGTACTGCAGCAGCCCCTTCACCTCCTCCATCATCTCCACGAAGACGGGGTCCAGGTGGCCGATGGTCGGCCGGGAGAGCGCCTCGAGGATGCGCGGGTGGACGTCGGAGGGGCCGGGGCCCATGAGGGTTCGCTCGGGCGGATGGAAGGATTGCGTGGTCATCGGTTTCCAGCCTCGGTTAGGGATGTTCTTCAGCGAGCGGCGCTAGTGGTGCCACCGGGGTCGGTTTGTTCGGAACGGAGCCGGTTAGCCGATAAGCGGGCACGGCCATCGGGGCGGCAGGGGTGGTCCGGGGCCCCGACGGCCATGGATGGCCGTCGTGGAGCGTACAGGGATGTATTCACAGCGTCCCCGGACCACCCCTGCCGCCCCGATGGCCCCAGTCGAAGCCTCATTGCCCGGGCCCGAACCAGACCCCGCCACAGGCCTATCAGTTGCGGACTCTACTGCCCGGACGAATGTCGTTGTCCAGCAGCCCGTCCTTGTCCCGCCGCGCCGCTCGCGCGTAAACTTGACCGCTCTGCTGCGGGATGCGGAACCCTACCATGGAACCAACCGGCACCGCACCACCCGGGCCCGGCCCGAATGGCGCCACGGCCCCCTCGAACCCCGAGGAAGCAGCCGAACTGGCCCGGGCGCTGCGCCGCCACCTCCCCGAGTCGGCGGTGATCACCACCGAGGAGGAGTTGCGCCCCTGGGAGTGCGACGGCCTCTCCGCCTATCGCCAGCTCCCCATGCTGGTGGTCATCCCGGAGACCGAGGAGCAGGTCCGTGCCGTCCTCGCCGCCTGCCACGCCCGCGCCATGCCGGTGGTCGCCCGCGGCGCGGGGACCAGCCTCTCCGGCGGTGCGCTGCCGCTGGAGCGGGGCGTGGTCCTCTCCCTGGCCCGCTTCAACCGGATCCTGGAGATCGACGCCGACAACCGCTGCGCCCGGGTGCAGCCCGGGGTACGCAACCTTGCCGTCTCCGAGGCGGCGGCCCCCCACGGCCTCTTCTACGCCCCCGACCCCTCCTCGCAGATCGCCTGCACCATCGGCGGCAACGTTGCCGAGAATGCCGGCGGCGTCCACTGCCTCAAGTACGGGCTCACCGTCCACAACGTCACCGGCCTGCGGGTGCTCACCATGGAGGGGGAGGAGCTGGAGCTGGGCGGCAAGGGGCCGGACGGGCCGGGGCTCGATCTGCTGGCCCTGATGCACGGCAGCGAGGGCATGCTGGGGCTGGTCATGGAGGCGACGGTGCGGCTGACGCCGAAGCCGGAGCGGGTCCAGGTGATGCTTGCCGCCTTCGATGACGTGGAGGCGGCCGGCGCGGCGGTGGCCGCCGTCATCGCCGCCGGCATCATCCCGGCGGGGCTGGAGATGATGGACAACCCGGCCATCCGGGCGGCGGAGGACTTCGTCCACGCCGGCTACCCCACCGACGCCGCGGCCATCCTCCTGTGCGAGCTGGACGGGACCAACCGCGAGGTCTCCGAGGAGGTGGCCCGGGTGCGCGCCATTCTGCGCGAGGCCGGGGCCACCGAGGTGCGCACCGCCGATACCCCGGAGCAGGCGGCCACCTTCTGGTCCGGGCGCAAGGCCGCCTTCCCGGCCACCGGCCGGCTGGCGCCGGACTACTACTGCATCGACGGCACCATCCCGCGCAAGCACCTGGGCGAGGTCCTCCTCCGCATCGGCGAGATCTGCCGCGACCAGGGCCTGAGCGCGGCCAACGTCTTCCACGCCGGCGACGGCAACCTCCACCCCCTGGTCCTCTACGATGCCAATCGGGAGGGCGATCTGGAGCGCGCCGAGGCCGCCGGCCGGGCCATCCTGGAGCTGTGCGTGGCCCGCGGCGGGACGGTCACCGGCGAGCACGGCGTTGGCGTGGAGAAGCTGGATGCCATGTGCAGCCAGTTCGGTGCCGCCGAGCTGGAGCGCTTCTACGCCGTGAAGGCCGCCTTCGACCCCGCCGGACTGCTCAATCCCGGCAAGGCGGTGCCCACGCTCACCCGCTGCGCCGAGCACGGCGGGCTCCACGTCCACGAGGGGGAGCTCCCCTTCCCGGATATCCCCCGCTTCTGAGGCCGCCATGAGTCCGAATCCCACCCACCAGGACCGCGAGGCGGAGCTGGCCGCCGCCGTGGCCGAGGCGGCCGCCAGCGGCACCCCCCTGGCCATTCGCGGCGGCGGCACCCGGGCCGGCTGCGGCCGCCCGGAGGCAGGGACGCCGCTGGCCGTGGCCGGCCACAGCGGCATCGTCGCCTACGAGCCCTCGGAGCTGGTGGTCACCGTCCGCGGCGGCACGCCGCTGGCGGAGCTGGAGGCGGCCCTGGCCGCCGAGGGTCAGATGCTCGGTTTCGAGCCGCCGCGCTTCGGGGCCGGTTCCACCATCGGCGGGGCCGTGGCCAGCGGCCTGGCCGGGCCGCGCCGCGCCTGGACCGGTGGCGTACGCGACGCCCTGCTGGGGGTGCGGCTGCTGGACGGGCAGGGGCAGGCCCTGCGCTTCGGCGGCCAGGTGATGAAGAACGTCGCCGGTTACGACATCGCCCGGCTCCAGGCCGGCGCCCTGGGGATCCTCGGGATCCTGCTGGAGGTCTCCCTGAAGGTCCTGCCCCGGCCGCCGGCCGAGGCGACCCGGGTGCTGGCCATGGGGGCCGACGCCGCCCGGGCACGCATGGTGGAGTGGGGGCGGACCCCGCTCCCCCTGGCCGGCGCCGCCTGGGTCGATGGCCGGCTGCATCTGCGCCTGGCCGGTAACGAGTCGGCGGTGGCCGAGGCCGGCGAGCGCATCGGCGGCGAGGCGGAGGCCGGCGAGGCCTTCTGGGCCGCCCTGCGGGATCGCACCCACCCCTTCTTCGGCGGCCCCTTCTCCGATGGCGAGGCCCCGCTCTGGCGGCTGGCGGTGCCGCCGGCCGCCCCGGCCCTGGGTCGGGACCTGCCCGGCGACTGGCTGCTGGACTGGGGCGGGGCGCAGCGCTGGCTGGCCGGGGAGGCCCCGGCGGAGCGCGTTCGAGCCGTGGCTCGGGAGGCCGGCGGCCACGCCGTCCACGTCCGCGGCGCCGCGCCGGAGGGGGAGGTCCTGACCCCGCCCACGGCGCCGGCCCTGGCCGTCCAGCAGCGCCTCAAGGCCGCCTTCGACCCCCACGGGATCCTCAATCCCGGCCGCCTCTACCGCGAGCTCTGACCCATGCAGACCCGGATCCCCGAACACATCCGCGAGACCGTCGCCGGCGCCGAGGCCGAGGGCATCCTGCGCAACTGCGTCCACTGCGGCTTCTGCAACGCCACCTGCCCCACCTACCAGCTCCTGGGTGACGAACTGGACGGCCCCCGGGGCCGGATCTACCAGATCAAGGACCTGCTGGAGGGGGGCGAGGTGACCCGGCGGACCCAGCAGCACCTGGACCGCTGCCTCACCTGTCGCAACTGCGAGACCACCTGCCCCTCCGGGGTGGAGTACGGTCGGCTGGTGGATATCGGCCGGGAACTGGTGGAGGCGCGGGTGGCGCGGCCCTGGCGCGAGCGCGCGGCGCGGCGGGCCCTGCGGGTCGTCATCCCCGAGCCCCGGCGCTTCCGGGCGCTGCTGGGGCTGGGGCGGCTGGCGCGGCCGGTGCTCCCCGCCGGCCTGCGTCGACGGATCCCGGCGCGCCAGGCCGCCGGCACCTGGCCGGCGCCGCGCCATGCGCGCCACATGCTCTGCCTCACCGGCTGCGCCCAGCCGGCCCTGGCCCCGCGCACCGATGCCGCCGCCGCCCGGGTGCTGGATGCCGTGGGGGTCAGCCTCGTCGCCGCCCCCGCCGGCTGCTGCGGCGCCGTGGACCAGCACCTGGCGGCCCCCGAGGCGGCCCGGGCGCGGATGCGGGCGAACATCGACGCCTGGTGGCCGGCGCTGGAGGCCGGCGCCGAGGGGATCCTGGTGACCGCCAGCGGCTGCGGGGCCCAGGTCCGCGACTACGGCCATCTGCTGGCCGACGACCCCGACTACGCCGAGCGCGCCGCCCGGGTGAGCGAGGCCGTGCGGGACCCGGTGGAGGTCCTCACGGCCGAACAACTGGCGACGCTGCGCCCGGATCCGGCGCCCCGGGTGGCGGTGCAGGAGCCCTGCACCCTCCAGCACGGCCAGAAGCTGGGTGGCCGGCTCACTGCGCTGCTGCAGGGGGCCGGGCTGGAGACGGTGCCGGTGGCGGAGGGCCACCTCTGCTGCGGCTCGGCGGGGACCTATTCCCTGCTCCAGCCGGGGCTGGCGGGGCAGCTTCGCCAGCGCAAGCTGGGCCATCTCACCGCCGGGGAGCCGGAGGTCATCGCCACGGCCAATATCGGCTGCCAGCACCACCTGGAGGCGGCTAGCCCCGTCCCCGTCCGCCACTGGCTGGAACTCTTCGACCCGGAGGAGATCGCATGAGACTACCCGGCGCCCGCAATCGCCAGCTCCGTCGGCTCGCCCGCGCCGTGGAACAGGGCCGCGGGGCGGTGGAGACCGTCCTGGGGTTGCCCCACGTCCTCGCGAAGCCGCTCATCGAGCGCCACTTCGGTACCCAGGCCCACCCCTCCAGCGAGGAGTTCCGGGAGACCGGCCGCGAGGGCGCCTGGCACCTGCCGGCGGCGGCCCCGGAGTTCACCGTGCGGGTGGAGGCCGGCGGTGACGGTCGGATCACCCTGGGCCGCATCGACGGCCACGGCGTGGCGGCGGGGCTGCTGGTCTTCAGCCAGTGGGACCCGGAGCAGCCGGCGCCGGTGTGGCAGATCCGGCTGGTGGAGCCCCGGGGCGAGGAGGCCGCCGCCCTCTACGAGCGGCTGGTGGGGGAGCCGCCGCCGGAGCCGGAATCGGAACCGGCATAGCCCCTCACGGGTTCCACAGCCCCCCTTCCGGGTGGTCCAGCCAGACGGCCTCCGGCCGGCCACCGACGAAGCGCAGGAAGCCGGCCCGGCGGTCGCCGCCGCGGCTGAACTCGAACTGATAGGTCCGCCGGATGGCGGGCACCCCCCGATGCCACACCGGCCGCAGACCGGCCAGGCTCACGCTCTCGTCCAGCAGCTGGACGCCCGCCCGCTGGCAGGCCTGGCGGGCCAGGGCCAGCGCCCGCTCCCGGAAGCCCAGCCCGCGCGCCCAGGCGACCAGGATCAGCCCGATGGCGAAGGTGGTGAGGATGAAGGTGTGGTCGAGCATGGGCCCCCTGTTGCCCGGCGCGGTTGTTGGCTATTGTGCCTCAATGGACCCCTCGGGGTCCTCGACAAGAATAAGGGGCACCGCCCCGCAGATGGAGGGGAAGAGCGTGACAGAACGAGACGACGAGCGCACCGACCGGAGCGCCGGCCCCGGCGACCCGTCTCGCCGCCGGTGGCTGGCGCGGACCATGGGGGCGGCCGCCGCGGCCACTGCCGGCTGGCTGGCCCCCGGGGCGACCCTGGCGAATACGCCCCCCGAGGTGCCGGACTGGATGAAGCGGCTCGGCTTCCCGGTGGGGGATCGGCCCTACGGCCGCCCCTCCGACCATGAGGGGCACGTGGTCCGCCGGGTTATCGAGGGGCTGAGTCCCAGCAATCACTCCACGGCGAGCTTCACCCCCCTGGGCGACCTCCACGGGACCCTGACCCCCAACGGCCTGGTCTTCGAGCGCCACCACGGCGGTGTGCCGGACATCCCCCCGGCGGAGCACCGGCTCATGGTCCACGGCCTGGTGGAGCGGCCGCTCACCTTCACCATGGAGGACCTCCTGCGCTTCCCGGCGGTCTCCCGGATCCACTTCCTGGAGTGCGCCGCCAACACCGTTACCGAGCGCGCCGGTCCCAACCGCGAGAGCGTCCAGTTCACCCACGGCATGCTCTCCAGCTGCGAGTGGACCGGCGTCCCCCTGCGGCGGGTGCTGGAGGAGGCCGGGGTGCGCAGCGGGGCGAAGTGGGTCCTCGCCGAGGGGGCGGACGCCGCCGGCATGACCCGCAGCCTGCCGCTGGAGAACGCCCTGGACGATGCCCTGGTGGTCTACGCCCAGAACGGCGAGCGGCTGCGGCCGGAGCAGGGCTACCCCCTGCGGCTGGTGGTCCCCGGCCTGGAGGCCAACCTCTCCATCAAGTGGCTGCGCCGCCTGGAGGTGGGGGACAAGCCCTGGATGACCCGGGAGGAGACGTCCAAGTACAGCGACCTCATGCCCGACGGCCGGG
Organism: Thiohalospira halophila DSM 15071; assembly: GCF_900112605.1. Taxonomy (NCBI): domain Bacteria; kingdom Pseudomonadati; phylum Pseudomonadota; class Gammaproteobacteria; order Thiohalospirales; family Thiohalospiraceae; genus Thiohalospira; species Thiohalospira halophila. The sequence goes on from NZ_FOMJ01000002.1 coordinate 109,210, forward strand.
CGCGCCAGTTCTCCCTGCTCCAGGAGGCGAAGTCGGTGATCACCCACCCCTCCGCCGGCCATGTGCTGGAGGGCAAGGGCTTTCGCGAGATCCGCGGGCTGGCCTGGTCCGGCGCCGGCCGGGTGAAGGCGGTGGAGGTTTCCACCGACGGCGGTCGCCACTGGCGCCAGGCCACCCTCCACGAGCCCGTTCTGCCCAAGGCGCTCACCCGCTTCTCCCTGCCCTGGGAGTGGCGCGGGGAGACCGCCTGGCTGCAGAGCCGGGTGTGGGACGAGACCGGCTACCTCCAGCCCACCCGGGAGCAGCTGGTCGCGGTGCGCGGCGAGACCTCCATCTACCACTACAACGCCATCCAGACCTGGAAGGTAGCGCCCACCGGGGAGGTGACCAATGAGCGCGAGTAACCGCCTGCTCACCGCGCTGCCCCGGCCGGCCCATCTGTTGCCGGCCGGGCTGCTGGTAGCCGGCCTGCTGCTGGCCGGCTGCGGCGAGGGATCGACGCCCCGCGAGGCCAGCGCCGATGCCGGCCCGCCGGCCCCCCTGGGGCTGGGCAGCGAGGCCAGCCCGGCCGAGATCGACGGCTGGGATATCGACGTCCGCCCGGACGGCCAGGGCCTGCCCGAGGGCAGCGGTACGGTCGTCGAGGGGGAGCGGGTCTACGAGGTCCACTGCATGCGCTGCCACGGGATCTTCGGGACCGACCCGGGCTGGGATGTCCTGGCCGGCGGGCGCGGCACCCTGGCCACGGACGAACCGGTGCTCACCGTGGGCAGCTTCTGGCCCCACGCCACCACGCTCTTCGATTACACCCGGCGGGCCATGCCCTTCGATAACCCCCAGAGCCTGACCGTCGACGAGCTCTACGCGGTGACCGCCTACGTCCTCCACCTCAACGACATCCTGCCCCGGGATGCCGAGCTGGATGCCGAGAGCCTGCCCGAGGTGGAGATGCCCAACGCCGACGGCTTCATCCCCGACCCCCGGCCCGACGTGGAGCCGCAGGCCGAACCGCCGGCGGAGCCGGCGCCCCGGGTGCGCTAGGCGGACGCCTTCGGGTCGCCGGGGGAGGTCTCCGGGATATCGCCCTCGACCCGGTTGCGGCCGCGGTGCTTGGCCCGGTAGAGGGCGGTATCGGCCCGCTGGATGAGTTCGTCCACGTCCTCCTGGCCATCCCATACGGCGAGGCCGACGCTCACGGTGACCTCGAGCTGCTGGCCCTGGTATTCGAACCGGGTAGCGGCCACCGCCTCGCGTAGCCGCTCGGCGACGGCCCGGGTCGTCTCCCCGTCGGCCTCCGGCAGGAGGATCAGGAATTCCTCGCCCCCGAACCGGCCGCACAGGTCCAGGGGCCGGATGTTGTCGCGGATGGTGAGGGCCAGGGTATGGAGGACGTGGTCCCCGGCCGGATGGCCGTAGGTGTCGTTGACCTGCTTGAAGTGGTCGAGATCCAGCATCAGCAGCGCCAGGCCGGAGCCGGAATCGGCCTCGTGTCGACGGTGAACCTCACGCTGGGCCACCTCCAGGAAGTGCCAGCGATTGGCGATGCCGGTGAGGGCATCCGTGGAGGCAATGGCCTCGAGGCGCTGGTTGGCATCGCGCAGAGCCTGGGTGCGCTCTGCGACCCGCTCCTCCAGTTCCCGGTTCTTTCGCTCCAGCTCATCGTGGGCCGCCCGTAGCCCCTCCCGGGAGGCCCGAAGATCGCCGAGCATCAGGCCGAGCCCGACGCCGACGATGGCGGCCACCGCCAGGAATTCCTGCAGTGCCAGGATGGCGGTCTCCGGGGCCAGGCCGGGCGGCAGGGAGTCCCAGTGGACCATGAAGCCGATGCTGACCGTGGCCGCCAGGGCCACGGCGGAGGCCGCGCCGGGCACGCCGAAACGCGCCGCAGCCCAGAACACCGGGGGCAGTAGCAGGATCTGGGAGAGGGGTTGGCTGATGCGGGTGCCGCTCCCCACGGAGTGGACTAGGAAGCCCAGGGTGATCACCAGTGCCGCCACGGCGATGGCCTCCGCGGCCCGGGCCCGGTTCCACCGCGTGCGCAGTTCGTCGAACTGGCGGACGGCGACTACCAGCAGCGGGGTGAGGATCAGCAGGCCCAGGGCGTCACCGAACCACCACATCTGCCAGTAGGCGAAGTAGGCGCTCGCCTCCTTGCCCAGGGCGAGGTAGACCCCGGCGCCCAGGAAGGCCGCCAGGGTGGCGGCCAGCAGGGGGCCGAAGAGGAGGAAGCAGGCGCCTCGGGAAAGGGAGTCGAAGTCGAAGCGGGGCCCGCTGAGCCAGCGGATGAGGGTCGCCGCCAGGAACACCTCGAACAGGTTGATGAGGCCGAAGGCCACGGCCGACCAGAGGGGGAAGGCGGGGAGATCCGCGGCGATCTCGGCGAGCAGGACGGCCGGGATCACCCAGGGCCAGCGATGGCGCGGCAGGAGGAGCAGGGCAGCCAGCGCCACGGCATTGGGCGGCCAGATGATCGCCTTGCCCTCCGGCGAGATGGTCTGCGTGACCCCGAGCCAGGCGCCGACGAAGTAGCCCGCCGCGACCACGATCCCGATCAGCGGCCCGGTGAGCCAGTCCGGGAATGCACTCGTCGTTGGTTCCAGGGGGCGGGACAAACGGGCCTCCTCGGCGGCGGGGAGCGGAGCAGCCCGGTATTGTACCGATTCTAAACAGCGATTCGTAGGCTCGGGCCCGGGAGTACTTCGAGCGGGGGTCAGAGGGGGAGGAGCTCCTCCCGCGGCAGCTCCAGCGGCGGCTCGTCAAGGTTGGCGAGCTGCTCGCGCAGGGCCAGGACCTGGTCCTCCCAGAAGCGGGGGCCCTCGAACCACGGGAAGGCGACGGGGAAGGCGGGATCCGCCCAGCGGGCGGCGATCCAGCCGGCGTGGCGGAGGATCCGCAGGCCGCGCAGGGCCTCGATGAGGGCCAGCTCCCCCGGATCGAGGTCGCGGAAGGCGCGGTAGCCGCGCAGCAGGGCGGCCAGGCGCTGCTGCTGTTCCTCCCGCTCCCCGCCCAGGAAGAGCCAGAGATCGGCCACGGCCGGGCCGGTGAGGGTGTCGTCCAGGTCGACGATGTGCGGCCCCTCGGCCCACAGGAGGTTGCCCGGATGGGCGTCGCCGTGCAGCCGCAGGGTGGCCGGCGACACCGCCTCCCAGCGCTCGCGGATGCGCCCGACCAGCTCCCGGGCCACGGAGGTCCACGCCTCGTGGAGGTAGTCGGGGAGGCGGCCGGAGGCGGCCAGGGTCTCCACCGTGGTGGCACCGAAGTCGCCGGCCAGGGTGGGGCGGTGGTCGAAGTGGTCACTCGCGCCGATGGCGTGCAGCCGGCCCAGGAAGAAGCCGATGCGCTCCAGCACGGCCGGGTCCTCCAGCTCCGGCGGGCGGCCCCCGCGCAGGGGGAAGAGGGCGAAGCGGTAGCCGGCGTATTCGCGCAGGGGGCCGTCGCCGTCGTCCAGGGGCGGGACCACCGGGACGTCGGCGGCGGCCAGTTCGGCGGAGAAGGCGTGCTCCTCGTCGATGGCGGCATTGGACCAGCGCCCCGGCCGGTAGAACTTGGCGATGACCGGGGTGCCCTCTTCCAGTCCCACCCGGTAGACCCGGTTCTCGAAGCTGTTCAGCGGCAGCAGCCGACCGTCCGGCTCCCGGCCGGTGGCGGCCACCGCATCCAGGACGGTATCGGGGCCGAGGTCGGAGTAGGGGGTGGCCTCATCCGCCATGTTCTTCGGCGAGCTGCTGGCGGTGCTTGCGCACCAGGGTCTGGAAGCGCGGCGTCGGCCCCGCGTCCTCGTGGATGGGGTCGCCCAGTTCGTCCTCGGCCACCACGCGTTCGCCGGCGACGTAGGGGAGGGTGGCCTCCACCTCGTCCAGGGCAGCGGCCACCAGCTCCTGGAGGATGGCCTCGGCATCCCGGTAGGGGTACATCTCCGCCAGGGCGCGGATCTTGGCGGCGTCGTCCAGGGAGAGCCGGACGGTCCACTCGTGGGGGGCCAGCGGCGCCCGCGGATCTTCCTGCCAGTATTCGATGAGTTGCCGGATCCCCATGGTGCTTCCTCCGGTGGCGGCTGTTGCGGGAAAAGATGGGGCGGGCCATCGGCGGATGCAAGGGCGGCGTTGACTGGTATCGGTGGAGGGCCTACTATCGGAGAGAGTTTATACTCGGTCTAAATACATAAGGAGGAATCGATCATGGGTGTACTCGTTGGCAAGAAGGCCCCCGATTTCACCGCCCCGGCGGTGCTCGGCGACGGCAGCATCGTGGATGAATACAGCTTCTCCCGGGAGACCCAGGGCAAGTACAGCGTGGTCTTCTTCTGGCCGCTGGACTTCACCTTCGTCTGCCCGTCGGAGATCATCGCCTTCGACCATCGCTGCGATGATTTCGCCAGCCGCGGCGTCGAGGTGGTGGGCGTCTCCATCGACTCCCACTTCACCCACAACGCCTGGCGCAACACCCCGGTGGAGCAGGGCGGCATCGGCCCGGTGAAGTTCCCGATGATCGCGGACATGAACCACAAGATCGCCCGCGCCTACGATGTGGAGAGCGAGGGCGGCATGGCCTTCCGCGGCTCCTTCCTCATCGACAAGGACGGCGTGGTCCGCCACCAGGTGGTCAACGACCTGCCCCTGGGCCGCAACATCGACGAGATGGTCCGCATGGTCGATGCCCTGCAGTTCCATGAGGAGCACGGTGAGGTCTGCCCCGCCGGCTGGCAGAAGGGCAAGGCCGGCATGAAGGAAGGCCCCGAGGGCGTGGCCGAGTACCTCTCCGAGCACGCCGACGAGCTGTAACCGGCTCTCCGGCTCTCTCGAAGAGACCCCCGTCTCCCCGTGTACCCGGGAGGCGGGGGTTTTTTGTGTTCTGTCCGTCGGGTTAACGGTTCCTGGTCGGGCCAGGTTAGTCAGAATCCCGATACCGATGTAGGATTCCCTCTCGAGCTACGGGAGAGGGCGATGTCCTGGCAGCAGGTGGTGGCCGCCAGCAGGGAGCAGGCACTCAGCGGCGAAGAGGCCCTGGGCCCGGACGGCCGCTTTCTCGACCCGGCGATCGAGGCGGAGTACGCCGAGACGGAGACCGCTGCCCGCCGGCGGCCGTTCCTCATCGTCCTGGGGATCATCGCGGCCATGCTGGTCGCTCTCTATCCACTGGACTGGCTGCGTCTGGAGGGCGGGCAGCTGGTCAGCGTGCTTACCGTCCGTACGCTCTTCCTGGCCGGCCTTCTCGGGGTCGCCTGGCGGGGCTGGCGCCATCCCCGCGACCTGGATCGGATCGCCCCCGCCGCCGGCATGCTCTGCCTGGTGGCCACGCTGGCCCTGACCCTGCTCTATGGTACGGGGCCGGACCGGGGCGGGCCGCTGGCGAATGCCATGCAGTTCGTCTTTACCGGCCTCATCTTCCTGCTCCTGCTGCCTGCGTCCCGCCGGGCCCGTCTGGTCCTCTGGTTCGTGGCCACCGCTGCCGCGGTGAGTGCGGCGGTCTTCAGCCAGAATGGCGCGCCCTGGGCCTGGGTCTTCATGAGCAGCCTCTTCTCCTTCGGCGTCCTGCTGATGGTCCTGGTGGTCGCCATGCGGGAGGACCGGCTGCGCCGGGAGCGCTTCGCCGCTCTTCGCCAGATCGGCCGGCTGGCGGTTCGCGACCCGCTGACCGGGGCCGGGAATCGACGCGCCTTCTTCGACGTCGCCGGGGCCGAGATGGACCGGGCCGAGCGCAGCGGACGCCCCATCGCCCTGGTCCTCTTCGATGTCGACTGGTTCAAGGTCTTCAACGACAACCACGGCCACGCCATGGGCGACGAGGTCCTCCGGCATCTAGTGCGGCTGGTCCGGGAGCACCTGCGCCCCTCCGATCACCTGGCCCGGCTGGGCGGGGAGGAGTTCGCCCTGTTCCTCCCGGATACCGACCTGGCCGCCGCCGAGGTAGTGGCCGAGCGGTTGCGCGCGGCCCTGCGTCAGCGTCCGGCCAGTTATCAGGGGCGGAGCTTCCCGGTGACGGTGAGTCTGGGGATATCCCTCTGGCGCCCCGGGGAGCCGGTGGACGCCTTCCTGGGCCGGGCGGACGCGGCCCTCTACCGCGCCAAGGCCGAGGGCCGGGATCGCGCCGTAATGGCCAGCTAGCCCGATCTCGAGGCCTGCACCCGGGCAGATCGGTGGTGAAGCTGATAGGATCGGGGTCAGAACCGCAGGAGCGAATGTGGGCACCTCCGAGACTGATGATCCCGGGAAACAGACCGCCGTGCGCCAGGTCATGGCGCGGGGATGGGTCAGGTGTACCCCGGAGACGCCGCTGTCCACGGTGGCCGCGGCCATGGAGGAGCGCGGTGCCGAGGTCGCGGTAGTGGCCGAGGCCGCCGGGGAGACCGGCGCCGACCCCGGGCCGGCGGGAATGGGGTTCGTCTCGACGGAGACCATCCTGGGCATGGTTGCCGCGGGCCGCGGCGCCGGGGATCCGGAGGTGGGGACGGTGGCCACCCGGCCGCTGCCCTGCGTGGCCGCCGATGACACCGTGGAGCATGCCCGCCATCGCCTGGAGGCCCTGGGCGCGGCGCGGCTGGGAGTTACCGGCCGCGACGGAAGTCTGGTCGGGCTGGTGGATCGTCGCTCCCTGGAACGGGCTGCCGCCGCCCTCCCGCCACCCCCGGCGGTAACCCTGCCCGAGGGCGAGCTGGCGACCCTCTACACCATGGCCCCCCTGGCCATCCTGCTCACGCGTTTCGAGGACGGCTGCATCCTGGAGGCCAATCCGGCGACCCGGGCCCTGCTGGGGTACGGCCCCGAGGAGGTCACCGGCCTCGGTCTGGCCGATCTGACCCCCGCCGAGGCGCAGGCCGAAGAGGCACTGCAGCATCGCCGCCTGCGAACCCACGGTCGCTGTGGCCCCTACGAGCTGGAGCTCCTCCGTGCCAATGGCGAGCAGGTCCCGGTGCTGGTCAACGGCGTCCGCGTGGAGGCTAGCGACGGTGAACCGCGCGCCTGGTATCTCCTTCAGGATATCGCCGAGCGCAAGGCGCTGGAGCGTGAACTCGCCCACCGCGCCACTCACGACCCCCTCACCGGCGCCTTCAACCGGATTCCCTTCGAGGAGCGGATCGATGCCGAGATGGAACGCGTCGCCCGTTACGCCACCGCGCTGGGCTTCCTGGTCATCGATATCGACCACTTCAAGGCCATCAACGACACCCACGGCCACGATGTCGGCGACCGTGTCCTGGTCGAGGTGGCCCGCCGACTGCGTGACATCATCCGCGGCAGTGACCTCCTGGCTCGGTGGGGCGGGGAGGAATTCGTCGTCCTGCTGCCGGAGACCGATCTGTTCGGTGCCCTGGAGCTGGGTGAGCGGTTGCGCGAGGCCATCGCCGATCGATCCTTTGAAGAGGCCGGTACCATCACCGTGAGCATCGGGGTGGCCCAGGCCGTCCCCGGGGAGTCGGTGCGGCGGCTGTTCAGCCGCGCCGATGCCGCCCTCTATCGCGCCAAGGCGGAGGGGCGTAATCGGGTCCTCCCAGCGGATCTCGTCGCGCCGTAGGGCAGAACGCCCTTGCATCGACCTCGCCCAAAAGGGGTCGGGTCTTTTGTTTGTTGTTGGAGGTACAACGAAGAGGCCCCGCCGGTCGACGGGGCCCTCGAGCCCTGGATTCAGGGGAATATGGTCGGGGTGACAGGATTTGAACCTACGACCTCCGCCTCCCGAAGGCGGCGCTCTACCAAGCTGAGCTACACCCCGTAGTCCGGGTCAGAAGCTGCGATCCACCGAGAAGGTGGCCAGCGCCGTGAGTCCCTCCTTGTAGGGGGAGTCGGGAATCGCCTTCAGGGCGTCCCGGGCGCGTGCAGCCTCGTCCCTGGCAGACTGCGCAGTGTAATCGAGGGCACCGGTGGATTCAATGGCCTCGCGGACGGCATCGATGGCGTCGCGCCCGTCCTTCTCGATGGCGCGGCGCACGGCGTCCGCCTGCTCGGCGTTCCCGGTGCGCATGGCGTGGATGAGGGGAAGCGTGGGCTTGCCCTCCGCCAGGTCGTCGCCGATGTTCTTGCCGATCTCGCCGGTGGCGCCGCTGTAGTCGAGGACGTCGTCCACCAGCTGGAAGGCGGTGCCCAGGTGCATGCCGTAGGCGGCCATGGCCTGCTCCACCGTCTCGTCGTGGCCGGCGAGGATGGCGGAGAGCCGGGCGGCGGCCTCGAAGAGCTTGGCCGTCTTGTAGCGGATGACGTCCAGGTAGCGCTGCTCGGTGGTGTCGGCGTCGTGGCAGTTGAGCAGCTGCAGGACCTCGCCCTCGGAGATGATGTTGGTCGCCTCGGCGAGGATGCTCATCACCCGCATGGAGTCCACGTCCACCATCATCTGGAAGGCGCGGGTATAGAGGAAGTCGCCCACCAGGACGCTGGCCTCGTTGCCCCAGAGGGCGTTGGCCGTCTCCTTGCCCCGCCGCAGCTCGGAGGCGTCCACCACGTCGTCGTGGAGGAGGGTGGCGGTATGGATGAACTCCACCAGGGCGGCCACGTTGATGTGCTGGCGCCCCTGGTAGCCCAGGGCGCGGGCGCAGAGCAGGGTCAGGACCGGGCGCAGCCGCTTGCCGCCGCTGTTGATGATGTAGCCGCCGACCTGATTGATCAGGACCACCTCGGAGGAGAGCCGCTCCCGGATGGTGGTGTTGACCTCGGCCATGTCGTCGGCGATGAGGTTGTAGATTTCGTCCAGGTCCATGATGATCCCGCGCCGGGTGAAGGTGGCGATGCTAGGGACCCCCCGGGGGGGTGTCAAGCCGAGCGGTCAGGACGGGAGTTGCCCTGGACGGGGTGGCGTTGTAGAATCCTGCGGTTTTCCAGAGGCGTTCGGCGCGGGCATCCATTCGATGCCTCGGCCGGGCGCACAAGCGGTGCGACGGAGAAGGCAGCCATGTACGCGGTAATCAAGACCGGTGGCAAACAGTACAAGGTCTCGGAGGGCGAGCGACTGCGTGTCGAGCAGCTCCCCGGGGAAGAAGGTTCGACCGTGGAGTTCGACGAGGTCCTCATGGTCGCCGACGGTGACGACGTCAAGGTGGGCGCGCCCCGCCTGGACGGCGGCAAGGTCACCGCGCGGGTGGAGGGTCACGGCCGCGGCGACAAGGTGAAGGTGGTGAAGTTCCGCCGCCGCAAGCACAGCCGGACCCAGATGGGCCACCGCCAGAACTACACCGAGGTCACCATCACCGGCATCCAGGCCGGCTGACGTTCCGGAGGTCATCGAGACATGGCACACAAGAAGGCAGCGGGCAGTTCCCGCAACGGTCGCGATTCCCAGTCGAAGCGCCTCGGCGTGAAGCGCTTCGGCGGCCAGGCGGTGACGGCCGGGAATATCCTGGTCCGCCAGCGCGGCACCCACTTCCACCCCGGCGCCAACGTGGGTCGCGGCAAGGATGACACCCTCTTTGCCCTCACCGACGGTGAGGTGCAGTTCCAGCGCAAGGGGCCGAAGCAGCGCCGCTTCGTCACCGTGGTTCCGGCCGAGTAGGCCGCCACGGACGGGCAAGGCCGCCCCGCAGGCGTCTCCAGGAGCCCCGCCCGGCGGGGCTCCTTGCGTTGGGGCGTCGGTAGCCGGAGGAACGCATGAAGTTTGTCGACGAGGCAGCCATCCGCGTGGAAGCGGGCCGCGGCGGCAACGGCTGCGTGAGCTTCCGGCGGGAGAAGTTCATCCCCAAGGGCGGCCCCGACGGCGGGGACGGCGGGGATGGCGGCTCCGTGATCCTCGAGGTCGATCCCGACCTCAATACCCTGGTGGACTACCGCTTCGACCGCGTCTTCCGGGCGCCGGCCGGCCAGCAGGGCAAGGGCAGCGACCGCACCGGCGCCAGCGGGGATGATCGGGTCCTCCCGGTCCCCGAGGGGACCGTGGTCACCGACGGCGATACCGGCGAGCACCTCGGCGATCTCACCGAACCGGGCCAGCGGCTCACCGTCGCCCTGGGCGGGCGCCACGGCGTGGGTAATACCCAGTTCAAGAGCTCCACCAACCGGGCCCCGCGCCAGTCCACCCCCGGCGAGGAGGGCGAGTCGCGCAACCTGCGCCTGGAGCTCAAACTCATCGCCGATGTCGGCCTGGTGGGGCTGCCCAATTCCGGCAAGTCCACCCTGCTCCGGGCCATCTCCGCCGCCCGGCCGCGGGTGGCCGACTACCCCTTCACCACCCTGCAGCCCCACCTCGGCGTGGTCCGGCTGGAGCCCCACCGCAGCTTCGTGGTCGCCGACATCCCCGGCCTCATCGAGGGGGCCGGGGAGGGCGCCGGTCTCGGGACCCGCTTCCTGCGCCACATCGCCCGGACCGGTCTGCTGCTGCACGTAGTGGACCTGGAGCCGGCGGGGCCGGGCAACGATCCCGTCACCGCCATCCGGACGGTGGCTCGGGAGCTGGAGTCCCAGGGGTTGCTGGCCGAGCGCGAGCGCTGGCTGGTGTTCAACCAGGCGGACAAGTTCGTCGACGACGAGGCCGAGGTCCTGCGGGACACCATCGTCGAGGAGCTGGGCTGGGAGGGGCCGGTCTTCCTGGTCTCGGCCCTCACCGGCCAGGGGACCGACGCCCTCTGCGGCCGGATCATGGACCACCTGGAGGCGCGCCGCGCGGAGCTCGCAGAGCCGCCGACCACCGGCTACGATCCCGCACGGACATGAACGCACGCACCCCCATCGGTAATCGGCGCTGGGTGATCAAGATCGGCAGCGCCCTCCTTACTCGGGACGGCCGCGGCCTGGATCATGAGGCCATGGCCGGCTGGGTGGAGCAGATCGCCGCCGCGCGCGCCGCCGGCACGGAGATCGTCCTGGTCTCCTCCGGCGCCGTGGCCGAGGGTATCAACCGCCTGGGCTGGGGCGAGCGGCCGCGTGCCATCCACGAACTCCAGGCCGCGGCGGCCGTGGGGCAGATGGGGCTCGTCCAGGCGTGGGAGTCGGCCTTTATCGCCCACGGTCGGCATACCGCCCAGGTCCTGCTTACGCACGACGACCTCTCCGACCGCAAGCGCTACCTCAATGCCCGCTCCGCCCTGCGGACCCTGCTGGCCATGGGCGTGGTCCCGGTGGTCAACGAGAACGACACCGTGGTCACCGACGAGATCCGCTTCGGCGACAACGACACCCTGGGCGCCCTGGTGGCGAACCTGGTGGAGGCCGACCTGCTGCTCATCCTCACCGATCAGGAGGGGATGTACGACCGCGACCCGCGCCACGACCCGGAGGCGCAGCTCATCCGCGAGGCCTCCGCCGAGGACACCGCTCTGGAGGCCATGGCCGGCGGTGGTGGGGCGCTGGGCCGGGGCGGCATGCGGACCAAGGTCCGCGCCGCGCGGCTCGCCGCCCGTTCGGGGACGGCCACCCTCATCGCCTCGGGCCGGGAGCCCTCGATCATCGCCGATACCGTGGCCGGGGGTGATCACGGCACCCTCCTGGTGCCGCGCCAGCCGCCACAGACCGCGCGCAAGCAGTGGCTGGCGGGGCATCTGCAGGTGGCCGGCCACTTCGTCCTGGACGCGGGGGCCGTCCGCGCCCTGCGGGAGCAGGGGACCAGCCTGCTCCCGGTGGGCGTGGTGGAGGTCTGGGGCACCTTCGATCGCGGCGAGGTGGTGGCCTGCCTGGACCAGGAGGGCCGGGAGATCGCCCGCGGGCTGGCCAACTACGGCGCCGACGAGGCGCGCCGCATCCGGGGCCACGCCTCGGACGCCATCGAGGGGACCCTGGGGTACATCGATGACCCCGAGCTCATCCACCGGGACAACCTGGTCCTGGTCTGACCGCGTTCACCCGGGCCGCCTCGCAGGAACAGGGCCATTGCACTATGGTCCAAGGGGCTGACAACAAGAGCGAGGAGGAGAAGATGACCAACCAGTACACCGCTTCCGCCACCGCCCTGGTGGCCGCCCTCGGCCTGATGGCCGGCCCGGCCGCCGCCCAGGATGTCAGCGTCTCCACCCAGCGCATGACCATGGAGACCGCCAACAAGGCGGCCGTGGCCGCCGTGAAGGCGTGCCGGGAGGAGGGCGTCCAGGTCGCCGCCACGGTGGTGGACCGCTGGGGCGATCCCCAGGCCGTGGTCCGGGACACCCTGGCCATGGACCTGACCCTGGCCATCAGCGAGAAGAAGGCGTACACCGCGGTCCAGTTCAATACCGCGACCTCCAACATGGAGGGGAACTTCGAGGGCAACTACTCGGTGCCCAAGTACGAGAAGCTGGTCATCGCCGCCGGCGGTGTGCCCATCAATGCCGGCGGCAACATGTACGGTGGCATCGGCGTCTCCGGCGCCCCCTCTGGGAAGCTGGACGAGGAGTGTGCCGCCGCCGGCGCGGAAGCCGTGACCGAGGACCTGGAGTTCGGCGGCATGTAGGCCCCGACAGGCGGGGCGGCCCGCTTGGTCGTGGCCGGCGCTCGCGCTACCATTAGTACCCGCTTGTGAACCCGGGACCGGCACCGCCTCCCGGGTTCCATCGTGACGGACCAACCCCAGGAGAGGGAGCCCATGCGCCGTATCGCCCTTGCCGGCCTGCTTTCGGGCCTGGCCGCCCTGCCGGCCCAGGCCGGACAGCTGGACCTCAATCTCAACGACGACACCGCCTACGCCCAGTTCGGCTGGGCCATCAACCAGGGCCAGCCCGGTGCCCTCAACGGGGAGGCCGGCGCCTACTACACCACCGATGATGTCTACGTGGGCAACATCGGGATCATGGTGGTGGGCGAGACCGGCTCCAGTGACAATCCCGTGGAGGCCGGGGTCGGTGTGAAGGCCCTCGGCGTCCACCGGGACGACAACCGGGACGATTTCGACAGCGTCGGCGTGGCGCCGGGGGTGGCCGTGCGCTACTACCCGGCGGCGGTGAACCGGCTGGTCCTTGGCGGCCGCGTCCACTACGCCCCCAACGTCGTCACCTTCGGCGATGCTGACAGCCTCCTGGAGGCCCAGGCGCGGGTGGAGTACCAGGTCATCCCCCAGGCCTTCGCCTACGTGGGCTACCGGCACCTGGAGGCGGAGCCGGAGACCGGCGGTGGCGATATGACCATGGACGAGGGCGGCCACGTGGGGATCCGGATCCTCTTCCAGTAGCGCCCGCTAGCGGGCGCCGGTCCGCGGCTCCAGGGTCTTCAGGTCCAGCCAGACCGGATCGTGGTCGCCGGCCCGCCACGGGCCTGTGGCGGCGGCCACTGCCGGCTCGTCGGCGTTCACACCCCACACGCCCATCCCGCGAACCCGCTCCTTCCCCCGCACGAACAGGTAGTCCAGCCGCCCGCTGCGGCCCCGGTAGTTGTAGGTGTAGCCAGCGCCCCGGCGCCGGGCATCCCGCAGGAGATCCGTATAGCCGGCGCGCCGCAGTCGTTCGGTGGGCCGCTCGGCGGGGTAGGCGTTGAGATCGCCGGCGATGATTACCGGCGGCGCCCGCTCGGTCAGGGCCGCGGCCAGCGCCCCGGCGGCGGCGGTGCGCTGATCGTCCCAGCAGCCGGAACCGCGATCGATATCCCCGCCCTCCGGGCAGCCGCCCTTGCTCTTGAGGTGGATGGCGACCACCGTGAAGGGCTCCCCGTCCCGGCCGGTGGGCCGAAAGCGCTGGACCAGCGGTGGCCGGACGAAGGGGCCGCTGTCCAGGATCCGTAGTGGCCCCACGGGACGAACCCGGTCCGGGCGGTAGAGCAGCGCATTGCGAATGGCGTCGTCGCCCACCGGGGATCGCCGGCGGGCGCGGTAATCGTCCCCACCGACTCTCTCTACCAGTAGCTCCACGGCGGCGGGCCGGTTCTCCAGCTCACTGATGGCGAGGACATCGGCCTCCAGCTCCGCGACCAGGGTACCCAGACGGTCCGTCTGGCGACGACGCTGGGCCGCGGTCTTTGCCCCCCGCTCGCCCAGGGTCTGGAAGAGGTTCGCCAGGTTTACCGCCGCCACGCGGCGGTGCGCCGATCCCGGTGCGGGGGGTGGCGCGGGCCGCTCGCCGCCGGTGAAGGTCGGTTTTTCGGTGGGGTGGACCCGCCAGGCGCCGAAGGCGCGGGTGAGAATGCCGGTGAGTTCGGTAATCCGGCTGCCGGCGCGCCGGGTGCCGTGGGCATCGAGATAGGGGACCGGTTCCGGGCCGCGGCGGTATTCGCCGTCGTCCAGGACCAGCCACGGCGGGTCGGCCGGCCCGGGCGGGACATGGTTGGGATGGAAGACCCGCTCCCGCGAGAGGTGGAGGCTGCCGTAGCGACCCAGCTCGAAGTGGCCGCTTACTACCAGTTCGTGGCGCAGCTCTACCCGCGCTCCCGCGCGCCGGCGCAGCTCTTCGGCACTCGCCGGCCAGGCCAGCGGTGCGGGCTCCACCGAGGCGGGGCCGCAGTCATGGAACGCCTCCAGGTCGGCGAGCTGGATCCGGCTCCGGTAGCGGTCGATCTCGGCGGTGAGGGCCAGTCGCCGGCCTGCGCGGACCGCCCGGGCCTCCTCGGACCCGCTCGCCAGACCCGGTGCATAGACGAAGACCCCGCGCGCCCCCGAGCCCTCTCCCTGCTGGATCCAGAAGCCGTCCAGGCCTTCGAGGAAGGCGCCGCCTACGCGCCCGCGCAGGGTCACCGTCTCGTCCGCCGGAAGCGGCTCCTCGCCATCGGCGCCGGTGATGGCAGCGATGGCCACCCCCGGGCCGTCACAGGGGGCCGCCCGAAGCGGGCCGGCTCCGAGGGACAGGGCCAGGAGGGAGAGAGCCAGGGAGAACCGGGCGCTCCGGGCCGGGTGGAAGAGTCGGCGGCGTTCCATGCGCGGCTCCGGGCCGGGGTGGTCGTTGCGGGACCGGAGGGTTATTCCCCGGTGGATGCGTTGCCGAAGAGGGTCGCCGGATCGCTCGCGGTCAGGATCTGCTCGGACCAGGCAAGCAGGGCATCGCTGTCCGCGGCCTCGATGGTTGCCCGGTACTGCTCAGCGACCTCGCGCCCGAACTTGCGCTCGAGCTGGCGGAGCAGGAGGGTGGCTTCCCCCTCGCGCAGGCCTTCCTGACGCCCTTCCTGGCGCCCTTCCTTCAGTCCCTGCTCGAGCCCCTGTTCTAGTCCCTGTTCGATGCCCTGCTCGAGCCCCTGTTCAAGACCTTGCTGGAGTCCCTTCTGCTTCCACTGCTCTTCCCATTCCTTTACGCGTTCGGACAGCATGCTCTCCATCTCCTGAAGATCGTTGGTGGGTGGCGGTGCCTGCTCCCCGAATCGGCCGGGGAGCAGGACTCGTCCCAGCCAGACGCTGAAGGCCCGCCGGATCGAGCGTTGTTCGGGGGCTGCCAGCCACTCCCGGAGGCGCTGGACCACGGCCTGGAGGTCTTCCGGGTTCCGGCTGTGCTCCAGCCGGAAGATGGCCGCCGCCAGATTGCGATCGGGCAGCTCCCCTGCACGGAACGCCCCCTCGTCGATAATCAGGTACCGGAAATCGGGGCGATAGGCCTCCAGTCCGCCCGGTACCGGCGCGATGAGGTCGGCGACCTCCCGGGGCGCGGTCCAGCGCCTGTCCCCATTATAGAGGACCAGGGGCAGGACGGGAGGGAGCTGGCCGTTGTCCGTGGTCTCCCCGGCCCGGAGCAGGTCCTGGTAGAGCAGCCCCAGATAGGTCATCAGCCGGATGGCCATGGAGCGGTCCACGGTGGACTGGAACTCCAGGAGGAGGTAGACGTAGCACCAGCCCTCGCCCCAGGGGGCGCGCCATAGGAGGTCGTCCTCCCGCTGGCGCAGGTCGTCGCTGACGAAACCGGCGTTGACTCGTTCCAGGCGGTCGAGGTCGAGCCGGTCCACCCACGGCTCGTGGACAAAGCCGCGCAGGAGGTCGGCGACGAGTTCGGGGTGGCTGAAGAGGTGCTTGTAGGCGCCGTCGTGTTCCATGGGTCCCCTTCCCTGGGTACCGGATGTGGCGACCAGCGTACCACTGCCGGGGAGCGGGGAGTGAGCCCGACAGGGGCCGGAAACGAAAGAACCCCGGCCGGGGCCGGGGTTCGGGGCGCCCATCGGGGGGATGGGCGCGGATTCAGCGGGCGGGAGCCCTAGAAGCTGTAGTGGGCGCCCACGGTGAAGGCGGAGCCGCCGTGCTGAGACACAGTATCCTCTTCGTAGGCGACCGGGGAGAAGCCGCCGCCCTCGTCCTCGTAGTACTCGGCGAAGAACTTCATGGCCTCGGAGGCGTTGTAGTCGACGCCGAGGTGGACGAATTCACCCGTGGCGCCTTCGGCCTCACCGAACTTGGCCTTGTACTTGAAGTCGCCCGCGGTGTAGCCGGCGTAGAGGTTGTAGACGGTGGCATCCTCCTCGAGGTAGGCCGTACCGTCATAATTGCTAGCGCGGTTGCCATCGGCATCGACGTAGAAGTCGCCGTCAGACGCCTTTTCGACACCGTCGGTGACCTGCTCGAACTGGGCAGCGAGGTCGAGGTTGCCGAGGTCGGCGCTGATGGCGCCACCTACTAGAGCTGACTCGTAATCGGGCTCACCCGCGGCCACATCCACACTATCCTGCTCGGAGTTACGCATCTCGTAACCCAGGCTGGCGGTCAGCGGACCGCCGGACCACGTGCCGGTGAAGGTGTAGACGTTGCCACCGCCCGAGGTACTGTCGTACGCGCCGTTGGAATCCTGACCCTTCCCGAAGGTGTATCCATCCGATTCGGTGCCCTTGGCAAAACTCACTCCAGCATCGAACTGGAAGCCGCCCATCTCCGGGGTGGAGTAGACCAGCGTATCGGAGGTGCGGAAGAGGGCGTAGGTGGACCAGCCGGCGTAGTAGGAGCTGTACATGTCCGTGGGATAGGCGATGGCATTGTAGAAGACGCCCCACATCTTGCCGGCGTGGACGGAGCCCCAGTCGCCGGAGAGGCCGATCTTGGAGACGCGGGCCTGTTTGTTGCCGTACGCGCCATCCTTGTCGAAGTTCAGCGTGGAGATCTCGCCGGTGGTGGAGTCGACGCCCAGCTCGTAGGTGAAGGAGCCGGTGAGGCCGTCGGCGACCTCGGCGGAGCCGGTGAGGCCGATGCGGGTGTAGGCGTCACGAAGGCCGACGCGGTCATTGTAGTCCTCGCCGGGGCCGTCCGGGGAGACGTATTCGATGCCCTGACGCAGGGAGCCGTAGATGGAGAGGTTGTCGTTGACCTCCACGGCCTGGGCCTGGGGCGCGACGATGGCCGCGGCGGCCGCGGCGATGAGCGTCTTGCGATACATGGCGGTTGTCATCCTTCTAGTAACGATGGATGGGACGGGATGGCACAGGGGGGTTACGGAATCGTCGGCAGAACCTCCCTGTGCCGAGGAGTGGCCCCCGGTGGAACACGGGGGCCGGAGTCGGGGCGGGGCGTTACAGCTCGCCGGTCACCCAGTAGTCGACGTACTGCGACTGTTCCTCCATGAAGGCGTCCACGGCCTCCTCGTAGGAGGACTCGCGGGCCTGGTACATGTAGTCCTGGAGCATCTCCAGCGGGATCTGGATCCGGGAGACGACGCTGGCCACCTCGACGTGGTCCTGGTAGAAGCCCTTTCGGGTCAGGGCGTCGATGTGCTCGGCGCCGCCCAGGGAGCCCTCCGGATCCTCGAGATAGCGCAGGTCGTAGGCGCCGAACTTCCAGTGGGGGCTCCAGCCGGTGACCACGATCCACTCGTCACGCCGGGTGGCGCGGTCCAGGGCGGCGGTCATGGCCGCGCCGCTGGAGGTCTGCAGGTCGTAGCCGTCCAGGCCGTAGTCCTCCACCGCCTGCTTGGACAGGCGGGTGAGGCCGGCGCCCGGGTCGATGCCGGTGATGGTGCCGTCCAGCTTCTCGCGCACCGAGTCCTTCTTCAGGTCCTCGATGGAGGAGAGCTCGCTCTCCGGGACGTAGGTCGGGACGATCCAGCCCAGGCGCGCGTGGGTGTAGAGCGGCCCCAGGTTCACGAAGTCCCCGGCGTGCTTCTCGATGTAGTCGGCGTGGGTGCCGGGCTGCCAGGACATGAGCATCATGTCGATGTCACTGCCGGCCAGGCCCTGGTACTGCGGGGCGATGTCGGTCTGGGTGAGTTCGACCTCCTGGTCCAGGCGCTCCTCGAGGATGCGCTTGGTCAGCTTGGTGACGAACTCGGCGTCGGACCAGGCGGTCCAGCCGATCTTCACGGTCTCGGCCTGGGCCGAGAAGGCCAGGCCGACGCCGACCATGGCGCCGGTGGCCCACTTCAGGGACTGCTTCAACATGCCGTTTCTCCTTTCTGGCTTGCGATAACCGTAGTCTGGTTGATTTTTCCAGCTTTGCTACCCGCGCCCGATGAGCCTGCGCAGGAATCCGCCGAGACCGCCGCTGCTGCGACGCTCGCCGAAACTCTGGGTGATGCGGTCGAGGAGGATGGCGAGGATGACCACCCCCAGCCCGCCCTCGAAGCCGAGGCCGACATTCAGCCGCTGGATGCCGGTGAGCACGGTGTTGCCCAGGCCGCCGGCGCCGATCATGGAGGCGATGACCACCATGGACAGGGCCAGCATGATGGTCTGGTTGATGCCCGCCATGATGGAGGGCATGGCCAGGGGCAGCTGGACCTTCCACAGGAGCTGGCGCTCGGTACAGCCGAAGGCGAGCCCTGCCTCCACGTGCTCCCGGGAGACCTGGCGGATGCCGAGGTTGGTCAGCCGTACCGCCGGCGGCATGGCGAAGACCACCGTGGCGATGGTGCCGGGGACCTTGCCCAGGCCGAAGAAGATGGCCGCCGGGATGAGGTAGACGAAGGGCGGCATGGTCTGCATGAGGTCCAGCAGTGGGCGGACCGAGGCCTCGACCTTGTCGCTGCGCGCCATGGCCACGCCCACCGGCAGCCCCAGGACTAGGGCGACCACGCTGGCAGAGAGCACCAGGGCCAGGGTGGACATGGTCTCCGCCCACAGCCCCATGCTGAAGAGCACCAGCATGGAGATGGCGGCGAAGAGGCCGAAGCGCCAGCTCACCCGCCACCACGCCAGGGCGACGAGGATCACGGCCATGAGCTCCGGCGGAGCGCCGCGCAGGATGTCCTCGAAGCCGTTGGAGAGGAAGCCGATGACATCGGAGATGCCGTCGAGGAGCGGCTGGAGGTTGACCAGGATCCAGTCCACCAGGGCCTCGACCCAGCCGCCGATATCGATGTTTTCCTGGAGAAAATCTTTGATATTCATGTCGGTTTATCCGGTCCGGTCCAGGGTTTCGAGCAGCGCCTTGCGGGAGATGACGCCGAGGTAGCGGCCGTTATCGTCCACCACCGGTACCGGCCAGCGGGCGGCGGCCACCATGGAGAGCACGTCGGTGAGCGGCATGTCCTGGCCGGCGGTCTCGATATCCTTGAGGAAGGCCTCGGCGTAGCGGGTTTCCCCCTCGCCCTTCATGGCCTCCATGAGGCTGTCGACGCTGATCATCCCCAGGTACTTCTGGTTCTTGTCGAGGATCACCGCCGCGTCGCTGGTGGCGCGCTTGAGCTGCTGCAGCGCGGTATTCACGTCCACCCCGGGCCGCTCGATGACGGTGACCGCATCCCGCCGGGCGATGTCCCCGGCGGAGAAGACCTGGCTGACGTCCACGCCGTAGAAGAAGGAGCGGACGTAGTCATTGGCCGGGTTGGTGACGATCTCCTCCGGCGTGCCCACCTGGACCACCTCGCCGCCCTGCATGATGGCGATGCGATCGCCGATGCGCATGGCCTCGTCCAGGTCGTGGGAGATGAAGACCACGGTGCGGGCGTGCTTCTCCTGGAGAGAGATGAGCTCGTCCTGCATCTCGGTGCGGATGAGCGGGTCCAGGGCAGAGAAGGCCTCGTCCATGAGGAGGATGGAGGGGTCCACGGCCAGCGCCCGGGCCAGGCCCACGCGCTGCTGCATACCGCCGGAGAGTTCGCTGGGGTAGCTGTTGGCGTTGCTCTTGAGCCCCACCGTCTCCAGCGCCTCCAGCGCGCGCTCCTCGCGCTTGGCGCGGTCGGCGCCGCTGATCTCCAGGCCGAAGGCGGTATTCTCGAGGACGGTGCGGTGAGGGAGGAGGGCAAAGGACTGGAAGACCATGGACATGTCCCGTCGCCGCAGCTCGATGAGCTCCTTGCGGCTCATCTTCGTCACGTCGTGGCCGTCGACCTTTACCGACCCGCGAGTGGGCTCGATGAGCCGGTTGAGCAGGCGGACCATGGTGGACTTGCCGGATCCCGACAGCCCCATGATGACGAAGACCTCGCCCTCCTGAATGGCGAAGTTGGCGTCCTTGACGCCGACGGTGTTGCCGGTCTTCTCGAAGATGGCGTCCTTGTCCTGGCCCTGGTCCATGAGCTCGAAGGCCTCATCGGGGTCGGGGCCGAATATCTTGTACAGATTCTCAACGACGATCTTGTCGGTCATGGGCAAGCATCACGTGCGGTGTGAGTGGAAGGGTAGTGTCACAAAGGGGCAACACCGCCCAGTTTCGGGCATAACGACCCGAAAGGAATTGATTTGGCGCATTCAACCCCGCGCTTGGTGCGCGAAAAATGAACTGCCATGCGGGACACAGGAAACCGGTCCCGATGTTGCTCATGCAGTATAAGACAAATTTTTCGGCTTGCCCAAATTTTGGACCGGTCGGTCAGGAAGGTGGCCGACGTGGACCCGTTTCCGTCATTCCCGCGGAGGCGGGAATCTCGATGGCGGAGCCCCGGATCGGATGGCTGCTCCGGGCGCTGCGGGCCTGTTCTCGGGGTTCCGGACTGGCGCTACGCGCCATCCGGAATGACGGGGGCCAGGGTTGTTCTAGGGCTGTTCGGCGGCCTCGCCGCGCTGGAGGAGTTCCCGGGGCAGGGAGAAGACCACTTCCTCCTTCGGCCCCTCCAGGGTCTCCGGGGCCGTGGCGCCCCATTCCTGGAGCTGCTCGATGACGCCGTTCACCAGGACCTCCGGGGCGGAGGCGCCGGCGGTGACGCCGATGCGCTGGATGCCATCGAACCAGTCCCGCTGCAGGTCCTCGGCGCCGTCCACCAGCCAGGCCTGGCAGCCGGCGCGCTCGGCCACCTCGCGCAGGCGGTTGGAGTTGGAGCTGTTGGGCGAGCCCACCACCAGCACGGCATCGGCCTCCTCGGCCAGCCGCTTCACGGCATCCTGCCGGTTCTGGGTGGCGTAGCAGATGTCCTCCTTGCGCGGCGTCTCCACGGTGGGGAAGCGCTGGCGGATGGCGTCGACGATGGCGGCGGTATCATCCATGGAGAGCGTCGTCTGGGTAACAAAGGCGAGGCGGTCGGGGTCGGTCACCTCCAGGTTCTCGACATCCGCCGGCGTCTCCACCAGGTACATGCCGCCGTCGCCGCCCTCGCGCTCGTACTGGCCCAGGGTGCCCTCCACCTCGGGGTGGCCGGCGTGGCCGATGAGGAGGCATTCGCGCCCCTCCCGGGCGTAGCGCACCACCTCCAGGTGGACCTTGGTGACCAGGGGGCAGGTGGCGTCGAAGACCGTCAGGCCCCGCCGTTCCGCCTCCCGCCGGACGGCGGGGGAGACGCCGTGGGCGGAGAAGATCACCGTGGCGCCGTCGGGGACCTCGTCGAGCTCCTCCACGAAGCGGGCGCCCTTCTCCCGCAGACTGTCCACCACGTAGCGGTTGTGGACCACCTCGTGGCGGACCCAGATGGGGGCGCCGAAGGCGTCCAGGGCGCGGTCAACGATCTCGATGGCGCGGTCCACGCCGGCGCAGAAGCCGCGCGGGCTGGCCAGGAGGATGCGGGGGGCGGTTTCGGTCATGCGTCCTCCGGAGCCGGCTCCACCGCCACCACCTCTACGTCGAAGGTGAGAGTGTGGCCGGCCAGGGGGTGGTTGAAGTCGACGCGGACCTGGTCTCCCTGGATGTCCAGGATGGTCCCCGGAACCTCCTCGCCGTTGGGGACACTGAAGCCGACGATGAGCCCCGGCTGGGGGTCGACGTCGTCGGGGAAGCGGTCGCGCTCGACGAAGTGGATGTTGCCCACGTCGGGGTAGCCGAAGCCCTCGCGCGGGTCGATCTGGAGGCATTCGCGATCCCCGGGGGCGAGGCCGCGCACCACCGCCTCCAGCCCCTCGATGAGGGTGCCGTCGCCCACGGTGAAGGTCAGTGGATCGAAGCCCTCGGTGGTCTCCACCACCGTGCCGTCCTCCAGGGCGAGGGTGTAGCGCAGCGTCGCCTGCATGCCGGGGGCGACGGTGGTCGGGTTCTCTTCGGTCACGGATGCCTCCGTCTCAATTTTCCTGTCAGTCTACGCCCGCGGCGGGCGTCATTTAAGCCACCCACGGCGGGGGAGATCCCGGCCCGGGGTGGCCGCGTTTTTGTGCGCTGGTTCACAGAACGGGGTATTGAGGCCGGAACGCGGTTCAAGCTCTGCCCGAACTGGACGATACTATTGGAGCCGACGGCTCAATGCCGACACCCACATCCATCAGGAGGCTACATCCATGGATATCAGCTCCGGCATGCAGGCGGCGGCCCTGGATCAGTACAGCACGCGCACGGGGGATGCAGTGACCACCACCATGATGAGCAAGGTGATGGACATGCAGGCCCAGAACGGTGCCCAGCTCATTCAGGGGATCGAGGAGAGTTCCCAGGCCATTCAGGAAGCCCTCCCCGATAACGTCGGTAACAACGTCAATACCGTCGTCTGAGACGCTCCCGTCCGCGGGAGTTACGGGGTCGCCCCGGGTCCATCGGGCCCGGGGCGACCCCGTTTTTCTTTATACCCGCTCAGCCCGTCTGGCGGGCGTGGAGTTCCCGCAGCTTGGGCACGGCCAGGCCGGCGGCATCGGCGTGCTCGATGGCGCGCGCCAGGCGTACCGGGGCGGAGCGGCCGGTGTTCTTGTGCTCCGGGTCGCCTTCGAAGGCCTCCACCATGCCGTTGATGAGCGCCTCCCGGTCCAGCTCCTCGCCGGTGAGCCAGGCCTGGATGTCCATGACCTCGTCGGCCACCGTCCGCGCCAGCTCCTGGTGGTCCCGCCACAGGTCGGTAACGGTCCCGCCGCACTCCAGGCCGGCGATGTTGGTGGTGAGGATGTAGACGTTCTTGCGCACCAGCTCGAAGCGCATGGTCGCCGCGTCGGTCACCTCGCGCGCCGGGATCCCCAGGCCGTTGAGGGCCTCCACGAGCATCCCCGCCGCCGGCCCGTGGGCCGGGGAGGGGATGACCACCTTGTGGTCCTGCCCCGGCTTCTTCTCGAACCAGGCGGCGATGACGGTGGGGTTGTCGACCCCGTGGGCCTCCCAGTCCCGCGGCAGCAGCTCGTTCTGCAACAGCCCCACCCGCTGGCGCCACGCCCCGGGCATGGCCTCCAGCGCCGGGTGGAGGTCGGCCTCGCCCACGGTGAGCATCACCAGGGCCGGCTCGGGGTACTCGGCCTCGACCTGGCGGGGGTCCATGTCGCGGGTAACGGGGTAGACGGGGTGGCCGGCGCGCAGCAGGGCGCGAGCGAAGACGCCGCCCAGCTCGCCGACGCCCTGCAGGATCACGGGTTCTTTCATGGCTCGCCTCCTGTTCGGGTGTGCGTGGCCCGATCCTACCAGTCTTCAGCCCTGCTCCAGCAGCAGTTCCGGCGGGGCGTGGGGGAGCAGGGCGTGGACGAAGGCGGTGACGCCCCCGGCGGCGTAGGGCTGGCGTTCGCCGTGGCCCCAGACCGGTGCCGGCCAGGCCGCGTCGTCCTGGTAGCGGGCCACCAGGTGGACATGGAGCTGCGGCACCTGGTTGCCCAGGGTCGCGATATTGACGCGGTCCGGCTCGAAGGCCGCGCGCAGGGCCAGCCCCAGGGCCTGTACCTCCTCGTTGAGCTGGCGTCGGGCCCGGTCGCTCAGATCGAAGGGCTCGATGATGTCCGGCTGGGCCGGGATCACCAGCAGCCAGGGGAAGCGGGCATCATCCATGAGCCGTACCCGGGAGAGGGTCATCCGGCCCACCGGGTGGCTGTCCCCCGCCAGGCGGGGGTGGAGCTCGAAGCCAGTGGAGGATTGAGGAGGGTGGCTCACGGGGGCGCTCCTCCCTCTTCGGGGTGAGGGGTGTTGCAGTTCCAGCAGCGGTCCAGGAAGCCGTCCACCGTCTCGCCGCAGTTGGGGCAGATCCAGTCGGGCTCGTCGGGCTCCGGTTCCGCCAGGTAGGCGGCCACCCGGGCGCGGGCAGCCTCGGCCTCGCGGTCGTCCAGCACCCAGACCTCGGGCCAGACCTCGGTGGGCGGCAGCTCGCCGGCGGCCCCGCCCAGGTAGTAGTTGCGCACGGTGACGCCGAAACCCTCCGCCTCCAGGCGGGCGGCGATCCAGCCGGCGTGGATGGGGTCGCGGTCGGTGTGAACGGCCTGCATGATCAGTCGGTCTCCTCCGGGGAGAAGCAGTGCACCTGATTGCGACCGGCATCCTTGGCGGCGTAGAGCGCATCATCCAGCCGCCTGATGAAGGGGTCGGTCCCCTCGCCGGGCCGGTACTCGGAGCAGCCGATACTCATGGTGACCCGGCCGACCTCGGGCATGTCCTCCCCCTCCAGCGCGTGGCGCAGGTCCTCGGCCACCTGCCGGGCACCCCCGAGATCGGTATGGGGGAGGATGACCAGGAATTCCTCCCCGCCCCAGCGGCCGGCGATATCGGTCTCGCGCAGGCGGTGGTGCAGGAGCCTTGCCAGGCGGCGCAGGACCTCGTCCCCTGCCGCGTGGCCGTAGTCGTCGTTGACCTGCTTGAAGTGGTCCAGGTCGAAGAGCAGGCCGCTCAGTTCGCCGCCGTAGCGGTCCACCTCCTTCGCGGCGTGGAGGGTGGCGCGTTCCACGTGGCTGCGGTTGAACAGGCCGGTAAGGGCGTCGTGGCTGGCCTCGTGGGCCAGCTGGGCCTCCAGTGCCTTGCGCTCGGTGATGTCGGTGATGGTGCCGATGAGGCCGATGGCGTGGCCATCCTTCCCGGTGAGCAATGCCTTGTCGAAGAGGACGTCCCGCCGCTCGCAGTCGCCTTTCTCTACCTGGGTCTCGTAGCGCTGGCGCCCGCCACTGGCCAGGAGTTCGTCATCGGCCTCGCGGTAGCGCCGCGCCAGGTCCGGGGGCCAGATCTCGTCCACCGTCCGCCCGATGACGCTGCCATGGTCCTTGCCTACCAGGTCCAGGAAGGCCTGGTTGCAACCCTGGTAACGGCCCTGGGCATCCTTGTAGAAGATGGGGTTGGGGATGGTCTCGATAAGGGTGTCCAGGAAGTTCCGCTGTTCCCACTCGCGCCGTTCGGCGGCGGAGAGCCTCTCCAGGATCCGGGAGAGGTGGCCGATCTCGTCGCGCCGGGTCAGTGAGGCCGACAGGTCCGGCGCCGAATCCCCGCGCTGGTCGATGGCCCGGCCGATGGCGTAGAGGGGGGCGAGCACGCGCCAGCGGATGACCCCGTACCCCAGTGTGACCAGCAGGAGAACGGCGATGGCGAAGCCGATGGCGAAGTGACGTGCCTCGGCCCGGGCGTGCTGGAGGGCCGGCCCCGCGTCGTAGGTGAGCAGCGCGGCGCCCCGGGGGATCTCGCCGTTGTCCATGCCCATGAGCCGAGTCAGATGGAGGGGCAGCGCGACGTCGATGTAGTCGTTGCGGTCCTCGTAAGCCACCTTCGGTTCGACCCCGCCCGCCGCCTCGTCGAGCAGGCGGGGGGCCGACTTCAGCGGGAGTTCGGAGAGGCTCAGCCCGCGCCAGGCCACGCGGTGGGCAGCGAGCACGCGCATGGGGTTGCCGTGCACGACGATGACCCGCCGGATGCGGGACTCTGCCCCCAGGACCGTGGTGAAGCGTTCCAGCGGCTCCGCCTGGGGATTGGCCTCGGCAGCGAGGATCACGGTGCGGGCCAGCCGTTCCGCGTGGTTGGCCAGGTCGGTGCGAGCGGTAGACAGGTGCTGCTGGTAGAGGGCGAGCCCACCCGCGATGGCCGCCAGTGTCCCCACCAGAAGCAGCGGTAGCAGGAGCTGGGTCGCCAGGGACCGGGCCGGGTTGATGGAGAGGGCGTTCATCAGTGGAAGTTCGCCGCCTCGATGATCCGGGGCGTCACCAGGCGTTCGGGAGCCACGGTCTCGAGATGGCTGCTGCCGGAGCGGGCGAGGATGTCCCGGGCCAGTGCCACGGCCTGCCGGGCGCGGCCGTCCGCCATGACCGCCTGCTCGTTGCCCCCGAGGAGGTGAATCCCGTCCAGCGTGGAGGCCAGTTCGGCCTCGCTCAGACCCTGCACACGGGCCATGTAGGGATAGGTGCCCGCCGGGTCGGCGCGGATCTCCTCAACGGCCCGGTGGAAGGCCTCGGCGATGGCGACCAGGTCTCGCCGCCGGCTCTCCAGGAGTTCGGCATCGGTCATGAGGAAGTCGATGACGCCCCCGGGGGTGGTGCTGGTATCGAAGATCCGGTGGAAGCCCTTCAGCTCCTCGACCCGGCTCGCCGTGGGCGGATAGCTCACCGCCGCATCGATGCGACCGTCCACGAGTGCGGCGGGGGTATCGGTCTGGGCCACCCCCTTCAGGATGACGTCATCCAGGTCCAGTCCGGCCTCCTTCAGGGCGAGGGCCAGGACCATCCGGTCCAGGGACTGGGGTTCCACCCCGACGCGCTGGCCCTCCAGATCGGCCACGGCCTCGATATCGGTCCGGGCATAGATCCGATCGCCCCCCTCGGACCAGTCAGCGGCGTAGAAGGCGCGCGGCTCGCGCTGGTCGTTGTGCGCCGCCAGGACCAGCTCCGCGGCGGTGCCGCCGAAGATGTCCACCTGCCCGCGTTCGAAGGCGCGGCGGGTATGGGCCAGGGAGGTGACATCCACCAGCTCCACCTCGATGCCGGCCTCGGCGAAGTAGCCGCGCTCTTGAGCCAGGTGGAGGACACCGTGGTAGCCGGGCCAGGGATTGAGGGCAATGCGCAGCGGATCCGGCCCCTCCGGACCGCAGCCGGCGAGCAGGATAAGCAGGGCCGCAAGGAGGGACCGCAGGGGGCGTTCCATGGTCATGGCCGCATCGTACAGGAGCCCCGGAGGGGCGACCAGCGCACCTCACTTAGAGAAGCGAAGCCTCTCGGCCGATGAGGAATGAGAATCGTTGTTTTTGACAATTTCGCAAAGGTTCCCTTGCCCTCTGTCCGTGGAATCCCACTACCAAGTTGTTTAGTCTCTGCGCAGATAGGGGAGAGCGTGGGGATTGCATCGCCGAGTCTTACCGCTCGTTGTGCACGCATGCAAGGGGTACCGAAATGGGGAACTTCCACCGCAGGCTCGTCGGCAGCCTCGTCACCACCGCCGTGGCCGGTACCGCCGCCGCCCAGGGCACGGCGGAACTGGAGGGGGTGACGGTCACCGCCAAGGGCTACGAGGCGCCGGCGGCGGAGACGCCGCGCTCGGTGACCGTGCTCGACGCCGAGACCATCCAGCGCCGGGAGGCGCGCTCGGTGGGCGATCTCCTGCGCGGTGAGCCCGGCCTGGCCACGGCCGTGGATGGCTCCGTGGGCGTGGACCCGGTGATCCGCGGCCTCAAGCGCGACCAGATCCTGGTCCTGGTGGACGGGGTTCGCGTCAACGCCATGCAGCCGCCGGCGCGCGGGTCCCTGGCCAGCTACGTCAACGTCGACCTCATCGAGCGCATCGAGGTGGTCCGCGGCCCCGGCTCGGTCCTCTACGGCGCCGGCGCCATGGGCGGGGTCATCAACATCATCACCAAGGGCGGCGACTTCCGCGACGAGCCGGGCACCAGCGGCTGGACCCGCCTGGGCGTGAGCTCCGTGGACAGCGGCACCCGGGGCGCCTTCGGCCTCACCGCCGCCGACGAGAAGACGGCGCTCTCCCTCTCCGCGGCCCACCTGAACGTCGACGACTACGAGACCGGGCACGGTGAGGCGCTCAAGGATTCCGGCACCAGCCAGGCGAGCTTTCACCTCCAGGCCCGGCGCAAGCTCGGCGACGACCACGTGATCAGCGCCCGGCTCCAGCGGGACCGGCGGGAGGAGGTCTGGTACCTGGCATCGCGGGATGATGTCGAGAAGGCCGGGCGGCGAGAGCCGGATGGCCTGAATACCCATTACTCCCCCTACCAGACCCGGGACCGCTACGAGCTGGCCTGGCAGGGGGACTTCGCCGGCGCCTGGGCGCCGCGGGCCGAGGCTACGGTCTATCGCCAGCGGCTGGAGCGCGGCAACTACGACTACAACGAGGAGCGCAAGACCGATTTCCGCAAGTCGGACACCGAGTTCGTAACCGACGGCGCCCGCGCCCAGGTGGAGCTGGTGCCCTCGGCCAGCCAGGTCCTCCTGGTGGGCGCGGAGGCGTGGGAGACCCGGGCCAGTCCGGTCTCCCATATCGGCCTGCAGCCGAACTACGATCCCGGTGATAGGCGGATGGAGTTGATCGACGATGCCGTCATCCAGTCGGTGGGCGCCTTCGTCCAGGAGGAGATCCGGCTGGGCGATGTCATGGTCACCGCCGGGGCCCGTTACGACACGGTGGAGGGGACGGCTGATGGGCGCGTTAATAGCCAGGGAGGGATGAAGACCGACGGCCTAGACAGCACTGACTACAACCTCTCCTGGTCCCTGGGGGCCAACTGGTCGCTGGCCAGGGCCTTCCGTCCCTATGCGAGCCTGGCCGAGGGCTATCGCTCCGCCTCCCTCATCGAGCGATATCTGAACTATCAGCAGGGGGGCGGTTATGCGCTGCTGCCGGACGCGCAGCTGGATCCCGAACGCAATCTCTCCCTGGAACTCGGGGCCCGAGGCGATGCCGGGCCGGTGAGCTACCAGGTGGCCGCCTACGAGAGCCGCATCCGCGACTATATCGGTGCCCGCATCATCGATCCGAACAACAATATCAAGCAGATGGTCAACCTCGACGAGGCGCGCATCCGCGGCTTCGAGACCAGCCTGGATGTGCGCCTGGGTGGCGGCGCAACGGCCTTCCTGAATGGGACCTGGATCCAGGGGGAGAACGAGGACGACCGCTTCGACGAGCCCCTCTACCAGATGCCGGCCCCCGAGGCGACCCTGGGCGTGGAGCGGCGCGCGGATACCGGCTGGCAGGGCCGGGCGGCCGTGCGCGCCGTGGACCAGCAGGACCGCTTGGCCGACCAGTTCAGTAATGACTCGGAGCGGGAGACCGCCGGCTACGCCACCCTGGACCTCTCCGTGGGCTGGCGGACTGCTGGTGATGGCCTCTGGAAGACCAGCGAGTGGACCCTGGCCGTCCACAACGCCCTGGACAAGGGCTACCGCGAGCACATCAACGAGATGACCGCCAAACGGGCCGAAAAGGACCGTGTCCAGGACCTCTGGGCCCCCGGCCGCAACATCGCCCTGACCTGGTACGCCGAGTTCTGAGCCCCTTCGCCCGGTAAGCCCCTGAAATCCGTCGTTCCGGCTGGAAGGACGTAGCCTCTCCCCGCCTCCGTCGTTCCGGATGGCGCGTCAGCGCCAGTCCGGAACCTCGAGAACAGGCCCGTACCGCCGGTTCGGTCTGCCCGGAACGAATACCTTCCTCGCGAGTCCTACCGAAGACCGGCCCGCACCGGGTTTTTCGAGCCCACTGTGCCTGTATAATCGGGCCTTAACCATTCGGTCAGGAAGGAACGCCATGCGCCCCATATCCGCCCTCCGCGCCCCCGCAGTCGCCCTCGCCGGGTTGCTGATGACGCTGGCCCTGCCCATGGGCCACGCCCAGCAGGGCGGGGATCGTCCGCCGCCGGAGGTGGGCGTGGTGGAGCTGGAGACGCGGGACGTGGAGCGGGTCACCGAGCTCCCCGGCCGCACCGCCGCCTACCAGGTGGCCGATATCCGGCCCCAGGTTACCGGGGTGCTGCGGAAGCGGCGCTTCGAGGCCGGTGAAAAGGTGGAGAAGGGCCAGACCCTCTACGAGATCGACCCGCGCCGCTACCAGGCCGCCGTCCAGCGGGCCGAGGCGGCGCTGGTGCAGGCGCAGGCGCGCCTGGAGAACCTCCGCCGCAAGGAGGAGCGCTACGCCGACCTGGTGGCCCAGAACTCGGTGAGCCAGCAGGAGTACGACGACGTCCGCGCCAACCTTGAGGAGCAGGAGGCGGCGGTGCAGGTGTCCCGCGCGGAGCTGGCCACCGTCCGGCTCGACCGCGAGTACGCCAGCATCGACGCCCCCATCGCGGGGCGCGTGAGCCAGCCCTTCATTACCGTGGGCGAACTGGTCACCGCCAACCAGGCCGAGGCGCTGACCCGGGTGACCCGGCTGCACCCCATCTACGTGGACATCCAGCGCGGGGCCAAGGAGGTCCTGCGGCTCCAGCGCGCCCACCGGCGCGGGGCACTGGAGACCGGCGAGGAGGGCCAGCCCCGCGTGGAGGTAAAACTCCCCGACGGCTCCCGGCACGACCAGGCCGGCCGGCTCTCCTTCTCCGGCGTGAACGTGGACGAGGGCACCGGGACCGTGACCCTGCGCGCTACTATTCCCAATCCGGAGGGGACCCTGCTGCCGGGGATGTTCGTCCGCGCCCGGATCAGCGAGGGTACCAACGCCGACGCCCTGCTGGTGCCCCAGCAGGGGGTGAGCCGTAACCGCCAGGGCCAGCCCACGGCGCTGGTGGTCAATGCCGACGACGAGGTGGAGCGCCGCGTCCTGGAGGTGGATCGTACCCACGGCGCCTTCTGGGTGGTCACCTCCGGCCTGGCCGCCGGGGACCGGGTGATGGTCTCCGGCCTGCAGAAGGCCAACCCCGGTGACCAGGTGAAGCCGGTGGCCGCGGATCTCCCCGAGGAGGCCGAGGGCGACACCAATGGTTGATTTCTTCTTCAAGCGCCCGGTCTTCGCCTGGGTCCTGGCCATCGCCACCATGCTCACCGGGGTGCTGGCCATGCAGAACCTGCCGGTGCAGCGCTACCCCACGGTGGCGCCGCCGGCGGTGCAGATCGAGGCGACCTATCCCGGCGCCTCGGCGGAGACGGTTTCGGACACGGTGGTGCAGGTCATCGAGCAGCAGATGACCGGGGTGGACGATCTCATCTACATGGAGTCCACCGGCAGCTCCGCCGGGCGCGCCTCCATCACCCTGACCTTCGAGCCGGGGACCGACCCCGACATCGCCCAGGTGCAGGTCCAGAACAAGCTCAAGCAGGCCGAGCCCATGCTCCCGGCGCCGGTGCAGCGCCAGGGGCTGACCACGGAACGGGCCAACAGCTCCTTCCTGATGGTCACGGCCTTCCTCTCCACCGACGGCCGCCTGGCCAAGGAGGATCTGGCGGACTTCGTCGCCTCGGAGATCGCCGAGCCGGTGGGCCGTGTGCCCGGGGTGGGCAAGGTCCAGGTCTTCGGCTCCCAGTACGCCATGCGGATCTGGCTGGATGCCGGGGCGCTCCAGGACTACGAGCTCACCGTCGCCGATATCCGCGCCGCCCTCCAGGACCAGAACACCGTGGTTACCGCCGGGGAGCTCGGCGGTCTGCCGGCGGTGGAGGGCCAGCAGCTCAACGCCACCGTGAACGCCCAGGGCCTGCTGCAGACCAAGGAGGACTTCCGGGAGGTCCTGCTCAAGACCACCGATGACGGTGCCCGGGTGCGGCTGAGCGATGTCGCCCGGGTGGAGCTGGGGGCGGAGTCCGCCGCCATCCAGACCTTCTACAATGACAAGCCGGCCTCCGGCATGGGGATCAACCTTGCACCGGGGGCCAATGCCCTGGACACCGCCAAGCGGGTGGAGGCGAAGCTGGCGGAACTCTCGCCCTTCTTCCCCGAGGGGGTCGAGGTCCGCTACCCCTATTCCACCGCCCCCTTCGTGGAGGCCTCCATCGAGCAGGTGATCCACACCCTGGTGGAGGCGGTGATCCTGGTGGTGGCGGTGATGCTGCTCTTCCTCCAGAGCTGGCGGGCCACGCTGGTACCGACCCTGGCCATCCCGGTGGTCCTGCTGGGGACCTTCGCCGTCATGGCCGCTACCGGTTTCTCCATCAACATGCTCACCATGTTCGGCATGGTGCTCGCCATCGGGCTGCTGGTGGACGACGCCATCGTGGTAGTGGAGAACGTCGAGCGGATCATGCACGAGGAGGACGTGGGGCCGGTGGAGGCCACCCGTCGCTCCATGCGCCAGATCACCGGCGCCCTGGTGGGGATCGGCGTGGTGCTCTCCGCCGTCTTCATACCCATGGCCTTCTTCCCCGGCTCCACCGGCGCCATCTATCGCCAGTTCTCCATCACCATCGTCACCGCCATGGCGCTGTCGGTGCTGGTGGCGCTGATCCTCAGTCCCACCGTCTGCGGCGGCGTCCTGCGCCGGCAGGACCACGAGGGTGCCTGGCACCAGAAGGCCTTCGGCTGGTTCAACCGGCTGGTGGAGGCCGCCACCCGTGGCTATGTCGGCTCGGTGCGGCGGATCCTCAACCACCCCTGGATCGGCATGGGCGCTTTCCTGGCCATCGTCGGGGTGCTGGCGGTGCTCTTCGTGCGCGTCCCCGGCGGCTTCCTCCCCCAGGAGGACCAGGGCGTGGTCATCACCCAGTTCCAGCTCCCCGCCGGGGCCACCCAGGAGCGGACCCTGGAGACGGTGGACAAGATCGAGGAATACTACCTGGACCAGCCGGAGGTGAACGGGATCTTCGCCGTGGCCGGCTTCAGCTTCACCGGCCGGGCGCAGAACGTCGGCATTGCCTTCGTCAACCTCAAGCCCTGGGCGGAGCGGGGGCCGGGACAGGGCGTCCAGGCGCTGCTGGGCCGGGCCAACAAGGAGCTGGCCGGGATCGTCCGCGACGGCCAGGTCTTCGCCTTCAACATCCCGCCCATCCCGGCGCTGGGCAACGCCGGCGGCTTCGACCTGCGCCTGCAGGACCGGGGCGGCCTGGGCCACGATGCCCTCATGGCGGCCCAGGGACAGTTCCTCCAGGCGGCGGCGCAGAGCCCCGTCCTCGCCGGAGTACGGCCCAACGGCCTGGCCGACAATCCGCAGTACAACCTGGACATCGACCGGGAGAAGGCGCGCGCCCTGGGCGTGCCGCTGCCGGCGCTGAACCAGCTCCTCTCCACCGGCTGGGGCTCCGGCTACGTCAACGACTTCCTCCACCAGGGCCGCATCAAGCGGGTCTACATCCAGGGGCAGGCGGAGGACCGCATGGTCCCCGAGGACCTGCGGGAGTGGTACGTCCGCAACGACGCCGGCGAGATGGTGCCGGTGGGCGAGGTGGTCGAGGGCAGCTGGGGCTACGGCTCCCCACGGCTGGAGCGCTACAACGGCGTGCCCGCCCGCTCCATCGCCGGCGGCCCCGCCCCCGGCTACTCCACCGGCGAGGCCATGGCCGAGGCGGAGCGGATCGTCGAGGAGGAGCTCCCCGACGGTATCGGCCACGCCTGGTCCAGCCTCTCCTACCAGGAGCGTGAGGCGGGGAATCAGGCCGGGATGCTCTACGCCCTGTCGCTGGTCGTGGTGCTGCTAGCCCTGGCCGCCCTCTACGAGAGCTGGACCATCCCCTTCGCCGTGGTCCTGGCGGTGCCGCTGGGCGTCATCGGCGCCGTGGCAGCCGCCCTGCTGCGCGGGATCCCCAACGACGTCTTCTTCCAGGTGGGGATCCTCACCACCCTGGGGCTGACGGCGAAGAACGCCATCCTCATCGTGGAGTTCGCCCGGGATCTGGAGGGCAAGGGCATGGCCCTGCGGGACGCCACCCTGGAGGCGGTGCGGATCCGGCTGCGGCCCATCCTAATGACCTCCCTGGCCTTCAGCATGGGCGTCATCCCGCTAGCCCTGGCCACCGGCGCCGGGGCGGCCAGCCAGGCCGCCATCGGGACCGCCGTCCTCGGCGGGATGGTCTCGGCCACCTTCCTGGCGATCTTCTTCATCCCGCTGTTCTATGTGGTGGTCCGGCGGGTCACCGATCGCCTGAAGGGGGTGTCGGCCGCCTGACCGGTCCCTCCCTGCTATCGGGGCTGCTGGCGGGCGTTCTGTGGTACCTTCCCCCCGCGACTGTGGGGGAGTCAAAGGAGCCAGGGGGATAGGGACGCGCATGGCTTGCAGGCCGGAAAGGAACCGAGGAGCGGGAATCGCCGAGCGACGCTCCGGCCGCCTGGTCGATTGGCTTGGCCGGCTGGTTCGAAGGCTGATCCCCACCCGTGATCCCGATCTTGCCGAGACCATCCTGGCTCAGACCGGTGAACTCATTCGGGTCGTGGATCGGGAAGGCCGGATCGAATTCCTCAACGCGGCCCTTGCGGCTCGGCTTGGTTGCCCCCCCGGGAAACTGCTTGGGGTTTCGCTTTTCGACCTCCTCGAAGAGGATGGCGGTGAAGGGGATGTGGATGCCGTGGCCTTGGAGCAGGCCCTGGGGCGGGAGCACCCGCTTCGCGGCCGCATTCATAGCCGGTTCCCGGGCGGGGAGCGCCTCCACGAGGACTGGGAGGTGCGTCCTCTGGTGGACGCGGATGGCACAGCGCGCCGCTTCCTTATCACCGGTCGGGAACTCGGTGCGCGTGGCGGAGAACGGAGGTGTCCCCATCACCTCCTGCAGCTCCCCCAGGAGGGGGTTCACTGCGAACTCGAACGGAATCTGGAGCGGGCCGGTATCGGGCTGGTGACCACGGATGACCACGGTATGGTGCGGTCCAGCAATCAGGCCGCCCGGACCATGCTGGTGGGGGGCGCGGACCTCCCGGAATCGCCCGCCCTGTGGAGCCACGTCCTCACGACCCTGGATCCGGAGAACGGTTTTCCCCTCCTCTCCGCCCGGGACCCTATCCGGCGGGCCCTGCGGGGAGAGGCGGTGGAGAATGCAGAGGTCGAGGTTGCGACCTCCGTGGGCCAGCGGCGCCTCAAGATCAATGGGGGATCCTCGCCCGAACCTTCCGGGGCGGACCGCGCCCTGGTGGTCCTCCAGGACATTACCGAATTCCGCGGCACCATGGATGCCCTCGCCGCTAGCGAGGCGCGCTTCCGGGGGATGACCGCGAATCTGCCCGGGGCAGTCTTCGAGGTCTGGGCGGGACAGGATGGGTTCCCCCGTTTCCGTTTCCTCAGTGAAGGGGCGAAGGAGCTCTTCGAGCGGCCCAGTCAGGCTATTGTGGCCGAACCGGGGGTCTTTTCGTCCCTGCTCGACGTTCGGGATAGTGAGCGTTTCACGGAGACCATGCATCACTCCGCGCAGACCGGCACGGTTTGGAACTGGGAGGGACGCCTGCGCTTCGGTCAGCGGCGCGTGAAGTGGATCAACTGGCGTGCTATCCCGCGGCCCGAGCAGGATGGGCCGGTGTGGTACGGGGTGGCCCTCAACATTACCGAGAGCCGGGAGGCGACTGATGAGCTGGCCCGGATGAGAGACCGGTTGAGGGAGCTGCATGCCAGCCGCGAGGAGGTTCAGGAGGCCGAGCGCAAGGCTATTGCCCGGGAGATCCACGACGAACTGGGAAGCCAGCTGACCGTGGTCAAGATGAATGCGGCCTCTCTCGTCCAGCAGTCGGAGGGCCTGTCGGAGCGTAGCCGGGAACAGGTGGAGGCCATGAGCAGCCTGGTGGACCAGGCCATCGAGACGATGCGGCGTGTGGCCGCCGAACTGCGCCCGCGGATCCTGGATGACTTCGGGATCGTTGCCGCCCTCAAGTGGCGGGCCACGGATTTCGAGCGGCACAGTGGTATTGCCATCGATCTCACCACCCCGGTGGAGGAGTCGACGGTGCCCCCCTCGCTGGAGACGACCCTGTATCGCGTCTTCCAGGAGGCGCTGACGAATATCGCCAAGCATTCCGCGGCCACGCAGGTTGATGCCGTTCTGGAAGAGCGCGAGGGCCGGGTCGTTCTGTGCATTCGCGACAATGGCGTAGGATTCGCGCTGGAATCCCTGGACGATTCCCATCACAACGGCATATTCGGTATGCGCGAGCGGGTAATCGCACACGGGGGAGAGTTCGAGATCAACGGGGCGCCCGACAGGGGGGTCGTACTCTGTATCCGTATACCGCTGGCCAGACGAGAGTAGGGTGATGCCGGGCATGACACGGGTCATGATCGTCGATGACCACGCGGTGGTCCGCGAAGGGCTGAAGATGATCCTGGAGGGGCAGGAAGATATCAGCGTCGTTGCCGAGGCCGGCGACGACGCCGGCACCCTGACCCGGGCCCGGGAGCAGCCCATGGACGTGATCCTGCTGGATGTCTCGTTGCCAGGACGCAGTGGCCTGGAGATTCTCAAGCAGCTCCGGTACCAGTATCCCGACCTGGCCGTGCTCATGCTCAGCATCCACCCCGAGGACCAGTACGCCGTCCGTTTCCTTCGGGCCGGTGCCAGCGGCTACATGACCAAGGAAACGGCCCCGGCGGAGCTGGTGGCCGCCATCCGCAAGGTCGCCAACGGCGGCCGCTACGTCAGCCAGGTGCTGGCGGAGTGTCTGGTGGAGGAGCTGGAAAGACCCGATACCGCGGAGCCGCACACCCGGCTCTCGGATCGCGAGTATCAACTCCTCGTTCGCATCGGGCAGGGCCTGAAACCTGCCCAGATCGCGGAAGAGCTCCACGTCAGCACCAAGACCATCAGTACCTACCGGTCTCGTCTGCTGGAGAAGATGGGGCTCTCCAGCAACGCCGAACTGGTCCAGTACGCGGTGCGCCAGGGGTTGGTGGACTGAGCACCGCGCCCCGAACTTGATCCTCGTGTAGGGCTTTTCCCGACACCCTGTCCGCCTTTCCCCGATATCCCCCCTCGGCCTCCTCCCGACATCAATCACGTCTTCTCCCCGACTGTCACCAGACCGGTCCACCGGAGAGACTGTACACCGATTCATTCTTCCGCCGGTGGAGCGGTTGCAGGAGTGACGGTGACGATGAAGATGGATGCTCAGGCAGAGGCGGCGAGCGCGCAGGTTCCCTTCTGGCGAATGGCCGCCATGCCCGTGCTGACCGGTGCGGTCGGGACGCTGCTCCTGGTCCTGGAGGAGCACTACGCGGTGGGAGCGCTGCCGCTGCTGCTGGGTCTCGTGGCAAGCGTCCCGCTCTATCGCTGGTGGTCCAACGCGCTGGCGGCACCGGCCGCGGAAGAGCAGGTTACACCTGCCGAGGAGAGTGTCCCCGTCGAGCACATGGCCTCCCTGGAGGAGGCCTGCATCGAGGTCAGCTCCATCGGCGGTCGCAACGTCGAGACCGCCCGCGACCAGACCGAAGAGGCCATTACCGACCTCTCCCAGCGCTTCTCCCAGCTGGTGGACCGGCTCACGAACACTGTCGAGGCCTCGGAGAACGCCACCAGCGGCGAGCAGGGCCTGGTCCAGGCCTTCGAGGCCTCCCGCAGCGAACTCAACGAGATCGTCAGCAGCATGAAGGTGGCCATGGAGACCCGCGACACCATGCTGGAACAGGTGCGCGAACTCACCGGCTACACCGAGGACCTCAAGGAGATGGCCACCTCCGTGGAGGACGTGGCCTCCCGCACCAACCTCCTGGCGCTGAACGCCGCCATCGAGGCGTCCCGGGCCGGCGAGGCGGGCCGCGGCTTCGCCGTGGTCGCCGACGAGGTCCGCAGCCTCTCCCAGCGCTCCGGTGAGGCGGGCTCCCGGATCAGTGACATGGTCAATCGGGTGGGCGATGCCATGCACCGGACGCTGGAGAACGCCGAGCTCTCCGCCAGTCGCGACGCCGACATGACCTGGCAGGCCGAGGAGACCATCCAGGGCGTGCTGGAGCGCCTGCGCGGCGTGGCCGACGGCCTCTCCGATTCCACCGGCCTGCTGCAGCAGGAGGGCCGGGGCATCCGCGACGAGATCGCCGAGATCCTGGTCAGCCTGCAGTTCCAGGACCGCGTCAGCCAGATCCTGACGCAGGTGCGGGACTCCTTCGATGAATTCGGGACCGAGGTCTCCGACCGCGCCGAGCAGCGGCGCCTCTCGGGACGGTCCGAACCGGTGCACGCCGATGCCATCCGGCAGCGCCTGGAGCGCGGTTACACCACCGATGAACAGCGCCGGAACCACTCGGCGAACGAGAGCGCCGCCGATGATGGCGGTGACGACATCGTCTTCTTCTGAACCACTCCCGGAGGCAGCCATGAGCAAGACCATCCTTATCGTCGACGATTCCGCATCCCTGCGGCAGGTGGTGGCCATCGCCCTCAAGGGGGCGGGCTACGAGGTCATCGAGGCCGGCGACGGCCAGCAGGGCCTGGACGCGCTCAAGGGCCAGAAGGTCCACCTCATCGTCAGCGACGTGAACATGCCGAACATGGACGGCCTGAGCATGGTGACGGAGATCAAGAAGGACCCGAACTACAAGTTCACGCCGGTGATTATGCTCACCACCGAGTCCCAGGAAGAGACCAAGAAGAAGGGCAAGGAGATCGGCGTCAAGGCCTGGATGGTGAAGCCGTTCAAGCCGGAGCAGATGCTCGACGCCGTCTCCAAGCTGGTGGGTTAGGGGAGTCCGGCCGTGAATATCGAGGTATCGGAGGCCGCCGATGGCGGCTGCCGCCTGACGGTGGCGGGCGAGGTGAATATCTACGTCGCCGCCGATTTCCGGGCGGAAATGGACGCGAAGATGGCCGGCTGTTCCGCCCTGGAGATGGATCTCTCCGGCGTCAGCGACCTGGACACCACCGGCGTTCAGGTCCTGATGGCCGCCAAGCGCCAGTGCCAGGCCGAGGACCGGGAGCTGCGCCTGGTCGCGCACAGCCCGGCGGTGCTGGATGTCTTTGAACTCTACGGTCTGGACCGCTTCTTCGGTGATCCGCTGCTGCTTGCGGGCGAGGATGGGACGGTAACGGAGGATCGCCATGAGTGACCGCCCACAGGACGCCTTCAACGCCGAGGCCACCGAACTCCTCCAGCAGATGGAGGATGGCCTCCTGGCACTGGAGGACGGCACCCAGGACCCGGAACAGGTGAACACCCTCTTCCGGGCAGCCCACACCATCAAGGGGACGGCCGGGGTCTTCGGCTTCGACGCCGTGGAGCACTTCACCCACGTCGTCGAGAACCTCCTGGAACAGGCCCGCTCCGGCGAGCTGACCATCGGTCGCGACCTGGTCTCCCTGCTCCTGCGGGCACGGGACCACATGGCGGTGCTGGTGGCCGAGGCGGTGGAGGAGGCCGATCCCGATCCGGCGACCCCGGCCACCGGCGAGGCCCTGGCGGAGGAGCTGCGCGCCTACCTCGATGACGGGGGCGAGACCGATGTCGAACCGG
Organism: Thiohalospira halophila DSM 15071; assembly: GCF_900112605.1. Classification (NCBI taxonomy): domain Bacteria; kingdom Pseudomonadati; phylum Pseudomonadota; class Gammaproteobacteria; order Thiohalospirales; family Thiohalospiraceae; genus Thiohalospira; species Thiohalospira halophila. The sequence goes on from NZ_FOMJ01000002.1 coordinate 148,207, forward strand.
AGGAGCCGGTGGCCGAGGGCTCGGTGGAGGTCATGAACGATGGCCACCCGGTCGCCTCCGAGGACTGGCACATCTCCCTGCGCTTCGAGCCGGATGTCCTGCGCCACGGCATGGACCCCCTGGCCTTCCTGCGCTACCTGCGCAAGCTCGGGGAGATCGTCCATGTCACCACGCTGGATGATGCCCTGCCGGGGCTCGGCGAGCTGGACCCGGAGGTCCTCTATCTCGGCTTCGAGGTGGAGTTCCGCAGCGAGACCGCCGACAAGGCGGCCATCGAGGAGGTCTTCGAGTTCGTCGAGGACGACTGCGAACTCCACATCCTGCCGCCGCAGGCCTACATCCACAGCTACGCGGAGATGATTCGGGGCCTGCCCGAGGATGACCTGCGCATCGGCGAGATCCTGGTCCGCAGCGGGGCGCTTACCCGGCAAGAACTGGACGAGGCCCTGCGGGAGCAGGACAGCCGCCGGAGCGAGGGCGGCGGCAAGACCGCCCCCCTGGGCGAGGTCCTGGTTGACCAGCAGAGCGTCCACCAGGAGGTGGTGGACACCGCGGTGGAGAAGCAGACCCAGAACCGGGAGGCCCGGTCCACGGCCGCCAGCTCCCTGCGCGTGGATGCCGACAAGCTCGACGCCCTCATCAACCAGGTGGGGGAGCTTGTCATCGCCGGGGCCACCACCAACCTGCTGGCCCAGCAGTCCGGCGACGAGCAGCTGGGCGAGTCCATCTCGGTGATGGCCCGGCTGGTGGAGGAGATCCGGGACAGCTCCCTGCGCCTGCGCATGGTTCCCATCGGCGAGACCTTCAACCGCTTCCGGCGGGTGGTCCGCGACGTCAGCGCCGAGCTGGGCAAGGACATCGCGCTCACCATCGAGGGCGCCGATACCGAGCTGGACAAGACCGTGGTCGAGCAGATCGGCGACCCCCTCATGCACCTGGTCCGTAACGCCATGGACCACGGTATCGAGAGCGCCGAACAGCGCCAGGCCGTGGGCAAGCACGCCCAGGGCCAGCTGCGGCTCAACGCCTACCACGAGTCCGGCAGCATCGTCATCGAGGTCGCCGACGACGGCGGCGGCCTGAACTCGGACAAGATCCTGGCCAAGGCGCGGGACCGCGGGGTGGTCACTCCGGGCCAGGAGCTCTCCGAGGCGGAGATCCACCGGCTCATCTTCGAGCCCGGCTTCTCCACCGCCGGCGAGGTCACCAACCTCTCCGGCCGCGGGGTCGGCATGGACGTGGTGAAGAAGAACATCGAGTCCCTGCGCGGCAGCGTCGACGTGGAGAGCCGCTACGGCGAGGGCTCCATCATCCGCATCCGGCTGCCGCTGACCCTGGCCATCGTCGACGGCTTCCTGGTTACCGTCGCCGGGGCCAGCTACGTCATCCCGCTGGATTCGGTGCTGGAGTGCGTCGAGCTAACCGACAACGACGCCCGGGATGCCGGCGAGCAGGGCTACATCAACCTGCGCGGCGAGGTGCTGCCCTTCATCCGCCTGCGGCGGATGTTCGAGCGGGATGCCGGTTACGCCGAGCGGGAGGCCATCGTCGTCGTCCAGATCAGCGGCCAGAAGGTCGGCCTGGTGGTGGACGAACTCCTGGGCGAATTCCAGACCGTCATCAAGCCCCTGGGCCAGCTCTTCCGGGAGCTGGATGGCGTCAGCGGCGCCACCATCCTGGGCAGCGGGGAGGTCGCCATGATCCTCGACGTCCCCGGCCTTATCCACCGCGTCGACTGGAAGAACGGCGAGGGCCGACCCGGGCACGCCCCGGCGCTGGAAGCCGACCGTCACGACCAATAATTACTCAGCAACCCGAGCCAACGCCGTTGGTCTCACGAGGAGGACACCGTCATGGTGCGTTTCAAGAATCTGTCCCTAGCCAAGAAGCTCTCCTTGGGCTTCGGTCTGGTCCTGGCGCTGCTGGCCATTATCAGCGTCGTGGCCTTCAACTCCCTCTCCACGAGCAGTGACGGCTTCGCGGAGTATCGCGAGACCGCTCTGAGTACCAAGACCAGCGGTGAGGCCCAGGCCAACCTCCTGGAGGCGCGTATGGCCGCGCTCAAGTTCGTTAATGACGGTTCCGAAGCCGCCTCGGAGGCCGAGCACGAGCGCCACGAGGCGACCCTGGAGTTCCTGGACAAGGCCGAGCAGTACATCCACGACCCCGACCAGCAGGCGCGGCTGACCGAGGCCCGGGAGAAGACCCAGCAGTACGGTGAGGCCTTTGCCCAGGTCGAGGAGTACAAGGCGGAGCGCAACCGCCTCTTTGACGAGGTCCTCGCCGTGGAGGGCCCGATCATGGAGCAGCGCCTTACCGATATCATGCGCTCCGCCAAGGACGACGGCGACGCCAGTGCCGCCTACGTGGCCGGTCAGGCCATGCGCAATCTCCTGCTGGCGCGGCTCTATGTGGTGAAGTTCCTGGAGGATAACAGTCAGTCCGCCGTGGATCGGGTTAACAGCGAGTTCGGCGAGTTTGACCAGCGCATGGCCACCCTGGACCAGGAGCTCCAGAATCCCGAGCGGCGGCGGCTCATGCAGGAGGTGAACAACCTCAAGGACGTGTATACCCAGGCCTTTGACAAGACCGTGGAGACCATCCTGGCCCGCAACGAGGTCAAAGAGGGCACCATGGATGTGGTGGGCCCGGAGGTCGCCGACATCCTGGAAGATATCAAGATCGCCAACGGCAAGGTCCAGGACGAGATCGGCCCCCGCGTCCAGGGCGCCAACGAGCGCGCCATGGCCACCGTGCCGGTGGTGAGCCTGGTCGCCCTGGTGGTGGGCGTCTTCATGGCCTGGGTGATCACCCGGGCGGTGACCCGGCCGGTGGCGCGGGTGACCGAATTCGTCGAGCGCTTCGGCGAGGGCGATCTCACCGCCGACCTCACCGTGGACAGCGAGGACGAGGTGGGCCGGATGAGCCGCGCCCTGAGCAACGCCGTGGGCCGGGTCCGCAAGGCGCTGGTGGATGTCAGTCAGGCCACCTCGGCCCTGGCCTCCGCCTCCGAGGAGGTGAGCGCTACCTCCCAGAGCCTGAGCCAGGGCGCCACCGAGCAGGCCTCCTCCGTGGAGGAGACCAGCGCCACGGTGGAGCAGGCGCGTTCCTCCATCCAGCAGAACACCGAGAACGCCAAGTCCACCGACGAGATCGCCACCGGCGCCTCGAAGAAGGCCACCGAGGGCGGCGAGGCGGTGCGCGAGACCGTCACGGCCATGAACAACATCGCCGACAAGGTCACCCTCATCGAGGACATCGCCTACAAGACCAACCTCCTGGCGCTGAACGCCGCCATCGAGGCGGCCCGGGCCGGGGAGCACGGCAAGGGCTTCGCCGTGGTGGCCGAAGAGGTGCGCAAGCTCGCCGAGCGGAGCCAGTCCTCCGCCGGGGAGATCAGCGAGATGGCCGGCGAGAGCGTGAAGGTGGCCGAGCGGGCCGGCGGCCTCATCGACGAGGTGGTCCCGGAGATCCGCCGCACCGCCGACCTGGTGCAGGAGATCTCCGCCTCCTCGGAGGAGCAGGCCACCGGCGCCAACCAGCTCGCCCAGGCCATCGAGCAGCTGGACACCGTGGCCCAGCAGAACGCCTCCTCCTCGGAGGAGCTGGCCTCCACCTCGGAGGAGATGAGCTCCCAGGCCCAGCAGCTCCAGGAGACCGTGAGCTTCTTCGAGCTCGGCGAGGACAGTACCGAGGGGACGGCTGCTCGGGGCGGCACCAGCCGCGGGACCCAGCACGCCGGCCACCAGGGCTCGACCAACAGGGCCGGCCAGGCTTCGGCCTCTCACGGTGTCAGCAAGCCGGCTCCGGCCGAGGGCGAGGCGGTGGACGAGAGCGAGTTCCAGCGCTTCTCCTGATTCCCACGGTGGCCGGGAGTAGAGCCCGATGAGTGAGCAAGAACTGAGCCCGGCGACGGCGGGCGAGAGCGGGGCGGGGGCGCTGGCCCCCGTGGACTCCGCGGATTCAGGCGGGGAGGGGACCTCGGATGCCAACCAGTACCTGACCTTCCGCGTGGAGGGTCAGACCTACGGGGTCTCCATACTCCGGGTCAAGGAGATCATCGAGCACGGCTCCCTGACCCGCGTGCCGCTGACCCCGGACTACATCCGGGGCGTGGTGAACCTGCGCGGCAAGGTGGTACCCATAGTCGACCTCGCCGTGCGCCTGGGCCGGCCATCGGAGCCGGCAGGCAAGCGGACCTGCAATATTATTGTTGAGATGGCCGAGAGTGCCGGGGGCACCATGGACCTGGGCTTCATGGTCAGTGCCATCGACGAGGTGGTGGGGCTGCCGGCGGAGGATATCGAGGCCTCCCCCAGCTTCGGGGCCGATGTGCCGGCGGATTTCATCGCCGGCATGGGGCGCCGGGAGAACGGCTTCATCACGCTGCTGGACCTGGATGTGGTGCTCTCCGTCGACGAACTGTCCCGCTTTCGTGCCGCCCTGAATAGCGGTTGAACGGGGGGCATGTGATGGAGACCAGTCTCGAGCTGGTCAGCGCCGCCCATGAGCGCCTGAAGGAGGTGATGCGGGCGGTCCGGCAGCTCTACATGCGCGCCGTCAACGCCATGCTTAACGCCCGCCGCGTGGGGGTGCAGGCAGCCGGCTACCAGGCCGTGACCCTGGAGCTGCGCCGCTTCAGTCAGCAGATCGACAGCTCGGCGGACGAACTCCAGGCCCGGATCCGGGAGCTGGTCTACTGCGGGGCCGAGCGCCGCCGCCAGTTCCGGCGTCTCCGGCGGCTGGAACAGGGGGCCGACAGGGCGGATTCGGGGGGCCGGGAGGCGGCCCGGAAAGGGATCGAGGGCCTGCAACAGCGGCTGCAGCAGCAGGACGACGACATTGAACGTCTGGTGCGGGAGGTGCAGGGCATTCGGGTCCGGATTGGTCGGCTCGCGGAGACTGGTCGTAATCTGGGTCTGATGCTGCGGACCGAGGCCGTGGTGAACGAGGCGCTGGCCGATGGCATCGGCGACGAGGTCAATGAACTCATGGATCGCGTGAATCGCGATGTGGACGCCATCGGCGGGCACATGGAACGTCTGAGCGAGGCCGGCGAATGAAACAGTCCGTAGTACTCTACGAGAACGGCGACCACCGCTGGCTGGTCCTGGCCCGGGATCCGGAACGGCCGGACTACGTCATCGATACCAATGAATACGTGGTGGAATCCGGCGGCGACGCCCTGATGACCGACCCCGGCGGCATGGAGATCTTCCCCGCGGTCTTCTCCGCGGTGAGCGAGCGCGTGGACCCCAAGCGGATCGGGCGGCTCTTCGCCTCCCACCAGGACCCGGACATCATCTCCTCCCTGGGGCTGTGGATGGACTTCAATCCCGGGATCCGCTGCTACCTGAGCCGCCTCTGGGCCACCTTCGTGCCCCACTTCGGCGGCGATGACACCACCTTCCACCTGCTGGACGACGCCGGCGAGCCCATCCAGGTGGGCAGCCAGACTCTGGAGGCGATGCCGGCGCACTACCTCCACTCCTCGGGGAACTTCCACCTCCACGACCCCCGGGCGAAGCTCCTGTTCACCGGGGACGTGGGGGCGGCCATGCTGCCGCCGGAGGAGGACGAGGTCTTCGTCTCCGATTTCGACCGCCACATCCGCCACGCGGAGGGCTTCCACCGCCGCTGGATGGGGTCGAACACCGCCAAGCGTGACTGGTGCGAGCGGGCGGCGAAGCTCGACCTGGACCTGCTCTGCCCCCAGCACGGGGCCATCTATCAGGGAGACGACGTCATGCGCTTCATCAACTGGTTCGATGAGCTGGAAGTGGGGCGGACCTGGCAATGACCACCAACAGCCCGGCGGCCAGGCTGGAGATCAGCGATCGGGAGTTCAGCCAGCTCAGTGCCATCATGCAGGAGCAGGCCGGAATCCATCTCCCGCCGGGGAAGAAGGCCCTGGTGGTGGGGCGGCTGAGCAAGCGCCTGCGCCACCACGGGCTCAAGAGCTTCACCGAGTACCACCGCTTCGTCACCCGGGAGGATGCGGACGGCTCGGAGCTCCAGACCATGGTGGACCTGCTGACCACCAACGAGACCTATTTCTTCCGGGAGGCGGACCACTTCGACACCCTGCGCAACCGGATCCTGCCGGAGCTGGATCAGTCCCGGGAGCTGAAGTTCTGGAGCGCCGCCTGCTCCTCCGGCGAGGAGGTCTACACCCTCGCCATGGTGCTGGCCGACGCCCTGGGGGAGAAGGCGGCCTGGTCCATCTTCGGCAGCGACATCAGTACCGAGGTAGTGGCCCGGGCCCGGCGCGCGGTCTACCCCATGGGGGCGGCCGAGAAGATCCCGCGGGAGTACCTGCGCCGGTTCTGCCTGGAGGGGACCGGCAGCCAGGAGGGGCGCTTCCTGGTGGACCGGAGCCTGCGGGAGCGGGCGCGCTTCGATACCGTAAACCTGAACGCCGCCGACTGGCGCGCGCCGGGGGGGCGGTTCGACGTGATCTTCCTGCGCAACATCATGATCTACTTCAACGCCGCCACCAAGCAGCAGCTGGCGGACCGGCTGGCGGGGGCGTTGAATCCGGGGGGCTGGCTCATCGTCGGCCATTCGGAGACCCTCAACGGCGTCAGCGACCGTTTCGAGTGCATCAAGCCCTCGGTCTACCGGAGGAAGGCATGAATCGGTCGGACTGCATCTACCTGCGCCCCGGGGAACTCCACTTCGGCTCGGCGCCGGGCCGGATCCGGACCCTGCTGGGTTCCTGCGTGGCGGCCACGCTCTGGCATCCCCGGCGCCGGATGGGCGGGATGTGCCACGTGGTCCTCCCGGAGCATCCGGAGGGCACCTGCGACGACCGCTATGCCGACTGCGTCATGCGCAGCTTCATGGAGGCCCTGGCCCGCGGCGCGGGGCAACCGAAGGAGTACCAGGTCGGGGTCTTCGGCGGTGGCCACATGTTCCCCGGCATCGCCGAGGGCAAGGGGCCGGCCATCGGCGACCGCAACGCCGAGTGCATGCAGGAGCTCCTGCGCAGGAACGGCTTTCGTATCGCTCGCCTGGAGGTGGGGGATTACCTCTACCGCCACGTGGAGCTGGATCTGGCGACCGGGGAGCTGGAGGTGACGGCCACCTCGGTGAATGCGACGAACAACGCAGGGGGGCAGTGATGGCGGGCAAGCCCAGGGTTCTCGTGGTGGACGACTCGGCGGTGATCCGGCAGGTGCTCTCCAAGATCATCGAGGCCGACCCGGACCTGGAACTCCTGGGCGTTGCCGGGGATCCCATCCTGGCCCGGCGCCGCATGGAGAAGACCTGGCCGGACGTCATCGTGCTGGACGTGGAAATGCCCCGGATGGACGGCCTGACCTTCCTGCGGGAGATCATGGCCGAGCATCCGACGCCGGTGGTGATGTGCTCCACCCTGACCCAGCATGGTGCCGATACCACCATGCAGGCCCTCGCCGCCGGTGCGGTGGAGGCCATCGGCAAGCCGAAGGTCGATCCGCGCGGCGGGCTGCAGGAGGCCTCCGCCCCCTTCCTGGCGGCGGTGAAGGCGGCGGCCGGGGCCCAGGTGAAGCGGCAGGCCGGGCCGGCGGCGGCCCGCTCGGCGGTGCCCTCGACCCCGGCTCCTGCCACCCGGCAGCAGGCCGGCACCGGCCGGATCCTCGCCCTGGGCGCCTCCACTGGCGGCACCAATGCCCTGGAGACCGTCCTCTCGGCCCTGCCGGCCACCGCGCCGGGGCTGGTCATCGTCCAGCACATGCCGGCGGGCTTCACTACCGCCTTTGCCGCGCGGCTGGACCGGGCCTCGGCCCTGGAGGTCCGGGAGGCAGCGGACGGCGACCAGGTGCGTCCCGGTCGCGCGCTCATCGCCCCCGGCGATCGCCACATGCGAATCAAGCGGCGGGGGCCCGGCTATCAGGTCACGGTGGGGGATGGTCCCCTGGTCAGCCGTCACCGGCCGTCGGTGGATGTCCTCTTCCAGTCCGTGGCCAAGGAGGCGCGTGACCAGGCCATGGGCGTCATCATGACCGGCATGGGGGACGACGGGGTCAACGGCCTGGACGAGATGCGCCGGGCGGGCGCCCCCACCCTGGCCCAGGACGAGGCCACCTGCGTCGTCTACGGCATGCCGCGGGAGGCGGTGAACCGGGGGGCGGCGGTGGAGACCGTGCCCCTGACCGGGATCCCGGAACGGCTTCTCGCCTTTGCCATGGCCAATGGATCCCGGACCACAACATGAACCCGGCACCCGAATCAGTACAACCAATCAGTGAGGCGGCCATGAACGAGCTTGCAGCGTCGGTCCCCGGCACAGAGGCGACGGGCAACCAGGAGGCGAAGTACCTCGCCGTGAAACTCGGTGATGATGCCTACGGCATCACCATCATGCGGGTGAAGGAGATCATCGAGTACAGCCACGTGACCCCGGTGCCCCTGATGCCCGAATCCATCCGCGGGGCCATCAATCTCCGGGGCCACATGGTTCCCATCGTGGACCTGGCCCGGCGGCTGGGGGTGGGAGAGACGGCCATCACCCGCTGGACCTGCGTGGTCATCGTCGAGGTGCGGGTGGGCGAGCAGTGCCTGGACGTGGGCCTGACCGCGGATGCGGTCAGCCGGGTCTGGGATGTCTCCCCGTTGGATATCGAGGCCGCCCCGAACTTCGGCGGCCAGATCCGGACCGACTTCATCGAGGGCATGGCCAAGGTCGGCGAGGACGGCTTCGTCATCCTCCTGGATATCGACCGCATGCTCTCCATGGAGGACGTGGAGCAGCTCGGCCGGATGGCGGGCCAGGTGGATTCAGCCTCCATCCCGCCGGCCAGTGAGGAAGAGTCCGGCTGAAGGCGGCTCAGCCCCGCGTGGTCGCCGGCTCCGCTGCGAGGAAGTCGAGGATCGGTGCCCACTGCTCCACATCCGCCGCCGCGGCCCCCGGGGCCAGGTCGTGAATCCCCAGCCCCTGGTCGGCGGCGGTGAGGTAGTTGCGTGACTCCCGCAGGGTGGTCAGGAAGGGCATGCCCAGGGCCCCCAGGAAGCGCTCCAGGTCGCGGTAGCTGAGCATCCGGGTCCGCGCCCGGTTGGCGACTACTGCGATGCGGGTGCGCTGGCGGGAGACGCGGTCGTTGATGAGCAGCTCGTGGATGAAGTGGGCCGCCGCGCGAATATCCATGGGCGAGGGCAGGACCGGGACGAGGATGGTATCGGCCCGGGCCAGCTCACCGCGCAGCGCCGCATTCCGATGGCCGCCCGGGGTATCCAGGATCAGGGTGTCGGTCTCCGGTGGCCGTTGCGGCGCCCGTTCGGAGACCGCCATCCCCCGGATGGCGGGGAAGCTGCGCGGCCTTGCCCGCAGCCACTCCAGGCTGGAGCGCTGGGCATCCATGTCCGCCAGGGTAACCCGCTGGCCCTGCCGGGCCAGCGCCGCGGCAAGGTTGGTTGCCACTGTGCTCTTGCCCGCACCGCCCTTGGCATTGGCCACGGCTATCCGCAGCAGCGGGGGGGCTGAATGTTCGTCTTGTGAAGCCATGACCCGGATCCTATCAGGAATGCGCTGGGGGCGGCCGAATGGATTAGTGCACAATAATTACATGTTTACCAAGAGAGTCGGGTGGACGAGGAGCGAATGAGTCACGATCAGAGCCTGATGCGGCTGGCCGCGCTGGCCGCCGGCAATGCCGAAAACGAAGAGCCCCTCCTGGACGCCATGCTGGCGGAGATTGCAAGGGCGATCGGGGTCTCGCGGGCGGGGATCTGGCTCTTGGATCCCCGGGCGGAATGGTTGGTACTTCGGGCCCTCCATGTGGTTGGAGACGAGAGTACCGATGTCGTCGACCTCCGGGGCGTCCAGTGTCCGGAGTACTTTCGCCACATCGCTTCGGGGGAGACGCTGGAGCTATCCCGGCTGGAGGGTCTGGAGAGTGGTATAGGGACACGGCTGGAGGTCGCTAGGAGTGCAGGCATGGACGCCCTGCTGGATGTACCGCTCTTCATGGGAGGGCAGTGGATCGGTGTCCTGTTCTGTGAGTATCGGGGTGGGTCCCGGCACTGGAGCGCTGCAGAGCGCACCTTCCTGGGAAGTGCGGATGATCTTGTGGCGCTGGTGCTGGAGGCGGAGCGTTATCGAAGCGGCGAACAGCAGCAGGAGCGCCAGCATGCCCGGCTCCGGGCGTTGAGCGACGCCCTGCGCAGTGGAGTTACCATAGAGAACGAGGTTGGCCGGGTCGTCCATGCCAACCCGGTGGCGCAGGCCTTCATGGAGTCGGCCGGAATCGAGGAGCCTGTGGGGATGTTGTGCGAGGAGATCGTGAAGCATCTCGCACCTCTTGTTGCCGAAGAGGAGGGCTGGAGCGCGCGGATCATGGGGATCATCCACACCGGGGAGCCTGTGCATGGGATGCCGCTCCACCTCCGGGATGGTCGGGAATTCGAGGTCGACCACGTTCCGGTAAACGATGACGCCGGACAGCCCCTCGGGCACATCTGGCAGTATCACGAAGTTACGCCCTATCGGCGGGCGGAGGGCTCCCTGCGCCGCCAGCGGAATCTCTACCATGCCCTTAGCGAGATGCACCGCGGTATCCTCCACAGCAAGGGGATCGAGTTCCCTCTAGAGCTGGCCTGTCGGGTAGCCGTGGAATACGCCGGCCTGACGCTGGCCTGGATAGGTGAGGTGGACCCGGAGACCCTGTGGGTGAAGGTCGTCACGGCGTACGGGAAGGCCAGCGATTATGCGAGGAGCATCCGTATCTCCGCCGATCCTGCGAAACCGGAGGGACGGGGCCCGGGTGGGCGCGCGCTGAACTCGTGGGAGACGGTGGTCATTGGCGATATCGGGGAGGATCGCCGCCTCGCACCGTGGCACCCGTATACGGAGCGCTACGAGCTGCGAAGCGTCGCCTCCATTCCCATGCCCACGCCCCCCAGCCGGGGACCCATGGTCTTCAATGTCTATGCCGCCGAACCGGGCTATTTCGACAGTGCCACCATTGCGCTGGTCGAGGGTCTGGCCGGTAGCGTGGTCGAGGCGTTCGCCGGGCGCCAGGTTAATGCCCCGGACTGAGTATCACTACCCCTCCCAGTACTCGGTGTGGACCAGCTCCTCCAGCGGGCGGCGTCGGTCCCAGCCCTCCTGCTCCAGCATGGGCCGGTCGTAGAAGGCCTCCACGTGGCCCAGGCAGAGCAGGGCCACGGGCCGGCCGCCCTCGGGGATGGCCAGTTCCCGGCGCAGCGCCTCGGGGTCGAAGAGGGAGACCCAGCCCATGCCGAGCCCCTCGGCCCGGGCGGCCAGCCAGAGGTTCTGGATGGCGCAGGCCACCGAGGCCAGGTCCATCTCCGGTAGCGTCCGCCGACCGAAGATGTGCCCCTCCCGGTCCGGCATCAGCGCGGCGGCCAGAAGCTCGCCGGATTCCCGCACCCCCTCCACCTTGAGCCGCAGGAACTCGTCCCGGCGCTCGTCCAGGGCGTCTGCGGTGCGCTGGCGCTCCGCCTCCACCAGGGCGTGGATGGCCTCCCGCCGGTCCGGGTCGGTGATCCGGATGAACCGCCAGGGCTGCATGTAGCCCACGCTCGGGGCCCGATGGGCCGCCTCCAGCAGCCGCTGCAGGGTCTCCGGATCCACCGGGTCGGGCCGGAAGTGGCGCATGTCCCGCCGCTCCTCGATGGCGCGGTAGACGGCGGCGCGTTCGTCGTCGCTGAAATCGGTCATGGGGCTGGGTGGTCTCCTTGCTGGCCCGGGGTGAGAGGAGGGCAGTGGATCCCCTGGGCGGCGAGCCAGGGCAGGAGGTCCGGGAGGCGGACATAGCCGCGCAGGCGATGGGTGACCCGGCCCTCCGCGTCGACGAAGAGGGTCCACGGGGTAGCGGGGACCCCGCCCACGGCAGCGACCAGGCCCTCGCTACCACCCACCGCCGGGAGTTCCACCTCGGCGGCCCGGAGGACGCGCCGGTAGCCGGGGCGGTCGCCGTGGATCCCCACGCCCACCGCCCGGATCGCCTCCGGGCAGGCGGCGGTGAGCCGGTCCACCGCCCGGAGCTGACGTACGCACCACGGGCAGCGGGGCTCGAAGAGGACCACCAGGGCGGGGCCGCGGGCCAGCGAGCGGAGGTCCCGCCGCTCGCCGTCCCGAAGGTCGGGCAGGGCCAGCGCCGGTAGCTCCGCCGCGGGGACGGGGGTCGCCGCCAGCAGGAGCAGGACGGCGAGGAGGCGTCGCATCAGAATTCCGCCCGCAGCCCCGCGTAGACCACCCGGCCACGGAGCGGCGCGTAGATGTGGGCAACGTCGAAGGCGGCCTCCTCGCCACTGCCAGCCTCGCCCTCGTAGAAGAGCGGGGTCTCTTCATCGCCGGCCTGGGTGTAGTCGAAGAGGTTGTTTACGCCCAGGTAGGCCGAGAAGGTCTCATCCAGCTCCCGGGCCAGCCGCAGGTCGATGGTGAACCAGGCCGGGGCGTCGGTCTCCTTGGGATCGCGGAGTTCGCCTTCGTCGACTTCGCCGTTGTCGTTGGCGTCGTCCCAGCGGTTGTAGCGGCCACCGTAACCGTAATCGGTCAGATCCCGCTCGCCGACCACGTTGAGACTGCCGTTGAAGGACCAGGCACTGCCCTGCCAGGCGGTCTCCAGCCGCAGGCGGTCCTCCACCGGGGCGACAGCGAAGGTCTCCTTGTAGTCGTCGCCGTAGGCGAAGTGGGCCAGACTCCCATCCACGCGCCATCCGGCCCCCAGCTGCGCCCCGGCCGAGAGATCGGCGGTGGTGACCCGGGCGGGGTCGTCGGAATTGACCAGCGTGGGCCGGCCTCCGCCCCCCACGGCGCTGTCGATGTAGGCGAGATCCTCCACCCGGGTGTGGGCCAGGGAGAGGGTGGCCGCCCGGGTCTCGTCGCGGTAGCTCAGGGCGTAGCTGGCCGACTGCGAGGTTTCCACCTTGTCGATGTCGATGTCGAAGCCCTCTTCCAAGATCCCGTGCTCCGACTCGAAGAAGGTGAGCGGGGCGCGGTAGCCGCGACCGGCACCGAAGCGGGAGGTCCAGTGGTCGGTGTGGCGCCAGCGCACATGGGCCCGGGGGGCGAAGACTTCGGTGTCGATCTCGTCGCCCTCCGCCGTCTTCTCCGTCCAGTCGGTACGGATCCGATCGAGGCGGGCGGCGAGCTTGACCTCCAGGTCGGCGGTGGGGGTCCAGATGTCCTGGAGATAGAGGCCGGTGTCCCGGTGGTCGAAGGCGTCGCCGGCGATGTCGTTGCGGTCCATGAAGTCGGACTCGGAGGTCATGCGCTCGTCGGTGTGGTCCAGACCGACGGTGAGGAAGTGTTCCAGGCCCAGCGCCCGCTCCCAGCGCAGGTCGCCGAAGTGGGTGGTGTCGTCGTTGGCGTAGTCGAAGCCCTCGTAGAAGGAGTCCTGGGTGTGGTCCACCCGGCTTCCGGTGGCGATGATCCGGCCGCCGTCGGCCAGGTCGTGGCGCCAGCGCAGGGTGTACTCGTCGCGCTGGGTGTCGATGGTCTCCAGGGTCTCCCAGGGCTGGCCGGTCCACTCCCGGCGGACGTCGCCGCCGGCGAAGTAGTCGGCGCTGCTGTCGGAGGCGCCATCGGCCTCGGTGCGGATCCCGGCCATCTCCGAGATCCCGGTGGGCCCGCCCAGGGTGGTGGAGCGGAAGCTGGCCACCCGCAGCTCCACCGTGTCGTTGGCGTCCAGGTCCCGGGCCAGGTGGGTGGTGAGAGAGCGGTTGTCCCGTGCCGGGTTCTCGGCCACCCCGTTGTCGTCAGCGTCGAATCGGTCCTGCTCGTCGAACTGCCCGGCGATGGTGGCCCGCGTGGCGCCATCATCGGCCACCGCCGTTCCCTCCAGAGAGACGCGGCGGTAGCCGTGCTCGCCGCCGGAGAGGTCGACGGAGACGCCGTCGCGTTCGGCCCGTTTGGTGATGACGTTGATGGTGCCGCCGATGGCCTCCGGGGCGATGAGGGAGGCGCCGGCGCCGCGGGCGATCTCCACCCGCTCGATACCGGCGGCGGTGACGGCATCCATGCCGTAGTAGCTGGAGACCACCGAGTGCATGGGCACGCCGTCCACCAGGATGGTGGTGTGCTCCCCCTTGAGGCCGTTGAGCATGACGCGCTTGATGGCGCACATGGAGCACTCGTTGTTCACGTGGACGCCGGGCTCGTTCTCCACGGCGTCGGCGAGGGTGTTGGCCTGCTTGCGCCGCAGGCGCTCGGCGGTGATCACCTCGGTCTGCTGGATGGTGGCGGCCTGCTCGCCGGCGCGATGCTCCCCGCCGGCGCCGCCGTGGACCTGGACGGTATCCAGTTCCTCGGCGGCGAGTTCGGGAGTGACGGCCAGGGCGGTGAGCAGGGGGATGAGCGCCTTGCGTGGCATAACGACTCCTTTCCGTAGGGGATTTAGTAAATGGGAATCGTACTCATTACGATTAACAAATGTCCAGTCCCGCTGGTGCAGCCGGGCGCTCCTGCTGGGTCGGTGGGAGTTCTTCATGGGCCTCTCCTGTGCACACCCGCACGGGCGACAGCAAGGGAGGACGGAGAGGGACCCGGGTCGGCGGAAGGGGGAGCCGGCCCGGAGCCCGGCACCGCCCTCCGCAGTGCCGTAGCCGGACCCCAGGCCGGTCTCCGGGCTGGCGAGCTGGCATTCCGGCCCTTCCGGAAGCCGGGACGACCGCCTTCCCGCGCTCGCGCGCAGTGGCTCATCGGTCGTCCCATCACTCGCCTACCGTTGCGGGGGCAGCGCCGGCTCGACCCGTCGTGGGCCTACCGGACTTCCCGTTTCACCCCGTGGACTGCCGATCCGCGGGGCACCTGGGGCGGGTAGGTCGAATTGTCAGCGGCTCGATGGCCGCCAGGAGCGCGGAATCCTAAGAGGCACCCCCGTCGGGGTCAATCCATGCCGCGGAAGCGCCGGACGTGCGCGGGGTCGTAGAGGGCGCTGTCGCGGAACTCGCCGGGCTCCAGGGCCGGCCCCACCAGGATGAGGGCGGTGCGGCGGGTCTCCAGGGCCTCTGCCTGGCCGGCGATGGTCTCCAGGCGGCCGGTGAGAACGGTCTCGTCGGGCCAGCTGGCGCGCAGGATCACGGCCGCGGGGCAGTCGGCGCCGTAGTAGGGGGTCAGCCGCGCCACTACGTCCTCGATATTGTGCAGGGAGAGATGGACGGCCAGTGTGGAGCCGGTGGCGGCGAAGGCCTCCAGGGTCTCGCCGCAGGGCATGGAGGAGGCTCGCCCCTGGGTCCGGGTGAGGACCACCGACTGGGCCACCTCCGGGACGGTGAGCTCCCGGCCCAGGGTGGCGGCGGCGGCGGAGAAGGCCGGGACGCCGGGGGTGATGGTGTAGTCGATGCCGGCGGCCTCCAGGCGGCGGACCTGTTCGCTCAGGGCGCTGTAGACGGAGAGGTCCCCGGAGTGGAGGCGGGCGACGTCCTGGCCGGCGGCGTGGGCCGCCTCGATCTCGGCCATGATCTCGTCGAGGGTCATGGGCGCGGTGTTGACCACGCGGGCATCGGCCGGGGCGTGGGCCAGGACCTCCTCGGGGACCAGGGAGCCGGCGTAGAGACAGACCGGGCAGGCCGCGATGCGATCGCGCCCGCGCAGGGTGAGCAGGTCGGGGGCGCCGGGGCCGGCGCCGATGAAGTGGACGGTCATGGTTCCTCCCGATGATTGAATGCGGTGTCGTGGCCGCCGCGGGCGGCGGCGCAGGTGGCGCCGCCGCTGGTCGTGCGGCCCGTAAGCAGTGTCGCGTCGGGGCCGGCCGCGGCCAGGGCGGCGGCCTCGGCCACCGAGGCGAGGCCCACGGCGGCCTCCGCCGCGGCGGAGGGGGTTCGGCCGGGCTGGAAGGGGGCCAGGTCCGGGGGCTCCAGGTAGACCGGCTCCAGCCCCATTTGGCGGGCCGCCGCCTCCAGCAGTCCGCTGTCGCGCTTGTGGGCCAGGGTGGCGATTCGGCCGCCGTCCCGCCGGGCGTCGGCCGGCAATGCCTGCCACACCCCGGTGGCCAGCTCGACCAGGTCCCGCGCTTCGCAGCGGGAGCTGAAACCCACCCCCAGGGCGATCATTCCGCCACCAGGGACCAGAGGGTGACCGGCCGCAGGGGCGCCCAGCCGGTAAAGCCACCCAGGGGTTCGGCGCGCTCCACGGCGAGCCGGGAGAGCTCCCCGCCGTAGCGGTCGGCGGCGGCGGCCAGGGCCGCGTCCCCCTCCA
This sequence comes from Thiohalospira halophila DSM 15071, assembly GCF_900112605.1. Taxonomy (NCBI): domain Bacteria; kingdom Pseudomonadati; phylum Pseudomonadota; class Gammaproteobacteria; order Thiohalospirales; family Thiohalospiraceae; genus Thiohalospira; species Thiohalospira halophila. Next base: position 164,354 of record NZ_FOMJ01000002.1, read on the forward strand.
CCGTGACGCTGGTGGCCACCAGGCGGCCGCCGGTGGGGAGCGCCGCGTGGCAGCGCTCCAGCAGGCCCGGGGAGGTCAGACCGCCGCCGATGAAGATGGCATCCGGATCGGGCAGGCCGGCCAGGGCGTCCGGGGCCCGGCCCTGGATGCACTCCAGGTCCGGGACCCCGAATTCCCGGGCGTTGGCGGCGATGTTCTCCAGCCGGTCGGTGCGGTGCTCCACCGCCACGGCGTGGTTCGCCGGGTCGGTGAGCATCCACTCCACGCCCACGGCGCCGGAGCCGGCGCCGAGATCCCACAGCCGCTCGCCGCTCTCCGGCGCCAGTCGGGCCAGGGCCACGGCCCGCACCTCCCGCTTGGTGATGTTGCCGTCGTGGTGGAAGGCGGACTCCGGCCGCCCCGGGCTGCGCGGGATGATCCGGGCACCGGGCTCCGCCCGGCACTCCACGGCCACGGTGTTCAGGGCGGCGGTTTCCGGCTCGCTCCAGTCGGCGGCGCGGGTCGTACGGCGGTCCTCGGCGGTCCCGCCCAGGTGTTCCAGCACGGTGAGCCGGGAGCCGCCGAAGCCGCGCTCGGTGAGCCGCTGCGCCAGCGCCGCCGGGGTGGTGCCGTCCCAGCTCAGTACCAGCAGCCGGGCGCCCTCCTGGAGCCAGGGATGGATGCGCTCCAGGGCGCGGCCGTGGAGGGAGAGGCAGCGGGTCTCCTGCAACGGCCAGCCCAGCCGGGCCGCGGCCAGGCTGAAGGCCGACGGTGCCGGCACCACCTCCATCTCCGCCGCCGGCAGGTGGCGGGCGAGGGTGGCGCCGATGCCGTACCAGAAGGGGTCGCCGCTGGCCAGGACGCAGACCGGCCGGCCGCGGCGCGCCTCGATCCAGGGCAGCGCTTCGGTCAGCGGCGACGGCCACGGGATCCGCTCCTGGCCGGACTGCTCCGGCAGGAGCCCCAGGTGGCGCTCGCCGCCGAAGACCGTCCCGGCCTCTTCCACCAGGGAACGGGCGCGGGGGGCCAGCCCCGCCGGGCCGTCATCGCCCAGCCCCACCACCGCCAGCCATGGCGCTGGCGTGCCGTCCGCGTTTACGCTGTCCATCCGTTTGTACCTCCCGGAGGGAATCCATGCACGTCCTCCTGCTCGCCGGCACCGCCGAGGCGCGGGAGCTGGCCGGCCTGCTCGCCGATCATCCCCGGCTGCAGGCGACCGCCTCCCTGGCCGGCCGGGTCCGGCGCGCCGCCGATCTGCCGGTGACCGTGCGCACCGGCGGCTTCGGCGGTATTGACGGCCTGGCCGCCTGGCTGCGCGAGCAGGCGGTGGGGGCGGTGGTCGATGCCACCCACCCCTTCGCCGCCGGGATCAGCGCCAACGCCGCCGCGGCCGCCCGCGCCGCCGACATCCCCCTGGCGGCGCTGGTCCGCCCCGCCTGGGAGCCGCGTCCGGGGGACGACTGGCGGCCGGTGGCCGATCTCGATGCCGCCGTGGCGGCGTTGCGCCCCCTGGGGGAGCGGGTGCTGGTGACCACCGGGCGCAACGAGCTCGCCCCCTTCGAGGCGGCGCCGGAGAAGGACTACGTCATCCGCACCATCGATCCGCCGGAGCCGCCGCCGGCGCTGCCCCGCGCCCGCTATATCCAGGCGCGCGGCCCCTTCGATGCCGCCTCGGAGGCGGCGCTCATGGCCGAGCACGATATCCAGGCGCTGGTGACCAAGGCCAGCGGCGGGGAGGCCACCCGCGGCAAGCTCGACGCCGCCCGGGAGCGCGGGATCCCGGTGGTCATGGTGGAACGGCCGCCCCTGCCGGCGGGCGTGCACCGCCACTGTACCACCCCCGGGGAGGCGCTGGCGTGGCTGGAGGGCCTGGCCGCCGGTCACGACAGCCCCTCGTGCCAGCGCGGGGTGTAGACCCGCTCGCTCCCGTCGGGTGCCGTGATCCGGCGGGTGGTGGAGGCGCCGATGATGAGCAGGGTGCTCATGTCGGCCTGCTCCGGGGCGGCCTCGGCCAGGGTCGTGGTGACCACGCGCTCCTTCTCCCCGCGGCCCACCGCCGTGCCCAGCACCACCGGGGTGGCGGGGGCCCGGACCGCGCGCAACAGCTCCAGGGCGGCGCCCAGCTGCCAGGGGCGGGCGCGGGAGATGGGGTTGTAGAGGGCGATGGCGAAGTCGGCCTCCGCCGCCAGCCGCAGCCGGTGCTCGATGAGCGCCCAGGGCTTGAGGTTGTCGGAGAGGGAGATGGCGCAGAAGTCGTTGCCCAGGGGGGCCCCGGCGCGGGCGGCCACCGCCTGCAGGGCGGAGAGTCCCGGGACCACGCCCACCCCCACCCCGTCCCAGCGGCCGGGCTCGCCGCCCTCCAGCGCCTCCAGGACCGCCGCCGCCATGGCGAAGATCCCGGGGTCGCCGCCGGAGATGACCGCCACCCGGGCGCCGTCGGCGGCCATGTCCAGGGCATGGGCGGCACGGTCCAGCTCCTCCCGGTTGTCGGAGGCGTGGCGGCGCTGGCCCGCGGTCTCCACCCGGTCCAGGTAGGGGCCGTAGCCCACCAGGTCGGTGGCCCCGGCGACCACCGCATCCGCCTCCGGCGTGGTCCAGGACGCCGGCCCGGGGCCGACGCCGACGATCTTCACCCAGCCCGCACCGCTCATCGCCGCACCCCCTCGCCGGGGATCAGGATCTGGGAGAAGTAGGGGGCCTTCTCCCGCGCTACTTCGGCCAGCGGCAGGATCCGCTCACCGGCGCCGCTGGCCGACTCCACGTACCAGGCGCGCGAGGTGAGGTCCAGCTCGTCCAGGAGCCCGGCGATGCGCGGCAGGTTGGTGCCCACCTTCATGATGGCGACGGCATCTCCTTCGGTGAGGGCCGCGCGCAACCGCTCCGTGGGCAGGGTGCCGGGGATGACGTGGAGGGCGTCGTCGCGCATGACCAGCGGCCGGGGCAGGCCCGCCGCGGCGGCCTGGGTGGAGGTGACCCCCGGGACGACCGCCACCGGGTGGCGCCCCTGCAGGCGGAGCTGCAGGTGCATGAAGGAGCCGTAGTAGAAGGGATCGCCCTCGTTGAGGGCCGCCACGTCCCGGCCGGCGGCCAGGTGGGCGGCGACCTCCTCGGCGGCCTGGTCGAAGAAGGCCTCGATGCGCTCCCGGTACTCGGGGCTGTCGTGGGGCAGCTCCGTGGTCACCGGGTAGGTGAGCGCCAGCTCCGTGGCTGAGGCCGGGATGTGGGTCTCGGCGATGGCGCGCGCCTGGCCGGAGCCGCCGCGCCGGCAGAAGTAGGCGACCACCGGGCTCGCCTGTAGCAGGCGGACCGCCTTGAGCGTCATCAGCTCCGGGTCGCCGGGGCCGACGCCGAGGCCCCAGAGGGTTCCGCTGTTCGTGCTCATTCCGGCTCTCCTGCCAGGGCGTTCACGGCCGAGGCGGCCATGGCGCTGCCGCCGCGCCGACCGTGGACGGTGAGGTAGGGGATCTCCCAGGGGTTCTCCGCCAGCGCGGCCTTGCTCTCCACGGCGCCGACGAAGCCCACCGGGATACCGACGATGGCCGCCGGTGGCGGCGCCCCCTCGGCCAGGAGTTCCAGCAGCCGGAAGAGGGCCGTGGGGGCGTTGCCGATGGCGACCACCGCGCCCTTCAGCTCGGATCGCCACAGCTCCAGGGCGGCGGCGGAGCGGGTATTGCCGATTTCCGCCGCCAGCGCCGGCACGCGCTCGTCGCGCAGGGTGCAGACCACCCGGTTGGCCGCCGCCAGGCGGGCCCGGGTGATGCCGTGGGCGACCATCTCGCTGTCACAGAGGATGGGGGCGCCACCAACCAGCGCTGACCGGACCGCCTCGGCCACGCCGGGCGAGAAGCCGACGGCGTCGGCGATGTCGGGCATGCCGCAGCCGTGGATCATGCGTACCACCGCCGTCTCCAGGGCCGCCGGGAAGCGCTTCAGGTCGCTCTCGGCGCGGATGGTGGCGAAGGATTCGCGGTAGATGGCGGCGCCATCGTGCTCGTACTCCGGAATCGAGAAGTCACTCGGGGTCACTGGCTTCCTCCAGCCATGTTCGCAGGAATTCGGGGCCCAGCCGGGCCAGGGTCGTGCCGGTTCCCTCGCCGTTTTGGCGGTGGTGGCGCAGGGCGGCGTCTAGGGCCGCCAGCGTGGCGGGGACGGCGGCCGGATCCAGCCCTGCCCGGAGGACGGGGCCGTCGGCGCTGCCCAGGGCGAGGGTATAGTGTCCGGCCTCGGCGACCAGGGTCAGGGCGGGTTGCGTCGGGGCGCCGCATGCCTTGTCGCAGCCGGCGACGTGGAGGCGACCGCCGGCGGCGATGAGTGCCGGCACGGCCGCCCCGGCGGCGGTGGCATCGGGGCGCGTGGCGGTGGTGCCGGCGCTGCACCCGGCCCGGCCGGGGCACGCCTCCAGCGCCAGCCGCGGGTCGCCGGGGTCGAGGATGGCGCCCCCGGGGGCGAGTTCCGCCTCTGCCCCCGGCAGGGGGTCCGTCAGGGCCAGCGTCCGCCAGGGTGTGACCCGCAGGGTTCCCCCCGGCCCCAGCAGTTCGGCCAGCCGTCGCAGCTGCCTCGCCTCCAGGACGCCGAAGGGGAAGGCGGCCCCCAGCCAGCCGTTCTGGGGGCCAAGCACCCGCTCCAGGCTAACCGGCTCCAACGGCCGGTCCGCCACGGGCCCCAGTGCGTCGCCGGCCGCCTCGATGAAGGGCGCGGTCCCGTAACGGCTCACGGCCGCTGCCACCCGTCCCGGTGGGTACGGGTCGGCGTCGCGCAGCGCCAGGAAGCGATGGAGCAGCCGGCTCACCAGGGCCGGTGCAGCCTCCACGGCCACGCTGCCCAGGGGCTCGGCGTCGGCCGCCGTCCCCCCCAGGGCGACCCGGAACCGACCGGGGTCCACCGCCTCCAGGCGCAGGTCGCCGGTGACCTCGCCCACGTGGGCGCCACCCCCGCCATCCACCACGACCCCCACCTTGGGCGGCAGGGCCTGCAGGGCCGGGTCGGCGGTGAGGGTATTGGCGACGGCCTCGGCAACGGCGGTGATGTCCGCGGCCGCGGCGGGATCGCGGTCGGCCAGCGGCGCGGCCACGACATTGCGCACCGCCTCCCGGCCGGCGTCGGACTCGGCCAGGCCGGCGGCGACCAGCCGCCCGTGCGCGGCCTCCGCCCGTTGGGGGGCGATACCGCGCAGCTGGAGCCCGGCGCGCATGGTCAGCTCCAGGGTGCCGGAGCCGTGCGCCTCGGCGGCCTCCGCCACGGCCCGGGCTGCCGACGCGGTGAGCCCGGCCAGGGGCTGGCGCAGGCGCAGCAGCAGGCCGTCGCCGGTGGCCATGGGGGCGGCCACCCCCGGGCAGGCGTTGCGGATCACCCCGCTCATGCCTTGATCCTCACACCCCGGGCGACCAGGTACCAGGCGAGCCAGCCCACCACCACCGTGGCGGCGGCGAGGACGGCAAAGGTGGTGGTCCACGCCACCGGGCTGGCGCCCAGGAGGCCGTGGCGGAAGCCCTCGATGATGTAGTGCATGGGGTTGGCGGCGGCGACGGTATCCCACGGCTCCGGCAGTCGGGAGACGGGGTAGAAGAGCCCGCCCAGGTAGATGAGCGGGGTAAGGACGAAGGTGTTCACCACCGAGGTGTGGTCAAAGCTGCGCGCGAAGACGCCGTTGATCAGGCCCGCCAGGGAGAAGAGCAGCGCCGTGAGCACGGCGATGCCGGCGGTGGCGCCGATGTGGTGCAGCGCCAGATCGGTGAAGGGGAGGGCGATGGCCAGCACCAGCGCCCCGGCGAGCAGCCCGCGCAGCAGCCCGCCGGTGGCGAAGCCGGCCACCACCAGCCACGCCGGCATGGGGGCGACCAGGATCTCCTCGATGTGGCGCTGCAGCCGTGCGCCGTATACCGCCAGGGTGACGTTGCTGTAGGCGTTGGTGATCACCGCCAGCATTACCAGGCCGGGGAGGATGAAGTCGGCGTAGGCGACGCCGCCCATCCCGCCCAGCTCCCGCCCCACCAGGTGGCCGAAGACCACCAGGAAGAGGGTGGCGGTGACCACCGAGGGCAGGAGGTTCTGGACCCAGGCGCGCAGGAAGCGGCGCACCTGCTTGACCACCAGGCCGCGGTAGGCGAACCAGTGGAGGGCGATATTCATGCCTGCCCCCCGCCGGTGAGTTCCAGGAAGAGGGCCTCCAGCCGGTTGCTCCGGTTGCGCAGGCCGGCCACCGTCACCCCCTGCCGGTGGAGATCCGCTAGCGGCTGGTTCACTGGGGTGCCGCGGGGGATGTCCAGCTCCAGGGTGTGGTCGTCCACCCGGCGCACCGCGGCATCCGCGAGCACCGGGAGCTCCGCCGTTGGGACGGCCAGCTCCAGGACCAGGGTCTGGTGGTCCAGGGAGCGCAGGAGATCGCCGGTGGTCCCGCGGGCGATGAGTTCGCCGCCGTCGATGATGGCCAGCTCCCGGCAGAGCTCCTCGGCCTCTTCCAGGTAGTGGGTGGTCAGGAGGATGGTCACGCCGTCGGCATTGAGTTCCCGCAGCAGCGCCCAGAGGTCGTGGCGCGCCGCCAGGTCGAGGCCGGCGGTGGGCTCGTCCAGGACCAGCAGTCGGGGTTGGTGGACCAGGGCCCGCGCCAGCATGAGCCGCCGCTTGAGGCCGCCCGAGAGCCCCCAGGCGGTCTGGTGCCGCCGGTCGGCCAGGCCCAGCCGTGCCAGTACCTCGCCGGTGCGTTGGCGCGCCTGGCGCGGGCTCAGTCCGTAGTAGGCGGCCTGGGTCTCCACGATCTCGCCCACCGGCTCGAAGCTGTTGAAGTTGACCTCCTGGGGGACCAGCCCGATGAGCCGCCGCGCGGCAACGGGCTGGCGGACTACGTCGTGGCCGAAGACCCGGATGGTGCCTGCCTGGTGGCGCAGCAGGGAGGTGAGCAGGCCGATGAGGGTGGTCTTGCCGGCGCCGTTGGGGCCGAGCAGGCCGAAGAAGGCGCCCTCGGGGATGGCGAGATCCACCCCGGCCAGGCCGGTCCGGCCGCCGGGGTAGTCCTTGGCGACGCCCTCCATGGTCACGGCCGGGATGGTCATACGCCGACCTCCGGGGCGAGGCCCACCTGCTCGCCGTTGCGGTCGACGGCGCAGACCTCGATCCCGGTGCCGGCGGGCAGGTAGGCGCCGGCGCGGTCGCGGGCCAGCGTAGCGATGCGATTCCCCAGGGGGACTCCGGCCTCGCGACAGGCGTCGAGCGCCTCAATGCTGGTGTTGCTGGCGGTGATCCGCTCACACAGCGCCGCGTCGGCGCTGGCCTCCGCCGCCTGCCGGGCCAGGAAGTCGAGATCGATGGCCGACTTGCGGCTGTGGGTGTCCAGGTGGCCGGCGGCGAACTTGCTCAGCTTGCCGAAGCCGGCGACCAGGAGGAGGGCGGGCAGCGGCCGGCGGCGCAGGTATTTCAGGACGGCGCCGAAGGCGTCCCCCATCTCGATGAGGGCGAGATCCTCGAGGCCGTACTGGCGCCGAGCGAAGTCCTCGCTGGTGCCGCCGGTACAGGCCGCGACCCGCTGCAGGCCGTTGCTGCGGGCGACCTCGATGGCCTGGTGGATGGAGGCGATATAGGCGCTGCAGGAGAACGGGCGGACGATGCCGGTGGTCCCCAGTATCGATATCCCGCCCCGGATCCCCAGGCGCGGATTCATGGTCCGCTCGGCGATGCGCTCGCCGTCGTCGACCCCCACGGTAACCTCGAAGCCGCCGGGGTGGCCGGCCTCCGCCGCCACCCGCTCCAGGTGCTCGGTGAGCATCCGGCGCGGTACCGGGTTGATGGCTGGCTCTCCCGCCGGGACGGGGAGGCCGGGCCGGGTGACGGTGCCCACGCCGGCGCCGGCGAGGAAGGCGATCCCGGCGTCCGGGGTGGCGCGGACCCGCGCCCAGACCCGGGCGCCGTGGGTGGCGTCGGGGTCGTCCCCGGCATCCTTGATGGTCCCGGCCTCGCCGGCACCTTCCAGGGCGCGGCTATCGTGCAGGGGCAGGGTGACCGCCTCGCCGCGGGGCAGGGTCACGGGCACCGGGTCCGGGGCGCGCTGGCCCAGGGCGAGGCGCGCGGCGGCCACGGCCGCGGCGGTGGCGCAGACTCCGGTGGTGAGGCCGGTACGCAGGGTAGCAGTCTCCACCTTCGGCCCCGGCCCCGCCGCGTGCGGCTCGCCTTCCACCGTCATTCGCCCGGTTTCTCCCCGGCATCCACGGCAGCCGGACCCAGGGTGGACTGCAGGTTGACCACCTCGCCGACGATGAGCACCGCCGGCGACTGCAGCTCCAGACCCTCCGCCCGGGCCGGGAGGCCGCCCAGGGTGCCGGTGACCACCCGCTGGGTCTCCAGGGTGCCGTGCTCCACCAGAGCGGCGGGCATGGTGGCCGGCGCCCCGGCGGCGACCATCTCGTGGCAGACCCGCTCCAGGCCGTGGAGCCCCATGTAGACCACTACCGTCTGCTGCGGCCGGACCAGGGCGGCCCAGTCCAGCTCGGTGCCGCCCTCGCGGCGGTGGGCGGTGACGAACTGGCAGCGGTAGGCGTGGTCACGGTGGGTCAGCGGGATCCCGGCGTAGGCGGCGCAGCCGCCGGCGGCGGTGATCCCGGGGATGACCCGAACCGGGATCCCCTCGGCGGCCAGGGCGGCGGCCTCCTCGCCGCCGCGGCCGAAGACGAAGGGGTCGCCCCCCTTGAGGCGGACCACGTAGCGGCCCTCCCGCGCCCGGGCCACCATGAGTTCGTTGAGGGCATCCTGGCGGTAGTGGTGCCGGGCCCGCGCCTTGCCCACGTAGACCCGTTCGGCCTCCGGGTTGGCCATGTCCAGGATGGCCTCCGGGATCAGCCGGTCATGCAGCAGGACCTCGGCCTGTCGCAGGGCGTCGGCGGCGTGGAGGGTGAGCAGCCCGGGGTCGCCGGGGCCGGCGCCCACCAGGTCCACGCGACCGGGTTCGATGGAGGGTGTGGTCGGATCGGTCATGGCGCAAACAGGGCGGCGATGGCCTCCGGGTTGGAGGGGAACCAGGCGTGGAGGTAGGTGGCGGTGAGCCGGCCGTCGCGGTAGACGGCCTCGGCGGCGGAGCCGCCGTCCCGGGCGCGGCGGCAGTGGGCGATGGGCTCCAGGCCCACCTCGGCGCGGCTGTGGTGGAAGGTGTGGCCGCGCAGGTCGCCCTCGGGCAGCGGCGCCTCCTGCAGGCCCAGCCCCTGGAGCTTGCCGGCCATCTCCCCCCGTCCCTGCAGGAGCCCGGCCATGGCGGCGGCGTGGCCCTCGGTGTCCGCCAGCTCCTCCAGCAGGTAGAGCAGGCCGCCACACTCGGCGAGCAGGGGGCGGCCGGCGGCGTGGTGTTCCCGCAGGTCGGCCTTCAGGCCCTCGTTGGCGGCCAGGGCGTCCAGGTGGAGTTCCGGGTAGCCGCCGGGGATCCAGACGGCATCGGCGGCGGGCAGGCGATCCCCGGCCACGGGGGAGAAGAAGACCGTCTCCACCCCCATGGCCTCCAGTAGCGCCAGGTTGCCGGGGTAGAGGAAGGCAAAGGCGGCATCCCGTGCGATGGCGATGCGCACGCCCTCCAGCCGGGGCACCGGCTCGACCTCCGGGCCGGGCTCGAAGGCCACCGGTTCCGGAAGGTCGGTGATCCCGGCGGCCTCGATGGCGGCCGCGGCCGCCTCCAGGCGCTGGTCCAGGTCGTCGATCTCGCCGGCCTGGACCAGGCCCAGGTGGCGGTCGGGGACGTGGAGCCCCTCGTCCCGGGGGAGGGCGCCGAAGAAGGGGACTCCTGCCGGGGTGGCCGCCTCCAGCATGCGGCCGTGGCCGGCGGAGCCGGTGCGGTTGGCGATGACGCCGGCCATGGTGAGGTCGTCCCGCCAGGTGGCCAGGCCGTGGACCATGGCGCCGAAGGTCTGACCCATGCCGCTGGCGTCCACCAGGGCCATTACCGGCAGGCCGAAGGCCACGGCGAGATCGGCGCCGGAGGGGTCGCCGTCGAACAGGCCCATGGAGCCCTCCACCAGGATGAGGTCGGCCTCCTCGGCGGCCTCGGCCAGCATCCGGCGGCACGCCTCTTCCCCGACCATCCACAGGTGCAGCGGCTCCACCGGATGGCCGGCGGCGCGCTCCAGGACCATGGGATCCAGGAAGTCGGGGCCGGTCTTGAAGACCCGCACCCGCCGGCCCTGGTTGCGGTGGTAGCGGGCCAGCCCGGCGGTGACGGTGGTCTTGCCGTGGCCGGAGCCGGGGGCGGCGATGAAGGCGGCGGGGCAGGAGCGGCTCATGCGGCCACCCCCCGGCCGGCGTAGTTCAGCCGGCCTCGGGCTCCGGCCCCGGCGGGGCATCCTCGAAGATGGTCGCCTCCTCCAGGGTGCAGGCGACGCTGGCCAGGCTCACCGCCTCCCCGGGCCCGTGGGCGTGCAGGACCCAGTGGTCCGCCTCGTCCCGCCGGTAGAGTTCCACGCTCCCCTGCGCCGGGTCGATGAGCAGGTACTCCTGCAGCGAGGGGAGTTGGCGATAGGCGGCGAACTTCTGCCCCCGGTCGAAGGCCTCCGTGGAGGGAGAGAGGACCTCCGCAATCAGTGTCGGTGCGGTCTTGTAATGGCTGCGCTCCCGGTCGGCCGGGTCGCAGGTGACCAGGACATCGGGATAGAAGAAGGCGTCCGCTGCGTCGACGCGGACCTTCATGTCCGCCATGAAACTGCGACAGGGGCCGCCCCGCAGATGATCGCGAAGTGCCGACGCGATATTCAGCGAGATCGTGGCATGGCGATCCGACGCCCCGCCCATGGCGAAGGCCTCCCCGGCCACGAATTCGTGCTTGCCGGGCTGTTCCGCCTCCCAGGCCAGGAACTCCTCGCTGGTAAAAGTCGTGCTCGCTGCCTCGCCCATGGTCGTCCCTCCCGGTACCCGACGCATCGATTGTAGCAGCCCCGATTGTAGCAACGCCGGCCACGGGATTCGCCGGGATCACAGCTCGACCCCCTTCTGCGCCTTCACCCCCGCCTCGAAGGCGTGCTTCTCCTTGCGCATGTCGGTGACGGTGTCGGCGATCTCGATGAGGTCCTGCGGCGCGCCGCGGCCGGTGATGACCACGTGCTGCATGGGCGGGCGGTTGGCCAGGTCCTCCAGCACCGTGGGCAGGTCGAGGAAGTCCTTCTTCAGGGCGATGTTCAGCTCGTCGAGCAGCACCAGGTCGATGGTCTCATCCTGGAGCAGGGCGCGGGCCTGGGCCCAGGCGGCCTCGGCCATCTCCACGTCCCGGCTGCGGTCCTGGGTCTCCCAGGTGTAGCCCTCGCCCATGACGTGGTAGGTCACGTTGTCGAACTGGCGGAAGAAGGCCTCCTCGCCGGTGGCGAACTGGCCCTTGATGAACTGGACGATGCCCACCCGCTGGCCGTGGCCCAGGGCGCGGGCCACCATGCCGAAGCCGGCGCTGCTCTTGCCCTTGCCGGTGCCGGTGTTGACGATGATGACGCCGCGCTCGTCGCTGGCCTCACGGATGCGAGCGTCCATGATCTCCTTCTTCTTCTGCATGCGCTCGCGGTAGCGGGCGTCGGTCTGCTCTTCGCTCATGTCGGTTCCCTGGTTGAGGGCGGTGGTTCGTGGGGCTGTTTACTCGTTCCCCCGGTCCTGCCCGCCCTGGATCATGATCAGCTTGCCGGTCTCGGGATCGCGGTAGACCTGGCCCATGCGCTCGAAGCCGGAGCCGGCGTCGCCGGCCCCCTCGGGGACCTCGGGTAGCTCCCGGCCCTGGGTGACCTCCTGGCGGGAGAGTTCCTCGAGGGGGTGGTCCTGGCCGTTCTGGCTGGCGGCGAGGGCGGCGATGAGGCCCACGGCGAAGACCAGCATGATGTCCACCAGGTTGGCCATGGGGCCCATGGGCTCGGCGTCGGCCTCGTCGAAGCGGCCCCGCGCCCAGTCACGCCCGGCCACGGTCGCCCTCCAGCGCGTCCAGCAGGTGATCGTACCAGCGCCGGCGCACCCGGCCGAGGATGAAGCCGACGATGCCCACCAGCAGGCCCATGACGGTGGTGTCGAAGGCCACCGTCACCGCCTGGGCGAGGGTCTGCAGCTCGCCGCGACCCAGGGCGGCCAGGCCGGGGCCCAGCGGGATGAGCGTGCCCATGAGGCCGAGCATGGGGCCGACCCGCGCGATGAGGTCGGCGCGCTCGATGCGCCCCCGGCCCACCCGGGAGGCGATGGCCGCATTGCCGGCCTGGCGGAGCCGCCGGATCCCGCTGAAGCCCTCGCCCAGGGCCTGGCCCACCTCCCACACCGCCAGGGCCACCAGCAGCGCCAGGGCGGCGAGCACCGGCTCCAGGAGCCAGCTCACCCCGGCGTGGACCCACTGCACCAGTACGCCATCAAACATGGTTGCCTCCGCTTCGCATCCCGTTGTAGAGGCCGCCCGCCAGCAGGAGCAGTGCCAGGCCCCCCGTGGCCCACAGGAACCAGGGCAGGTGGCTGTCCCGCTGCTGCTCCTGTTGCCGTTCCCGTTGCTGTTCGGCCTGTTGCTGCCCCTGGCGCTCGGGCGATGCGCCGGTTTCCTCGCGGGCCACCTCGGCCGCCGAACGGCTGGACTGTTGCTCCGGGGGCTGGCGGACCTCGGTCACCGACGTCACGCCGCCCTCGGCTCCCTGCGGCTGGGCGCCGCCGGCGGCCCGGAGCCGCTGGTCCAGGGCCCGGGCCAGGTCGTCCCCGATCTGCGCCTTTACGTGGTCGAAGACCGGGTGCTTCGGCCGGGTGTGGCCGGAGCCGGGCAGGCCGTTCTCGACCACCGCCTTCGCCAGCTTCTCGGCCAGCTCCTTTTGGGTCGCCTGGGAGGCGTCCCAGAACTCTTTCTGGATGGCCACGTTCATGATGGCGAGCATGTTGGTGCGCACGTGGGCGCGGTTGCCCTCGGCCAGGAACTCGTCGAGCTGGAGGTCGTGCTTGTCGTCCATGTAGACCGACTTCACCTCCTGCCACACCCAGTCGTCGATGATCCGGGGATTGGTGACCTGCCAGCCCCACAGGTACTCCATGAACTTGGAGCCCATGGTGCGGGCGCCGGCGTAGCCGTGCTCCATCTGGCCCTTGAGCCAGGCGGGGTTGAGGTAGCGGCCGCGCAGCTCCTGGAGCAGGGCGCTCTCCAGCCCCTGCATCTGCGGGTCATCCGGGTTCGAGTGGTCGATGATGCGATTGTCCGGCGCGGTGCCGGAGACCGCCTCCACGGCCATGGAGAGCCCGCCCAGGTAGTCGAAGGCGTCGTTGTTGTCCATGAGGCCGTAGAGGTTGGAGGCCCGCCCCAGGTAGGTGCGCTCAACGCGGCCCAGGTTGCGGGTCAGGCCGTCGTGGGCCGATTCGCCGCCGGCCTCGGCGCCGTAGACGTGGCCCATGCGGCGTCGGTAGGCATCGGCGATCTCGCCGCGCTCCTTCCAGGAGCCGGAGCGCTCCGCCATGCGGTTGACGCCGGCGCCGTAGCTCCCCGGGGCGTCGCCGTAGATGCGGTAGATGGCGTCCTGGCCGGCGGCGGCCGGATCGGCGCCCTGGTCCACGGCCTCCCGGGTATCGGCGACCCAGTGGGCGGCCACGAGGTTGCGCGCCAGGGATTCGGTGCCGGCGTCGCGCAGCTCGCCCAGGGGCTTCAGGGCCGCCTCCAGGGCGGGTGTGAGCGCCGGGTGCTTCTCGCGGATGGTCTGGCTGGCGCCGTCCAGGGCCAGGCGCACCGACTGGTCCAGCCAGCCGTTGAGCTGGCCGTAGAGGTCGCGGAAGAGGCCGGAGGTGGTGAAGAGGACGTCGCGGCGGTAGCGGCCGGACTCCAGCGGCTGGCGCTGGATGCCCTCGACGATACCGCGGCTGTTCCAGACCGGCTTGATGCCCAGCATGTCCAGGCCGAAGGCCACCATCGCACCCTCGTCACGCACCGTGTCCGAGGCCCAGAGGACCACCGCCTCGCTGCCCTTCGGCGCACCGTCGCTCCCCTCTTCCCGGGCGTTCTCGGCCATGCGCACGCCCATCTCCCAGCCCACCCGGCTGGGTAGCAGGTTGCCGTTAAGACCGAAGAAGTTGCGCCCGGTGGGCAGCACCTCCGGGGTGCGGATGGGGTCGTTGCCCTTGCCCGGGGCGACGAACTCGCCGTCCAGGCCAGCCAGCAGGGCGTCCATCTCCCTCTGCGGCGAGACGCGCAGCTTGCGTCGCCACTCGTCGCGGACCTCGCCGGCCCCGGCCATGGACTGGAGCATCATGCGCCGTTCCTCCGCCGCCCAGTCGGTGCCGAAGATGTGCAGCCCGCGGGGCATGAACTCCTCCTGCATCTCGGTGAGGTGGTGGCCCACCTCGTGGACCAGGAGGTCGCCGCCCACCTTGTCCAGGGTGAGATCCGGGTTATTGCGCTCGGCGCGCAGTTCCGACTCCAGCTCGCCGGCCATGTCCAGCTCGGCGATCTTGGCGCGGATCCGCTCCAGGGCGCGCTCGCGGGCGGCGGTGCTGCCCTGGCCCTCCGCCGACTCGAAGCTCTCCACCAGGCCGCGCAGTTGCAGGAGCTGGTCGTAGAGGGGCGTGGTGGAAAGCGGCGGGGTGAGGTGGTCCACCATCACCGCCAGGCCGCGGCGCTTGGCCTGCAGGCCCTCGCCCACCCCGTCGACGATGTAGGGGTAGATCCCGGGCACGCTGCCGGCGATGAGCCGGGGATAGTCGGTGTCGGTGAGCCCCACCCGGCGCCGGGGCAGGAATTCGTAGGTGGAGTGGCGGCCCAGGTGGACCAGGGCGTCGACCTCGAACTCGTCCCTGAGCCAGTGGTAGTAGCCCAGGTACTGGTGGGGCGGCGGCACGGCCAGGTTGGCGTGCAGCAGCTCCTCGTTCACCTCCCACCCCCGGGGCGGCTGGGGGCCGATCCAGACATTGCCGAAGCGCAGGCCGGGCAGGAGCAGGTCGTCGTCGTGGACCATGACCCGCCCCGGGGCCTCGCCCCAGCCGTGGAGGCCCTCGATGCCGGTGTCACGCAGGCCGGACACCAGCTCCTCGGCCTGCTCCCAGCTGGCATCGGCCTTCTCCGCCAGCAGGGCCTCGTACTCGGCGCGCAGCTGGTCCAGCAGGTCGCGGGCGCGCTCGGTGGCGGGGTGGTCGGCGCCCTCCAGCAGGTGGCGCAGGTCGCCGTGCATGCGGCCCAGTAGACCGCGGCCCAGGTCGGGGCGGCCGGCCCTTTCCGCCTCGTGCAGGGTCTGGTGGAGGTAGCCCAGGGGGCCGTCGGTCATCTCGGCGCGGACGGCGTCGGGGAGGGTGTCGAACCACTCGCGGTAGTCGGCTGCCGAGAGGGTGGGCACCTTGGCGTGCAGGCGCTCCTGCTCGGCGCGATTCTCCGGCAGGTTCACGCCGCGCTCCTGCATGCGGTCCAGAAGGGCCTCGTGGGACTCCGGCAGCGGGCCGGTGGTGTAGCCGGCCCGTTTCAGGTTGCGCAGGATGGCCATGAGGGAGCGCGGCACGTCCAGGTTGTCGGCGCCAATGTTGTGCCGGCCCGGCGGGTGGTTGTAGTAGAGGAGGCCGATGCGCTTGTCGGCGTTGGGCTTGTTCCGCAGCCGGATCCAGTTCGCGGCCCGCTCGGCCATCACCGCCACCTCGCCGTCCAGGGGGCGGGTGGTGGCAAAGCGCAGGCCGGTGCGCGGGTCGGTGTGCTCGGGCTCGGTGGCGGCCAGGACCAGGGGCTGGCTGGCGCCCTGCAGCTCCGGCATGCCCACCCGGTAGTGGATGGAGTCCTGGGGCAGGCCGTCGGCGGAGACCCGCCACTCCTGGCGGGTGCGGTCGGTGAGGCGGATGCCCTTGAGCACCGGCACATCCAGCTCGGTGAGCAGCTCGGTCACCGCCTTGCGGCCGTCGCTGCCGCCCACTACGAAGTTCTGCAGGCTGACCACCGCCCCCAGCTCGGCCGGGGCGCTGACCTCCTCCAGCCGCGCCACCGCTTGCTGGCTGGCCTCCCCCCAGCGCGCCAGGACCGTGAAGCAGGCCGGCCCCTGGTCCTCGACGGCGGCACAGAGGCCATCCAGCAGCTCGCGCTGGCCGGCCTGGTCGCCGTCGTCGTAGGCCAGCACCGCCACCGCCGGCTCGTCCGCGGGCAGGTCCAGTTCGTCGGCGGCCACCACCTCGCCGTTCTGGTAATAGCGCAGCGGTGCTGCCGGTTGCGGCTCGCCGGCGGTGACCTCCGCCCCGCCCTGGTCGAGGAGCCAGGCCAGGAGGTTGGCGGCGTTCTCCGCCCCCCGGCCGCGCCAGTAGGCCCGGCCGCGCAGCCAGTCGGCCTGCGCCGGGTGCTCGGCGGCCAGCTCCCGGGTGAAGGCCAGGGGGTCCTCGTCGGCGGCGGGATCGGCGCGGATCACCTCCAGGTCGTCGCCGGCGAGATCGGCCAGGGGCCGTTCGCCATCGAAGCGGGAGGCCCGGACCACCGAACGGGCGCTGCTGACGATGAGCACCGGCGCGCCCTCCGGCGGCGGCGCCTGCTGGAGCAGCCGGCGCAGACGCGGGGCGGCGTCGCCGAAGATGCCGGCCATGAAGACGGCGTCGGCGTCCGCCCACAGACTGGCCACCTGTTCATCCGAGAGCTCGGCGAGCTGGGCGCGGGTGCGCAGAACCACCTCGTGGCCGGGGTGGGCGTCCAGATAGCGGTGGGCCCCGGCGGCCAGGGTGGCCGCCGAGCGCTCCGAGACCACGCCCACCAGCTTCGCGGCCTGGGCGGGGAGGGCCGTGAGCAGGAGGGTGAGCAGGATCAGGTGGGCGGTCCTTCGCAGCATGGTCTTACTCCGGGCGCTGGCCGGGCTGCCAGAGGACATCCTCGCAGCCGGCGTGCTGGTTGATGGCGCGGGCCGCGACGAAGAGGTAGTCGGAGAGGCGGTTGAGGTACTTGAGCCCCTCCGGGTTCACCTCCTCCTCGTGGGAGAGGGCGTAGACCCGGCGCTCGGCCCGGCGGCAGACGGTGCGCGCCAGGTGGGCCTCGGCCGCCGCGCGGGTGCCGCCGGGGAGGATGAAGTTCTCCAGCGGCGCCAGGTCGGCGTTGAGGGCGTCCAGGTCGCCCTCCAGCCGCTCGGTGTGGGCGGCCGTGACCATGGTGAAGCCGGGGACGGAGAGTTCGCCGCCCAGGTCGAAGAGGGTGTGGCGGACCTCCACCAGGGTCTGCGCGATGGCGGCGGACAGCTCGTGGGTGGCCAGGACGCCGATGGTGGCGTTGGTCTCGTCCACGGCGCCGAAGGCCTCCACCCGCAGGTGGTCCTTGGAGACCCGGGTGCCGTCGCCCAGGCCGGTGCGGCCCTCGTCGCCGGTACGGGTGTAGATCTTCGAGAGGCGATTGCCCATGGGAAACTCCTGCAGTAGCGGGCGACGGTCGTCGCCTAGTGGGTTCCTGTTCCGTTCGTGGGCCGGTCAGCCCTCCAGGCGGAAGACCACCGGTAGTTTCAGCTCCACCGATCGGCCCGGAGCCTCCAGTGGGGCGACGCGCTCCAGGGCCCGGCGGGCGGCGTCGTCCAGCATGGCGTGACCGGAGCCCCGGGCGACCTGGATGTCGCGGATATCGCCCTCGGCGGTGACGCGGAAGGCGAGGCGGACCTCGCCCTCCCAGCCGCGGCGCACCGCCACCGGCGGGTAGCGGAAGTGCTCGCCCAGCGCCCCACGGGCCTCGGCGCGCAGGTGGCCGGGGTCGGCCTCCGGGTTGTTGCTGCCGCCGCCCGTTGTATCCGCGTCGCTGGCGTCCTTCGGGGTGGTGCCGGCCGGGTCGGTGGCCTCGCCGACATCCGCCCGTTCCGATGGGGTCTTCGTGCCGGCTTCGGCTTCTTCGTCGGGGGGTTCCGGGCTCGGCGCGGTCGCGATTGCCTTGGTGGTCTCGGTCCGTTGCGGCTCGGTGGACGCCTCGGGCTCGGGCGGCTCCGGTGCCGGCCGTTCCGCGGTGGTCCCGGTGGGCTCCTCCCGGGGTGCCGGTTCCTCGCGGGGTTCGGCCTCGGCCCGGGTAGCTGAGGCTTCTTCGGGGTCACCGCCCTCGGAGGCGTCCCCGGTCTCCCTCCCGGGGGCGCCTCCGGCGGCGGCGAGCTGGACGCTCATACCGGCCCCGCCGCCGGCCCCGCCGACGGGCTCCGTCGGCGAGCCGGCGATGAGCAGGGTCCCGGCGTGGGCGGCGGCGGAGAGGAAGACCGCCACCGCCAGGCCGCGCCCGGAGGGGCTCAGCGGAGCCGCCATACCACTTCGCCGTAGGCGGACTTGCCGGCGGTGTTGTAGCCGTCGGCGAGCTGGTAGTCCGCATCGGTGAGGTTCTCGATGCGGCTGCGCACGGTGAACTGCTCGGTAATATCCCAGGCGGCGCGGACGCGGGCCAGGGTGTAAGCGCCCAGGGTGGCGGTGCCGTCGGAGCGGGAGCCCTGGTGTTCCAGGCCGCCGCCGAAGCGCCAGTCACCCACCCGGCGTTCACCCTCCACCCGCCAGGTGAGGTCGGCGCGCCGGTCCAGGGACTCCCCGGTCTCTTTGTTCTCGGTATCCAGGGAGGTGATGGAGAGGTCCAGGTCCCACTCCTCACCGGTGAGGCCGACCTCGGTCTCTACGCCGTGGATGCGGGCCTCGTTGACATTCGTGGTCTGAGAGAAGTCATCGGTGTAGTCGATGAGTTGGTCAACCTCGGTGCGGAAGGCAGTGACTGCGACACGGGCTGCCCCTTGGCGAAGCCGAATGCCGAAATCCGTGGTTCG
Source organism: Thiohalospira halophila DSM 15071 (assembly GCF_900112605.1). Taxonomy (NCBI): domain Bacteria; kingdom Pseudomonadati; phylum Pseudomonadota; class Gammaproteobacteria; order Thiohalospirales; family Thiohalospiraceae; genus Thiohalospira; species Thiohalospira halophila. Next base: position 182,995 of record NZ_FOMJ01000002.1, read on the forward strand.
GGATTCTTCCGCCTGTAGATCGGGATTGCCAGCGTATAGGCCGCCGAACCCGGGATAATAGAGGTCGTTGAAGGTCGGGGCCTTGAAGGCGGTCCCGTGGCTGGCGATCAGCCGGGCACTCTCATTGAGGCGCCAGCCCAGGGCGGCCTGGCCGGTGGTTTGTTCGCCGTAGGCCTCGTTGTCGTCCCAGCGTCCACTAACCTGGAAGTCCAATCGTTGGCCCATCCACTGGTACTGGAGGTAGCCGGCACGGTTGTAGCGTCGGGTCTCCGCGAATTCTGTCGTACTCTCTTCAACGGAGTCCTCGTAGTAATCGAGGCCGGCCGTGAGCATCTGCCGGCCGGAGATCGTTAGATCATTCTGCCAGTGGGCCGTGGTCCGCTCGGTGGTAAAGGTGCTGCTGAAAGCACCGTCGCTGAACGTATCCTGATCGTCCCGATTCTGGCCAATACTCACTTCGCTCTGCCATACAGAGGCCGGACTGAACGCAATGTTGAGGTGGCCGGCATCGCGGATGGACTCCTGGTAGCTATTACCGCCGGCAAAGGGGTCATATTCGTTCTCGGCGTCGGTGCGGTAGTAGTCCAGGCCCAGCTCCAGCGGACCGAAGTCGTGGCCGGCGTGGAGGTTGAGGGAGCGGTTGTCGTAGCCATCGGCATCGTCGTTGCCGTTGGCCTGGTCCGTTTTGGCATCGAAGCCGTCAGTACTAGCGAAGCTGGCGTCCATCCGCAGACGGGAATTTCCCTCCTGGATGCCCACGCCCATCGATGCCTCACGGGTGTTGTAGCGACCGCCACCTACGCGTAGATGAGCGGTCTCGCCCTGACGGGTGATGATGTTGACCACCCCGCCGATGGCGTCGGCGCCGTAGAGGCTGGCGCGGGGGCCGCGCACCACCTCCACGCGCTCGATGATCTCCGGCGGGATGTCCTGGAAGGCGGCACCACCCAGGGTGGCCGAACCCACTCGCTGGCCGTCGATGAGGAAGAGGGTGTGGTCACTGTTGGTGCCGCGCAGGAAGAGGCTGCTGCTCTTGCCGCGGCCGCCGTTGTGGCTGATCTGGATGCCGGTGCGGTTGGCCAGGAGTTCGGGCAGGTCGGCGGCCTGGGACTGTTCGATGTCCTCCCGGGTGAGGACGGTGACCGGGGCGAGGGTGGAGTCGACGGTCTCGGCGGTTCGGGTGGCGGTGACCACCACGGGTTCCTGGGTCTCGGCGGCGGCCGGGGTCGTGGCAATGGCCGCCGCGGCAGCGGCGATCAAGCGTCGCTGGAATGGCATGGTTCCTCCTTGTGTGAACATCGTTCAGCGCACCCGCTGGGGGATCGTTCGCGGGGGAGGACAAGGCGGGAGGAACGTGCAGACGCCCCTGCCGCCCGGGGCCCTCCGCACCCGCGGCATCGAAGCTCCAGGCCGGTCTCCGGGCTCGCGAGCGGGGGATGGTTCCCGGGCCTGCGCGCCTTCCCGTGCCGGGCGGCACAGTGGCGTAGGGGCGCAGACTTGACTCGCCTACCGTTGCGGGGGCAGCGCCGGATTTGCCGCGCGGTGAGAATGCGCGGCGCACCGGTCTTCCCGTTTCACCCCGTCACCCTGTCGGGCTCTCGGGGCACCTGAAGAACTACATATTGTGCCGAAACGGGGGGCGTCGGACAAGGCAGGGGCCGGGGTTGCCCCGGGCGGGGCCACCCCGGAAGCCGGGGGTCAGAAGTCCCAGGTGCTGCTGCGGCGGCCGCGCAGGTGGGGAAGGATAATGCCGAGGATGAGGCCGGCCAGGAGGACGCCGGCGCCCACCAGGAACCAGTCGCGATTCTCGGTCCCCTCCAGGTCGGCGACCTCGGCCTGAAGCCGCTTGAGCTCGGTCTCCATCTCCTTGTTCTCGGTGCGCAGCTGTTCGTTCTGCTCGGCGAGTTCCAGGGGGCGCTCGGCGGCGGAGCGGGCCTCTTCCAGCTCGCTGCGCAGGGTCTCGATGGTGCCCTCCAGCTCCTCCACCTGGCTGGCCAGCTGGTCCCGCTCGCTGGTGACGGTCTCCAGCTCCGAGGCCAGTGCACCCCGGCGCTGGGTTACCTGGTCCAGCTCGGTGCGGACCTCGGCGAGCTTCTGGGCCGCGGTGCGCTCCTCGGAGAGGTACTGTTCCTGGATCCAGCCTTCCTGGCCGTCGTCGGTGCGGATGCGGACGTACTCGCCCTCGTCGCTCTCCTCGAGCTTCTCGATGCCATCGCCGCTCTCCAGCACCGTGACCACGGGGTGCTGGCTCCCCGGACCGTCGCGGAGGGTGACGTAGAGGACGTCGCGGACCCAGTGGGTGGTCTGGGCCAGGGCGGGCTGGGCCCCCAGCAGGAGGACGAGCGCCAGCAGGAGATATCGCATCAAGCCTTCCTCTTTGCGGTGTGGGCGAAGATTCGGATCGCCCACAGGATAAACCGGTGTCCCGGCCGGGGGAATGTCGACCGGTTCACGTTTCCGTCATCGGGGGCGTACGCCGGGTCGGGGCCTCGAAGTCGAGCAGGGGCCCGGCCGGGACGATGCCGGTGGGATTGAGGCTGGGATGACTGCGGTAGTAGTGGTGCTTGATGTGGTCCATGCGCACCGTCTCCGCGATGCCCGGGGTCTGGTAGAGGGCGCGGGTGTAGTCCCACAGCTCCGGGTAGTCCATGAGCCGCCGGGCGTTGCACTTGAAGTGGCTGTAGTAGACGGCGTCGAAGCGCACCAGGGTGGTGAAGAGCCGCCAGTCCGCCTCGGTGACGCGACCGCCGGTGAGCCAGGTCTGCTCGCCCAGGTGCTCCTCCAGCCGGTCCAGGGCCTCGAACAGGCGCTCCCAGGCCGCCTCGTAGGCGTCCTGGGCGGTGGCGAAGCCGGCGCGGTAGACGCCGTTGTTCACGTCCTCGTAGATGAACTCGTTGAGGGCCTCGATGGCCTCCTGCAGGTCCTCGGGGTAGAGGTCCAGGGGGCGGGCGTCCACGCCGTCGAAGGCGCTGCCGAGCATGCGCACCAGGTCGGCGGACTCGTTGTTGACGATGGTCCCGCGCTCCTTGTCCCAGAGGCAGGGGACGGTGACGATGCCGGTGACTTTCGGGTCGGCGCGCAGGTAGTTCTCGTAGAGATACTCGGCGCCGTTGACGGTGTCCCCGGTGGTGCCGGGGAAGTCGGTAGCGAAGTCCCAGCTCTTCGAGCCCATGACGGGATTGACCACGTCCACACTGATCATCGACTCCAGCCCTTTCAGGGCGCGCACCGCCAGGACCCGGTGGGCCCAGGGGCAGGCGTAGGAGACGTAGAGGTGGTAGCGGCCGGCCTCGGCGGGGAAGCCGCCCTCACCGGTGGGGCCGGGACTCCCGTCCGGGGTGATCCAGTTGCGGAACGGCTGCGCCTTGCGGACGAACTCGCCGCCCTCCTGCTCCTGCTCCAGCCAGCCCTCGTGCAGCTCTCCCTCTACCAGTAGGCCCATGTCACTTCACCCAGACGGTCTTGGCGTTGACGAATTCCTGGATGCCGTGGCGGGAGAGCTCCCGGCCGAAGCCGGAGGCCTTCACCCCGCCGAAGGGCAGCCGCGGGTCGGATTTGACGATGCCGTTGACGAAGGCGGCGCCGCACTCCAGCCGGCGGGCGATGGCCTCGCCGCGCTGGCTGTCGGCGGTCCACACCGCCCCGCCCAGGCCGAAGCGGGAGCCGTTGGCCAGGTTCACGGCGTGTTCGGCATCGTCGGCACGCAGCACGATGGCCACCGGGCCGAAGAGCTCCTCCTCGAAGGCGCGCTGACCCTCGGCCACATGGTCGAGGATGGAGGGCGGGTAGAAGGCGCCCGGGCTGTCGGGGAGGGTGCAGCCGGTGACCACCTGGGCCCCGGCGCGGACGCTGTCCGCCACCTGGGTGTGGAGTTCATCGCGCAGGTCGGTGCGCGCCATGGGGCCGAGCTGGGTGGTCTCCGCGGCGGGATCGCCCACGGTCATCGCCTCCACCCGCCGGCGGAAGCGTTCCACGAAGTCGTCGGCGATGCCGGGGGTGAGGATGAAGCGCTTGGCGGCGATGCAGGACTGGCCGTTGTTGAGGAAGCGGGAGGTGGCCGCCGCCTCCACCGCCTGCTCCACGTCGGCGTCGTCCAGCACGATGAAGGGGTCGGAGCCGCCCAGCTCCAGCACCGCCTTCTTGATGTTGGCCGCCGCCCGGCTGGCCACGGCGCGGCCGGCGGGCTCGCTGCCGGTGAGGGTGACGGCGGCGATGCGCGGGTCGTCGATGACGGCGTCCACGTCGGCGGCCCGGATCATGAGGGTGCGGAAGGTGTCCGCCGGAAGGCCGGCGTCGCGGATGACCTCCTCGATGGCCAGGGCGGACTGCGGCACGTTGGAGGCGTGCTTGAGGACGCCGGTGTTGCCGGCCACCAGCGCCGGGGCGGCAAAGCGGAAGACCTGCCAGAAGGGGAAGTTCCAGGGCATGACGGCGAGCACCGTGCCCAGCGGCTGGTAGGCCACCAGGCTCTTCCCGGCATCGGTCTCGATGGGTTCGTCGGCCAGGAAGCCGGGGCCGTGGTCGGCGTAGTACTCGCAGACCCAGGCGCACTTCTCGATCTCCCCGCGCGCCTCGCGGTGGAGCTTGCCTACCTCGCGGGTGATCAGCGTGGCCAGCTCGTCGGCGCGACGGCGAAGTTCCCCGGCGATGGCGCGTACCGCCTCGGCCCGTTCGGCCACCGGCGTGGCGGCCCAGCCGGGAGTGGCGGCGGCGACGGCCGCCAGGGCGGCCTCGCGCTCGGCCTCGCCCCACGGCTCCATGTGGAAGAAAGTCTCGCCGGTGCTCGGGTCGATGGATTCGAACGCCATGGTCGTTCCCTCCGGATGGCTGGGATCTCTCCCGATTCTGACCCCGGCGGGCGGTCCTGTCATCACCGGAGCGGCGGGCCGTTCCCGGGAGGGGGGACTAGCGCCCCAGGGCCTCGGCGACGGCCTGGATCCGGGCGCGGCGAACGGCCTCGCCGATCTCGGGGCCCTTCAGGCCCTGTTCGGCGAAGGGGCGGGCCTCCACGGCGGCGGCGGCCTCCCGCGCGGTATGCAGGATCCCGGGCTGGGGCAGGTCGCGGTCCTCGTAGCCGGGGCGACCGCGGGCATCGGCCTCGCAGGCGAGGCAGAACTGCTCGAAGCGCTCCGGGCGGCGGAAGGCGTCCACCCGCTCCAGCAGGTCCACCAGGGTCTTCGGTTTCAGCTCCCCGGCGCGGTGGAAGTGGAGGTGCTCCCGGGCAACGATGACTCCCAGTTCGCGGAAGGCGCGGGGGGTGCGCAGGCGCTCGCACAGTCCCTCCACCATCGGGACGCCGCGGCCCTCGTGGCCGATGTGGCGCGGCCACTCTTCCGGCGGGGTGGTGCCCTTGCCCAGATCGTGGACCAGGGCGGCGAAGCGGACGACGGGCTCGGGGGAGAGGCGGGCGGCCTGTTCCACCACACGCAGGGTGTGGTCGCCGGTGTCTACCTCCGGGTGGTGCTCCGGCGGCTGGGGGACGCCGAACAGCGCATCGATCTCCGGGAAGACCTCGGCCAGGGCGCCGCAGTCGCGGAGCACGCGGATGAAGGCCGCCGGGGCCGCCTCGCCCAGGGCGCGCTCGGTCTCCGCCCAGACCCGCTCGGGGACCAGGGCGGCGACCTCGCCGGCCTCCACCATGGCGCGCATGAGGTCCCGGGTCTCCTCGGCCAGGGTGAAGTCCAGGGGCTCGAAGCGGGCAGCGAAGCGGGCGACGCGCAGGATCCGCACCGGGTCCTCGGCGAAGGCGGGGGTCACGTGGCGCAGGACCCGCGCCTGGAGGTCGGCGCGGCCGTTATAGGGGTCGATGAGCCGGCCGTCGGGGTCCTCGGCCATGGCGTTGATGGTGAGATCCCGCCGGGCCAGGTCATCCTCCAGGGAGACGTCGGGGGCGGCGTGGAAGTCGAAGCCGTGGTAGCCCGGGGCGGTCTTGCGCTCGGTGCGCGCCAGGGCGTACTCCTCGCCGGTCTCGGGGTGGAGGAAAACCGGGAAGTCCTTGCCCACCGCCCGGAAGCCCTGGGCCTCCATCTCCTCCGGCGTGGCGCCCACGACCACCCAGTCCGTATCGCCGGCCGGTTCGCCCAGCAGGTGATCGCGGACGGCGCCGCCGACCCGGTAGGCCTGCAAGGCGGCCCTCAGCGGCCCGCGCGGCTGCGGTAGTCGGGGTAGCGCCAGCGCGCGGTGCGCCCGGCGAGGTAGACCGGGGCCACCGACTCCAGCGTGGTCGGCTGGAAGCCGAAGACGGCCGGGAACTCGCCCTCGCAGACGTTATCGGTGAGCAGGGAGCGGTAGTTGTCCAGGGAGAAGGGCTTGCCCGGTACCCACTCCAGCATCGCCGCCTGCAGCCAGGATAGCCCCTTGCCCAGCGGGATGATGGGCCGCTCGTGGCCGGTCTGCTCGCCCACGTAGCGCACCAGTTCCTGCAGGGTGTAGGTGTGCGGGCCGCAGAGGTCGTAGCGCTGGCCGATGGTGTGGCGGTTGTCCAGGGCGTGGACGAAGGCCGCCACCACGTCATTCACGTAGATCGGCTGGAAGCGGGCCCAGGCGCCGGCCAGGGGGAGGATCGGGCTGACTCGCAGCAGGCCGGCAAAGCGGTTCAGGAAGCTGTCGCCGCGGCCGAAGATCACCGACGGGCGGAAGGCGGTGACCTCCATGCCGTCGGCGTTCATCACCAGGTTCTCTGCCTCGCCCTTGGTGCGCTGGTAGTGGCTGCGACCGTTCTCGGCGTCGGCCCCCAGGGCGCTCATGTGGAGCAGCCGGCGGATGCCGTTCTCCCGGCAGGCGGTGAGCAGCCGCCGGGTGAGGTCCACGTGGGCGTGGCGGAAGCCGCGGCCGGAGTGGCCGCGCTCGTTGAGGATCCCCACCAGATTGACCACGGCATCCACACCGCCCAGGGCCTCGGTGAGGGCGAACTCGTCCTGGACGTTGACCTCCTCGACGCTGACGCCGGGGATGACGATAAGCTCCTTGTTGCGTTCCCGATTCCGGGTGAAGACGCGGACCCGGGTATTCCGGAGCTGGGCGAGCTCCTGGGCCAGATGGCGGCCGACGAAGCCGGTGCCGCCGATGATGGCAATGGTTCGCTTGGTCATGGCGCTTCCCGTTGGCCGGGCGGCATTGGAGCCGCAGAAGGGCGCCAATTCTTCCCACAACGGCGGCGAGGGTCAAGGTGGAAGCTACCCGGGCCAGGGTCCGGTGCGCTGACCCAGGGCATTGAGGGTCAGGCTGCCGTCGCCGGCCTGCGCGCTGCCCTGGAGGGGGCTGGCGGTGATGGTCCAGCCGCCGTCACCTCCCTGACCGGTCGTGACCTGGAAGCCGTAGTCATCGCCATTGCCCGTGTTCAGGCCCCCCACGCAGTTGGCGGCGCTGGTGCCGTCCGCCATGCACTGGTTGAGATCCCGCTGGAGGGCGTGGAGCCGCTCCACCGCCTCCATCCGCCGCTGCTGGGTCTGATACTGGTCGTAGGAATAGCCGGAGAGGCCGGCCAGGATGGCGACCACCGCCAGGGCGATGAGGAGTTCGACGAGGGTGAAACCGCGGCTGTTGCGGGTGGTCATGGCGCCTCCGTGCGCGTGGGTCATGCCCCGGATTCTGGTCATCCCGATTGTTCGGGGCAATCCCCTACTCTGTCTTCGGGGCCCGCACCAGCAGCGGCGCCATGCGACCGGTGAAGAGGGCCAGCGCCATCCAGGCGGCCGCCGAACCGGCCACCGCCAGCCACGGCCAGCCGGCAACATGGCCCAGGGCAAAGGTGAGTACCCCGGCGTGGGCGATCCCCTGCTGCATCCAGCTCCAGATCCCCATGGGCAGGGGGTGGCCGGTGAAGCGCGGCAGCATGTGCTCGCCCAGGCCGTAGAGGAAGAAGGTCAGAAAGCCCAGGGTGAAGAGGTGCAGGGCCGCCGGGTGGGCCGGACCGCCCGCGAACCAGCCGCCGGCGGGGAGGGCGGCGCCGGCGAGCACCAGGTAGACCACCGCCGCGGCGATGGCCGCCCGGCTGGTGGCCGCCAGCCCCAGCCCCACGTGGCGGGTAGAGGAGGCCGCCCGTTCCGGGGCGTCGGGGACCAGCGCCAGGGCCTGTTCACGGCTCTGCATGCCCACGCCGGCCAGCTCGCCGTCGATGACCGTCGCCGGCACCGAGCGGATGCGCAGACGGCGCGCCAGCTCCCGGCCCTCGGACTGGCCCATGTCCACCACGGCGAAGTCGATGGCCCGCTCGCCGGCCACCCGCTGCCAGACCTGCTCCGCCTGGTGGCAGGTGGGGCACCACTCGGAGACCAGCAGTTGGACCCGGGGTTCGCTCATGTTGATTCCCTCCGTCAGTCGGCGCAGCGCATGCACTGGACGTCGTAGCGGTCGATCCAGCCCTGCAGGGCCTCCACCGCCTCGCTGCCCGGCGTCAGCCGCTGCCAGGCCTCGTCCGGGTTGTCCGGCCGGAAGACCACCAGCCAGGCCTCGCCGTAGGGGTCGACGTTGACGATGTCCGGCTGGCGGCCCACGGCCTCGTTGATCGCCTCGATGGTGCCGTCGAAGGGGGCGGGGATGCCGCCGGCCCACTTGCCGGATTCCAGTCGGGCGACCGGTTTGCCGGCGCTCTGGTGGCGGCCGGGCTTCTTGAATTTGGCGTACTGCACCCGGCCGGCCATGGTCTGGGCCGGGTCGGTGATCCCCAGGGTGAAGCTGCCATCCTCGCGGGGCACGGCCCAGACGTAGTCCAGGTCGTACCAGCGGTCGGTGGGGATCTCACAGCCGCGATACTCGGTGGTCCCGGTGGTCCCGGTGGCGTCGGTGTCGGCATCACTCATGGCTGGGCTCCGGACGGGGCCGCGCCGGGGCGGCGCAGCACGGTGAGCAGGATGTTGGCGGCAAAGAGCGCCATGGCCAGCCACGCCAGGACCCCGCCGGTGGTGGCGATGACCCCGGGGGCGCCGAGCCAGCCGGCCAGCAGGCCCCACAGGCCCAGATGGGCCAGCCAGAACTGGGTGTCGGCCGCCCGCTCGGAGTAGAGGGCGCGGCCGGCGAAGCGCGGCAGGACGTGGAGGCCGATGCCGTAGATGTGGAACGTGATGAACCCCAGCAGCATGACGTGGCCGTGGACCCGTGGCACATTGCCGGCCATGAAGCCCGGCTCCGCCAGCCAGAGCAACCCCACGAGCCCGCCGAGCAGGCCGTGGATGAGCCCCGACAGGACGAACCAGCGATTGCGTCGATTCATGGTGATTCCCTCCTTGCGCGACCCACTCTGGACCCCGGCCCGCCCCGCGCCCTTGATCCGTATCAAGTCGGGAGGGGCCCGTGGCGGTTGATCCCGGGCTGCTGCGCGGCCAGCCGCTGCTGGAGCCCCTGGACGAGGACCAGCTCCGGCGGGTGGCGACCGCCGCCCGTCGGCGCCACCTGGAGAGCGGGGAGCGGCTCTTCGAACAGGGGGCGCCGGCGGAGGCCTTCTACCTCGTCCGCGAGGGGGCGGTGAAGCTCGCCCGCCTCTCCGAGGCCGGGGACGAGAAGGTGGTGGAGGTGATCCGGGCCGGCCAGACCTTTGCCGAGGCGGTGATGTTCATGGAGGGGGAGCGCTACCCCGTGGCCGCCGAGGCCACCGCCCCCACCGAACTCGTCGCCTTCGACAACGCCGCCTTCCGGCGCGAGGTGGCCGCCTCCCCGGAGCTGGCCCTGCGCCTGCTGGCGGCCCTCTCCCGCCGCCTCCACGGCCTGGTGGCGGAGATCGACGAACTCTCCTTCCACAGCGCCACCCACCGCCTGGTGGGCTACCTCCTGGCCGAGGCCCGCGAGGGGCGGGTGCGTCTGGCCGCCCCCAAGCAGGTCATCGCCTCGCGGCTGGGCGTTACGCCGGAGACTCTCTCCCGAACGCTGGCCCGCCTGCGCGAGGAGGGGCTGGTCCGGGTGGCGGCGGACACCGTGGATATTATCGACGCCGATGCCCTGGCCGCCCGTGCCGCTGGCAGTGATAGCCGCCGACCCTGAACGGCTTCGTCGATCCCGCAAGGCCGCCGGGTTGTCCAACGTCTCCTGCAGGCGTAGACGAGGGGCCAGGAGCCCGTCCAACCGAGGAGGACGCCATGGATCCCGATTCCCTGCTGGGGCCCGCCGCCCCCGGCCCCGAGGACCCGCTGGGGTTCTGGGCCGCCTGCCACCGGCGCATGCTGGAGAATATCGCCACCCTGGAGCGGCTGGCCGGGCATCTGCGTCATACCGGGGTCGACGATCAGGCCGCGGCCGCTGCTGACCGCGTCCGGCGCTACTTCAACGAGGCGGCGCCGCGCCATCATGCGGATGAGGAAGAGGACCTCTTCCCTCGACTGCGGTCCGCCTGCCCCGGGGATCGCGCACTGCATGCCGAGCTGGATGACCTGGCGGGGGGGCACGGGGAACTTGACCGCGCCTGGGCGACCCTGGAACCGGCCCTGGCCGCTATCGCTGAGGGGCATGAGGCAATTCTGGAGCCGGCCGAGTACGTGGCCACGGTCCGCGACCACGTTGCCCGGGAGGACGAGGTCGTTGCTCCTCGGCTGCGCGCCGCTCTCACGGCCGACGACCTTCGCGCTGCAGGCACGGCCATGGCTGCCCGGCGCGGGCTGGCGCCGCCGGTCTGAACCGGCAGCTTGTATTCCCCCGACCTTGTGCCACGCTTGGAGAGGGCACCCGGAATCCCGACTTTCGGGGTCGGGATAGGGTGCGGCCCGCCATTGCGGAAGAGGAGGAGCAACATGAAGGTGGAACGCACGGAGGACGGCCACATCCTCCTGGAACTGGAGGTGGGCGCCGGCAACAAGCTCGCCGACGAGATCCATGCCAACGCCGCGGAGATGCGCTCCCCGGTCCTGGAGCTCTCCAGCCTGCTCCGGGAGGCGCGGTACAACGCCAGCAACGACTTCCGCCAGCCCCCCAATGCCTGGGGCCCGGACGCCGTGCCGCCGCCGTCCACCGAGACCTGAGCCATCGAGACCCAGGAGGAACAGACATGCGCGTGATCAACGAGGACAAGGAGACCCTGAAGGTCTCCATCCCGCCCGATAAGGCGCAGCACCTGCTTACCGGTCTGTGCGAGGATGCCGACAAGCTCGGTGACACCGCCCGGGAGCTGGCCGAGGCCCTGGAGGCTGCCGGGGTCGAGGCCCCGGCGGAGCTGGACGCCGAGCACTTCGAGCACGTCGGCCCCAACGAGTAGTCGCCCGGCCCCGACCGCCCGGTCGGGGCTTTGTCTGTGTCCCGCCCCCTGCTAAGGTTGCCCGTCCGCGTCCCGCGCGGACCCCGACCGTTTCCGGAGTTCGATCATGCGTGAAGGCAGCCCCCACGCCCCGGTCCGCCTGACCGACTACCAGCCGCCGGCCTATCTGCTGGACACGGTGGACCTCCACTTCCAGCTCGACCCGGGCCGGACCCGGGTGCGGGCGGAGATGGCCCTGCGGCCCAATCCGGCCGCCGGCGAGCCCGGGGCACCGCTGGTCCTGCACGGGCAGGAACTGGAGCTGCTGCGCCTGGAACTGGACGGCGAGCCGCTGACCCGTGCGGTCTACAGCGTGGATGCCGAACGGCTGGTGATCCCGGAGGTCCCGGACGGGGCCTTTACCGTGGTGGTGGAGACCGCTACCCGGCCGGAGGCGAATACCGCCCTGGAGGGGCTCTACACCTCGGGGGGCAAGCTCTGCACCCAGTGCGAGCCGGAGGGCTTTCGCCGGATCACCTACTTCCCCGACCGCCCGGACGTCCTGGCGCGCTACACCGTGACCCTGGAGGCGGATCGGGCGAGCTACCCGGTGCTACTGGCCAACGGCAACCGGGTGGCCGCCGGGGAGGGCGAGGAGGGCCGCCACTGGGTCCGCTGGGAGGACCCCTTCCCCAAGCCCAGCTACCTCTTCGCCCTGGTGGCCGGGGACCTGACCTGCTGCACCGACCGGTTCACCACCGCCTCCGGCCGCGAGGTCGACCTCCACCTCTATACCGAGGCCCATAACGCCGACCGCGGCGATCACGCCCTGGCCAGCCTCAAGCAGGCCATGCGCTGGGACGAGGAGGCCTACGGCCGTGAGTACGACCTCGACCTCTACCAGGTAGTGGCGGTGGACGACTTCAATATGGGCGCCATGGAGAACAAGGGGCTGAATCTCTTCAACTCCCAGTTCGTCCTGGCCCGGCCCGATACGGCCACCGATGCCGACTACACCAACATCCAGGCGGTGGTGGGCCACGAGTACTTCCACAACTGGACCGGCAACCGCATTACCTGCCGCGACTGGTTCCAGCTCTCCCTGAAGGAGGGGCTCACCGTCTTCCGCGAGCAGCAGTTTGCCGCGGCCATGGGCTCCGAGGCGGTGGCGCGCATCGACAGCGTCGACCGGCTGCGCGGGGCGCAGTTCCCCGAGGATGCCGGCCCCACCGCCCATCCGGTGCGCCCCTCGGAGTACGTGGAGATCAACAACTTCTACACCCCCACGGTCTACGAGAAGGGGGCGGAGGTGGTGCGCATGCTCCACAACGCCCTGGGGCCCGAGGGCTTCCGCGCCGGCTGCGATCGCTACTTCGAGCGCTTCGACGGCCAGGCGGTGACCGTGGAGGACTTCCTCACGGCACTGGAGGAGGCCAACGACCGCGACCTGCGCCAGTTCCGGCGCTGGTACACCCAGGCGGGCACGCCGCAGCTGGAGGTGCGCAGCAGCTTCGATGCCGAGGCGGGGACCTTCGATCTCTGCGTGCGCCAGCACACCCCGGCGACCCCGGGGCAGCCGGCCAAGGAGCCGGTTCCCATCCCCCTGGCCCTGGGACTGGTGGGCGCCGACGGCCACGATCTGCCCATGCAGCTGGAGGGCGAGGAGGCGGCCATCCACGGCTCCCGGGTGCTGCTGCTGCGCTACGAGGAGGAGCGGTTCCGCTTCACCGGCCTCACCGAGGAGCCGGTGCCCTCCCTGCTGCGCGGCTTCTCCGCCCCGGCGGAGGTGGATTACCCCTACAGCGACGCCGAACTGGCCCATCTGGCCGGCCACGACAGCGACCTCTTCAACCGCTGGGAGGCGGGGCAGCGGCTGGCGCGCACCCACCTCCTGGCGCAGGCCGATGCCGTCCGCAGCGGTGGCGAGGCCCGGCTGCCCGGGCCGTTGCACCAGGCCATCAGCCGCCTGCTGGAGGCGCCGGCCGACGATGCCGCCCTCATGGCCCGGGCACTGACCCTCCCCGACGAGGGGCAGCTGGCGGAGTACATGGAGACCATCGACCCGGATGCCCTCCACGCCGCCCGGGAGGCGGCGCGGACCGGTCTGGCCCGGGAGCTGCGGGAGGGCTGGTGGTCCCTGCGGGAGCAGTTCCGGGATGCCGGCCCCTACCGCTTCGAGCCGGAGGCGGTGGGCCGGCGGGCGCTGGCCAATACCGCCCTGGGCTACCTCATGGCCGAGCCCGACGAGGCCGCCCGCGAGGCCTGCATGGAGCAGTTCCGTGAGGCGGATAACATGACCGACCAGCTGGCGGCCCTGCGGGCGCTGGCGGCCAGCGACATCCCCGAACGCCAGGAGGCCCTGGAGGCCTTCTACGAGCGCTGGCAGGACGATCCGCTGGTGGTGGACAAGTGGCTCGCCATCCAGGCCGCCTCGCCGCTGCCCGGGGGCGTGGAGCGGGTACAGGCGCTCATGGACCACCCCGCCTTCAGCCTCACCAACCCCAACAAGGTGCGTGCGGTGATCGGCGCCTTCGCCATGCGCAACCCGGTCCAGTTCCACCGGCCGGACGGGGCCGGCTACCGGCTGCTGGCGGACCTGGTACTGGAGCTGGACGGCCGCAATCCGCAGATCGCCGCGCGCCTGGTGAAGCCGTTGACCCGCTGGCGGCGCTTCGTCCCCGAGCGGGAGGCGGCTATGCACGCCGAACTGGAGCGGTTGCGCGAGCGCGCCGGTTCGCCGGATGTCGGCGAGATGGTCGACCGCGCCCTGGGAGACGAGGAGGCGTGAGGCGCAAGCTCTCGGCGCGCTGGTTCAGTCCCCTCTTTGCCCTGTTCATGTCGGTGCTGATGTCCTTCCTGATGTCGGCACTCATCACCCTGGTGAATCTGGGGCCGACCCCGGACTTCTTCAGCCGGTGGTTGCTCTACGCCTTCCCCTCGGCGTGGGCCATGGCCTTCCCCATCGCCCTGTTCGTGGTGCCCGTGGTTCGCCGCTGGGTGGCGCGCTTCGTGGAGCACTGAGGGCGGCGCGGCGCCTCATGCCGGACCGATGAAGGCGGTGACCTCGTCGCGGTCGTGGTAGAGGTGGTGGGCCGCCACTCGGGCCGGCGCGCCGCCCAGATGGTCTCGGACGACCTTCAGGCACTCCTCCACGGCCGCGTACCGGCGGCGCATGGGGAGCTTGAGGTTGAAGACGGCGTAGCGGCAACGGCCGGCGGCGAACCAGTCCGCCGCCAGGGCGGCGACCCGCTGGGGCCGTTCCACCATGTCGCAGACCAGCCAGTCCACCGGCCGGGGCGGGCGCCAGGTGAAGCCGTCGGCGCGGATGTGGGTGACCCCGTCGGCCGTGGCTACCTCGCCCTTGAGGGGGCCGTTGTCCACCGCCAGGACCTCCAGGCCGCGCCGCTGCAGCAGCCAGCTCCAGCCGCCCGGGGCGGCGCCGAGGTCCACCGCCCGCATACCCGGCTGCAGGGCACGGGCCCGCTCCTCGTCGTCCAGGAAGGTCTGCCACGCCTCCTCCAGTTTCAGGAAGGAGCGGCTGGGCGCTGACTTCGGCCGCTTGAGGCGGGGGATACCGCCGGGGCGGGAGTCATCCAGGCCGGCGGACGCCAGGCCGATGTGGGCGCCGTCGTCGTCCAGGAGCAGGTGCAGACGTGGGGCCCCGCTGTCCGGCTGCCATAGTCCTGCGTCGGTGAGTCCGCGACGCAGCGGGCCCTCCAGGGCGCGGGCCAGCCGCGTCCAGGCTCGCCCTGCCTCCGAATCGGGGGTCTCGGTCACCAGTTCACGGACGGGCTCGTCACCCAGCGTGGCCAGGATGGTGCTGACCCGATCCCGGTCGGGCAGGGGGACCGGCTCGGCGGTGAGGAAGGCCTGGCGGGGGAAGAGGGCGTCGGCCAGCCGCCAGTGGTCGGTGAATTCGGTGATGGCGCCGACGCTGGGGAAGAGCGTTACCCGGCCGGTATCGGCACTGGCGCGGCAGTAGCCGGGGAAGCCGATCTCCCCGGCGGCGGCCTGGATCTCGGCAGCGGTATCGCCCTCGAAGCCGGGGCGGCAGAGCAGTAGCAGACGGTCGGATTCCATGGCGCCCATTCTCGGCGATCCGGGGCTTCCTCGCACCCGCTGCCGAGGGGGAGCGCGCCGGGTTAGGATCCCGGCTGTGGATACCGGGTCCGGGAGGCTGGAGGTTGTCATGGCCGAACTGAACGAGGAACGACGTCTCGCCACCATCCGCGCGGATGCCGAGGCGGGCGTCCCCCGGGCGCGGCGGCTGCTCGCCCTGCGTATGCTGGAGGGGCGCGGCGTGGAGGCCGATCCGGCCACCGCCCTCGCCTGGCTGGAGGCCGATGGTGCTGCCGGCTACGGGGCGGCGTTGCGTACCCTGTCCGAGCTCTATGCCGAGGGTCGCCACGTGCCGGCCGACAAGGAGCATGCCCGTGCCTGCCTGCAGGCCGCGGCAGCCGCCGGGGACCGGGAGGCGAAGCGGCGGTTGGCCGAGGAAGATTGAAAAAGGTTGTTCAGGGTCGTATCTTCTTAGAGCAAGCGAACGGAGGAGCGATCATGGAAATCGGTGGTAGTGGTAATTCCATGGGCATGGCGATGCAGCTGATGCAGAGTGCCGGCGAGGTGCGCGGGCAGACGACCCAGCAGCTCTCGGTGGTGGACAACAAGATCAGCGAGTCCAAGGGCCAGGTGCTGCAGCAGGCTACCCAGGCGCAGAATCAGGCTCTGGAGCGCAAGTCCAACGTCATCGACGTCATGGCCTGACGGTCGCCCCGGCCAGCAAGGCCCAGCCGGCCAGCCAGGCGGAGCCGCCCAGCGGCGTCACGGCCCCCAGCCAGCCCTGGTCGGTGAGCGCCATGAGGTAGAGGCTGCCGCTGAACAGGACCACCCCCAGAGCGAGAAACCAGCCGGCGGCCCGGGCCATCCCGGGGCGGGGCAGTTGGGCGGCCGCCAGGCCGGCTACCACCACCGCCAGGGCGTGGGGCAGGTGATAGGTCACCGCCGTCTCCCACCAGGCCCGCCCCTGAAATCCCATGGTTCCCTCCAGCGCATGGGCGCCGAAGGCGCCGATGGCGACGCCGGCCAGTCCCAGCAGGGCGCCGGTAAAGACGAGTCGATTCATTCTTCCTCCCACCATTCAATAACGTTCCAGGGGGTGCCGTCCGTCTCCGGGTGGGCGATGTAGCGAACCGAGGCGCCGGCCGCGTGGACGGCCTCCCGCTCTTCGCTCAGCAGGGGATGCCAGTCGGGCAGGGGCCGCCCGGCGGCAAGCCGACGATAGCCGCAAGTCTCCGGCAACCAGTGGGCCGCTCGGACCCGATCGGGTGTGAGCGGCTGGCAGTCGGGGACCCGGCGATGCCGGTGGGCGTAATCGGAACAGCGCACCGTCGGGATATCGAGCAACTGGCAGGCGGCGTCGGTCTCCACGATCTCCTCGGTGTCCTCATCCGCGAGATGGACCATGCAGCAGTGCCCGCAGCCATCACACAGCGCCTCCCACTCGTCCGCATCGAGCTCTTCCAGCGACTTGGTCTGCCAGAAGGGTCGTGAGGGATCGGTGTGGGGATCGGGCTGGGTCATGGGTTGGTGACTTGCCGAGTGCGGAAACGAAAACGGGCCCGCCACTGGCGAGCCCGTCTATCCCCGTCGAAGGGGGTGATCAGGCGTAGGCGTCCACCACGGAGCCGGTAGCCGCACCGGCATCGGCCTCCTGGCGCTGGTTGCCGGTGGCCGCGGTCCCCTCGCTCTCGGTGGTCACCGAGGTGGGGGCGGCATCGCCATCCACCGAGGCGCCGCCACGGACCTGGGCCTCGTTGGGCGCCTGGATGGCGGGGCCGGCCATGGAGGAACCACTGGCCACCTGGTTGCCGGCGCCGGGGCTGGTCACCTCGGAGCCGGGCTGCGAGGGGGCCATGTACTGCCGGGCGCTGGCGCTGCCGTCGATGGGATTCATGGTGCTCTCCTGATCAACCGCTATGGGCGGTCTATTGCTACCGTTACTCGCAGTATGGTAACGCCTTCGGGACGAGTCAAGGTCGTCGTCCGCCCCTTCAGCCCTCGTGGTCGGAGACCAGCAGCCGCTCCAGCAGGGCCTTCTGGGCGTGGAGGCGGTTCTCCGCCTCCTCCCAGACGGCGCTCCGGGGGCCGTCGATGACCTCCGCGCTCACCTCCTCCCCGCGATGGGCCGGGAGGCAGTGCATGAACAGTGCCTCGGACCCCGCGGCCTCCATGACCGTGGAATCCACCTGGTAGTCGGTGAAGGCGCCCACGCGGTCCCCCTGTTCGGACTCCTGGCCCATGCTGGCCCAGACGTCGGTGACCACGAGATCGGCGCCGGCGGCGGCTTCGCGCGGGTCGCGGACGATGGCCGCGCGCGGGGCCGAGGCCAGGATCTCGGCGTCCGGCTCGTAGCCCTCGGGGCAGGCGATGCGCAGGTCGAAGTCCAGCATGCGCGAGGCCTCGAGGTAGGAGTGGCACATGTTGTTGCCATCGCCCACCCAGGTCACGGTGCGGTCCTGGAGCGGTCCGCGCAGCTCCCGGAAGGTCTGCAGGTCGGCCAGGAGCTGGCAGGGGTGATGGAGGTCGGTGAGGGCGTTGATCACCGGCACCCGGGAGTACTCCGCGAAGCGCTCCACGGTGTCGTGGCCGTAGGTCCGGATGGTCACCAGGTCCGCCATGCCGGAGAGGACCCGGGCGCTGTCCTCCACCGGCTCGCCCCGCCCGAGCTGGGTATCGCGGTGGGAGAGGAAGATGGCGTGGCCACCGAAGTGGGCCATGGCCGCCTCGAAGGAGACCCGGGTCCGGGTGGAGGACTTCTCGAAGATCATGGCTAGGACCCGGCCGCGCAGGGGCTCGTAGTGGCGCCCGCGCCGATGGAGGTCCTTGAGCTCGATGGCCCGGTCCAGCAGGCCGCGCAGCTCGTTGGCGGAGAGGTCGGCCAGGGTGAGGAAGTGGCGCAGGGTGCTCATGATTCTCCCCCCGGAGGCGCGAAGGCCTCGATGAGGTCGGCTACGGTCGTGGTAATGGTGTCCGCCTCGGCGTCGCTGAGGATCAGCGGCGGTAGTAGCCGGACCACCCGTTCGGCGGTGACGTTGATGAGCAGGCCGCGGTCCAGGCCCTGGCGGACCAGTTCCTTGCAGGGGCGGTCCAGCTCCACGCCGATCATCAGGCCGCGGTGGCGGATGTCGGCCACGGCGGGGTGGTTCCCCAGCCGGGCGCGCAGGCCGGCGGCGATGCGATCCCCGAGTTCCGCCGCCCGGGCGGGCAGCGCCTCCGTCTCCATGGTGTCCAGCACGGCCAGGGCGGTGGCGCTCACCAGGGGGCTGCCGCCGAAGGTGGTCCCGTGGCTGCCGGGGCCGAGGATCCCCGCGGCGGTGCCCCGGGCCAGGCAGGCGCCGATGGGCACACCATTGCCCAGCCCCTTGGCCAGGGTCAGGACGTCGGGGGTGACGCCGGCTCCGAGGCTGGCGAAGAGGTCGCCGGTCCTACCGATCCCGGTCTGGATCTCGTCGACCATCAGCAGCCAGTCGGCATCGTCGCAGATGGCGCGCAGCCGCGGCAGGTAGTCGGCCGGCGGCACGCCCACACCGCCCTCGCCAGTGACGGGTTCCACGAGGACGGCCACGATATCCTCGCGCCCGGCCAGCGCCGCCACGGCATCGGCGTCGCCCCAGGGGACGCGCTCGAAGCCGGCCACCAGGGGCTCGAAGCCGCTCTGAATGGCCGGATTGCCGGTGGCGGAGAGGGTGGCCAGGGTCCGGCCGTGGAAGCTGCCCTCCATGACGATGACCTTGGGCTCGGCGATGCCGCGCTGGCTGCCGGTCCGCCGGGCGATCTTCAGCGCCGCCTCGTTGGCCTCGGCGCCGGAGTTGCAGAAGAAGGCGCTCTCCATCCCGGCGGCGCTGGTCAGCCGCTGGGCCAGCCGCTCCTGCAGCGGGATCCGGTAGAGGTTGGAGGTATGGACCAGCCGGCCGGCCTGGTCGCAGACGGCGGCGGTCACCGCCGGGTGGGCGTGGCCCAGCCCGCACACGGCGATGCCGGCGATGGCGTCCAGATACTCCCGGCCCTCGGTATCCCACAGGCGGGCCCCCCGACCCTCTTCGAAGGCCACGGGCAGACGGGCGTAGGTGTTCATCAAGGCATCCGTCATGGAAGGCTCCCGAAAAACAAAAATGGCAGTCCCCCGGGGGACTGCCATTGGGCAGAGGATGGATTCTATCCCCTGGTCGGGCGGGGTGCAAACCCCGCCCGGCGGGCGCTGTCAGCCGCCGAAGTTGGAGGCGACGAAGTCCCAGTTGACCAGGTTCCAGAAGTTCTCCACGTACTTCGGCCGCGCGTTGCGGTAGTCGATGTAGTAGGCGTGCTCCCAGATGTCGATGGTCAGCAGCGGGGTGTCACCGTCGCGCAGCGGGTTGCCGGCGTTGGAGGTGTTGACGATCTCCACGCTGCCGTCGGCCTTCTTCACCAGCCAGGTCCAGCCGGAGCCGAAGTTGCCCACGGCCATCTCGGAGAACTTCTCCTTGAAGTCGGCAAAGGAGCCGAACTTGGCGCTGATGGCATCGGCCAGGGCACCGGCGGGCTCGCCGCCGCCGTTGGGGCTCATGCAGTTCCAGTAGAAGGTGTGGTTCCAGACCTGGGCGGCGTTGTTGAAGATCCCGCCGGCCGGCGCCTTCTGGATGATCTCCTCCAGGGAGGCGTTCTCGAACTCGGTCCCGGGGATGAGCCCGTTGAGCTTGGTCACGTAGGTGTTGTGGTGCTTGCCGTGATGGTACTCCAGGGTCTCCGCGGAGATGTGGGGTTCCAGGGCGTCCTTGGCATAGGGGAGATCGGGAAGCTGGTGCTCCATGGTGTGAGGCTCCTCGTGTCTTGTTGCGGTGGATGTTCGGGTTGCGGCCCCTGCCGGATGGGGGCGGGGGCCGCCGGTTTCAAGCCGGAATCCTGATTATAGGAGTAGAGAATAGGGTGAGGGTAGGGGCCGGCGGTGTGGCGGGATGATCCCGGCCGGTCGGCGGTGTAGCCTGGCGCCCTCATCTCGGAGGGAATCATGGACGCAGTGGAGCTGGGACTCTTCGCCGGCCGGATCGGCGCGGTGTGCGACGAGATGGGGGCGGTGCTGCGCCGCGCCGCCTTCTCGCCCAACATCCGCGACCGGCTGGACTTCTCCTGCGCCGTCTTCGACGCCGAGGGCGAGCTGGCGGCCCAGGCCGCCCACATCCCGGTCCACCTGGGCAGCATGGCCTACGCCATGCGCGACCTGGTGGGGCGCATGGGCTGGGCGCCGGGGGACCAGGTGGTGGTCAACGACCCCTTCCTGGGCGGCACCCACCTCCCCGATGTCACCCTCATCGCCCCGGTCTTCGCCGAGGGGAGGCTGGTGGCCTTCGTCGCCAGCCGCGCCCACCACGCCAATATCGGCGCCGACGCCCCCGGCTCCATGCCGCTCTCCCGGACCCTGGAGGAGGAGGGGGTGATCCTGCCCCCGGCCCACCTCTGGCGGGGCCGTGAGCGCGAGGCCGCCCCCTGGGAGGCCATCGTTGCCGCCACCGGTGGCGGCCCGGAGGTGGAGGGGGACTTCGCCGCCCAGGCCAGCGCCAACCGCGCCGGGATGGCCCGGCTGGAGGCGCTGGTGGCGGAACTCGGCGTTGAGGGCCTGGCGCGCTCCCTGGCGGCCCTCCAGGACTACGGCGAGCGCATGAGCCGGGCCTCCCTGGCCGACCTCCCGGCGGGGCAGTACGCCTTCACCGATTACCTGGACGATGACGGCGCCGGCCAGGTGGACCTCCCGGTCCGGGTCGCCCTGGACATCACCGCCGAGGGGGTGGCCGTGGACTTCGCCGGCACCGCCGGCCAGACCCCGGGGAACGTCAACTGCCCGCTGGCGGTGGCGGCGGCGGCGGTCTTCTACGCCTTCCGCTGCCTCATGCCGGCGGGGACCCCGGCCTGCGCCGGCGCCTTCCGGCCCATTCGCCTCACCGCCCCCGAGGGCTGCCTGGTCAACGCCCGCCGGCCGGCGGCGGTGGCCGCCGGCAACGTGGAGACCAGCTCCCGCGTGGTGGACGCCGTCCTGGGCGCCCTGGCGCAGGCCATTCCCGGGCGCATCCCCGCGGCCAGCCAGGGGACCATGAACAATGTCGCCATGGGCGGGGTCGGGAAGGAGGCAGGGAGCGGCTGGCACTACTACGAGACCGTGGGCGGCGGCATGGGGGCCGGGCGCGATGGCGGCGGCCTCTCCGGGATCCACAGCCACATGACCAACACCCTGAACACCCCGGTGGAGGCGCTGGAGATGGCCTACCCCCTGCGGGTGGCGGCCTACCGCCTGCGCGGCGGCTCCGGCGGGGCCGGGGCGCGGCGGGGCGGGGACGGCCTGGAGCGGAGCTACGAACTGCTGGCGCCGGCCCGGATCACCCTGCTCACCGAGCGCCGTCGCCACGCCCCCTGGGGCCTGGCCGGCGGGGCCGACGGCGCCCCCGGCGAGAATCGCCTGAACGACACCCCCTTGCCGGGGAAGACGACCTTCACTGCCAAGGCCGGCGACCGCCTGACCATTGCCACCCCGGGCGGTGGCGGCTGGGGCCGGCCGGCCGGGATCAACGAGGAGCCCTGAATCGATGTGCGGAATCGCCGGAGAGCTGCGCCTGGACGGGACCCTGCCCGACCTGGGCCGGATGGACGCCATGCTCGCCCGCCTGGAGCGGCGCGGGCCCGATCACGTCGGGAGCTGGTCCGACGGGCCGCTGATGTTCGGCCACCGGCGGCTGTCCATCATCGACCTCTCCGCCCGCGCCCACCAGCCCATGGTGGACGCCGGCCTGGGGCTCGCCCTGGTCTTCAACGGCGCCATCTACAACTACCGCGACCTGCGCCACGAGCTGGCCGGCCGCGGCTACCAATTCTTCACCGAGGGCGACTCCGAGGTCATCCTCAAGGCCTACGCCGAGTGGGGGGAGCGCTGCCCGGAGCGGCTGGACGGGATGTTCGCCTTCGCCATCCGCGAGCTGGGCACCGGCCGGCTCTTCCTGGCGCGGGACCGCATGGGCATCAAGCCCCTCTACCACGCCGACGGCGACGGCTTCTTCCGCTTCGCCTCCAATACCCAGGCGCTGCTGGCCGGCGGCGGTATCGATACCCGCCCGGACCCGGTGGCCCTGCACCACCAGTTCACCCTCCACGGCGTGGTGCCGGCCCCGCGCACCGTAATGAGCGGCGTGCGCAAGCTGCCGCCGGCCACCAGCCTCACCATCGGGCCGGACGGCGAGCGCCGCGAGCGCACCTACTGGCGCCTGCGCGACCGCCCGCGGCTGGAATTCGGCAGCGAGGCGGAGGCGGTGGAGGCGACCCACGAGGCGCTGCGCGCGGCGGTGGCCCGGCGGCGGACGGTGGCCGACGTCCCGGTGGGGGTCCTGCTCTCCGGCGGCCTGGACTCCAGCCTGCTGGTGGGGCTCCTCCACGAGGCCGGGGAGGAGGACCTGCGCACCTTCTCCATCGGTTTCGAGGACGTGGGCGAGGAGGCCGGCTCGGAGTTCGAGTACTCCGACGCCGTGGCCGAGCGCTTCGGCACCCGCCACCGCCGCATCCACATCCCCAACGAGGAGGTCCTGCCGCGCCTGCCGGAGGCGGTGGACGCCATGTCCGAGCCCATGTTCGGCCAGGATGCGGTGGCCTTCTATCTCCTGGCCGAGCGGGTGAGCCGGGAGGTGAAGGTGGTCCTCTCCGGCCAGGGGGCGGACGAGGTCTTCGGCGGCTACTTCTGGTATCCGCAGATCGCCGGGGACACCGAGGGCACGGCCGCCGACCGGCTGGCGCGCTACTACTTCGACCGCGAGCACGATGAGTATCTGACCATGGTGGCCGAGGGGCTGGGCGGCCCCGACCACACCCGCGCCTGGGTGGAGCGGGAGCTGGCGGAGACCGGCGAGGACGACCCGGTAGCCGCCGTGCTCGCCCTGGATGCCACCCGGCTGGTGGTGGACGACCCCGTCAAGCGGGTGGACAACATGACCATGGCCTGGGGGCTGGAGGCGCGCGTCCCCTTCCTGGACCACCGGCTGGTGGAGACCGCCGCCGAGCTGCCGGCGGAGCTGCGCCTGCGCGGGGACGGCGGCAAGTATCCGCTCAAGGCCATGGCCCGGGGGCTGGTGCCGGACTCGGTCATCGACCGGCCCAAGGGCTACTTCCCCATGCCGGCGCTGAAGTACGTGCGCGGCGGCTTCCTGGAGTACATGCGCGACACCCTCAACAGCGCCGCCGCCTACCGGCGCGGGGTCTTCCGGCGGGACTACATCGACATGCTGCTGGATGCGCCGGAGTCCCACCACACCCGGATCCAGGGCTCCAAGCTCTGGCACGCCGCGCTCTTCGAGGCCTGGTTCCAGCGGCACGTGGATGGGGGCTAAGTCGGTGCTCACTGTCCCGGGGCCCTGGTATTCCGACAAGTGGTCGTTGATGGGCCATCGACGGAAGGCGATTCGAGCAGCCGGGTGGGGTGGGATGGCTCGGCAGGAGCCTCGGCGGCATGGATGCAGCCGTGGAGGCTACAGGGACGTATGTACGCCGTCTCCTGCCGAGCCATCCCACCCTAGCCGGCGCCCATCCGATTGGCGCCCAGGGCAATCCCTAGCGCGGTACTTGGTATTTGCGTCCCGGTGCCCTATCCTGTGCCGCGACGATCGCCGGCCGGCGATACAACCGGAAACGCAATGCGAGCGAGGTAACCGATGGAAGCACTGGACCGGATCAAGGAGCAGGTGGAGACCCACCCCGTCATCATCTACATGAAGGGCACCCCCAAGCTGCCGCAGTGCGGCTTCTCCATGCGGGCGGCCCAGGCCCTGCAGTCCACCGGCCAGGAGTTCGCCTACGTGAACATCCTCGAGGACCCGGAGATCATGCAGGCCCTGCCGCAGTTCGCGGACTGGCCGACCTTCCCCCAGATCTACATCAACGGCGAACTCATCGGCGGCTGCGACATCACCGTGGAGATGGCCGGCAATGGTGAGCTGACCCAGATGGTGGAGCAGGCGGTGTCTGCCAACCAGTAGCCGGAGTTGCAGTCGAGGGCAGAGGTCCTGGATCGGGGGTCAGGTGTTCCACCGACCCCCGATTTTTTGACGGCCGTTTAGAACTGGTCTAAATTGGACCCGTAACCATTAATGCCTTTCCAACCGAGAAACGCCAACAGGGGAGTTGCCATGAAGCGTATTACCTCCATCCTCGTCGCCGGGGCCCTCGGCGGCTTCGCCGGGGTCGCCGCCGCCCAGCAGTGGCCGGCCATGCCCGAGGAGCCGCCGACGCCGGAGGACAATCCGACCACCGAGGCCAAGGTGGAACTGGGCAAGAAGCTCTACTTCGACCCGCGGATCTCCTCCACCGGCACGGTCTCCTGCAACACCTGCCATAACGTCATGGAGGGGGGCGACGACGGCCGTCGGACCTCCATGGGCGTCCACGGCGAGACCGGCCCGCGCAATGCACCCACGGTCTGGAACGCCGCCTTCCTGTCGGTCCAGTTCTGGGACGGCCGCGCCGATACCCTCGAGGACCAGGCCGCCGGCCCCATCGTCAATCCGGTGGAGATGGGCATGCCGGACCACGCCTTCACCGCCGAGCGGATTGGCGGCATCGAGGGCTACCGCGAGGAGTTCAAGGAGGTCTTCGGTAGCGAAGAGGTCAACATTGAGCGCATGACCAAGGCCATCGGCGCCTATGAGCGGACCCTGCTGACCCCCGACACGCCGTACAACAACTACGTGAACGGCGACGAGGATGCCATGACCGACAAGCAGCTGCGCGGCATGGAGACCTTCAAGGAGGTCGGCTGCACCAGCTGCCACAGCGGCCCGGCCTTCGCCGGCCCGCAGATGCCGCTGGGCACCGGGTTCTTCCAGAAGTTCCCGACCTTCGAGGACAACCAGTACGTCGAAAAGTACGACCTCATGGAAGACACCGGCCGCCACGCGGCCACCGGCAACGAGAGCCACAAGCACATGTGGCGCGTGCCGACCCTCTACAACGTCGAGCTCACCGCCCCCTACTTCCATAACGGTGCGGTGAACAGCCTCGACGAGGCCGTCCGGCTCATGGGCAAGACCCAGCTCAACAAGGAGCTGAGCGACCAGCAGGTGGAGGACATCGTGGCCTTCATGGGTGCGCTCACCGCCAACAGCTTCCCCGACCAGGAGCTGCCGCGGGTGCCCTCCATGTCCGGCAAGAGCTCGGTCCTCGAGTACCGGCCGTAAGGCTTGCGGGGGCGGTCTGACCGCCCCCTCTACTGAGCCTCGCTATGGCGCCCGCCCATTCCGGATGGGGGGCGCCTTTTTGTGCCTGCGGGCCCTTCAGTCCTTCCCTTCGCCGGGCATGGGGCTGGGCTGCCCGGCGGCCTCGTGGCCGTGGGCGACGAAGGCATCCACGGCCGTTCCGTGGGCCTGGATGAGACGGACGACCCAGAGGTCGTCGCTGGTCTCCTCCACGCGAACGCCGTCCTCCAGGAGTTCGATGGCCATCCGCAGCTGCTGGCGGTGGGCGAAGATCTCGACGTAGAGGGGGTCCCACCGCCGCAGGGCGAAGCCCTCCTCCAGCCGCTGGTGCATGGCGGGGACGTGGTCGTGGAGCAGCGCCACCACCTCCGGGTCGGCCGAGGTGGTCAGCGTGCGGATGCCGTTGTCGAGGACCTCGCGCTGGCGCTGGATGGCGTCGTGGCGCTCCAGCAGCCGATGGAAGACGGATTGATCGTGGCGGTGGCGGGCGCGCCTCTCCGGATCCAGGCCGTGGCCGCCCCTGCCTCTGGGACCGGGGGTCATGGGTATTCTCCGTGTGGGTGGTGAGCCGGCCCGTACCCGCGGCGCGAGGCCGGTTACGGATCAGGTGCGGGCGTCATCCACGACACGCAAGGACCCTGCCACCAGCCCGGTGGCCGGCCCGGTGGCCGGCTGGGCGGCGACGGGGCTGTCGGTGGTGGCAGCCGGTCCCGGCCGGTGTGCAGGGTGGGGCAGCTCCGCGGGAACCCGGGTGGGGCGCTACTCCCCGCCGGGGATGCCGATGAAGTGGTCCCAGGTGTTCACGATGGTGGCGAACAGCGCCGCGGTGCGTTCGGCGTCGTAGGCGGCGGAGTGGGCGCGCTCGTCGTCCCACTCCAGGCCGGCGCGCTCCATGGCCCGGGCCAGGACGGTATGGCCGTAGGCCAGGCCCGCCAGGGTGGCGGTATCGAAGCTGGAGAAGGGGTGGAAGGGATTGCGCTTGAAGCCGGTGCGGTTCACCGCCGCATTCAGGAAGGCGTGGTCGAAGGCCGCATTGTGGCCCACCAGGATGGCGCGCTTGCAGTCGTGGTCGGCCACCGCCCGGCGTACCGGGTTCAGCACCTCCGTTAGCGCCTCGGCCTCGGGCAGGGCGCCGCGTAGCGGGTCGGCCGGGTCGATGCCGGTGAACTTCAGGGCCGACTCCTCCAGGTTGGCGCCGGGGAAGGGCTCCACCGCCGCCTCGTGGACGGCACCCGGGTGCCACCCCCCCTCACCGGGGACCACGGGGACCGCGGCCAGCTCCAGCAGGGCATCGCCCTGGGGGTTGAAGCCGGCGGTCTCCACGTCCACCACGACGGGGAGGTAGCCACGGAAGCGGGTGGTCGGATCCATCACCTAGACGAAGAGGCGGTAGAGCTGGAGGGCGACCAGGGCCAGCAGGACCGCCAGCGGCGCGTTGTACTCGGTATTGCGGCGCCACTGGGCTGCGTCCCAGCCGCCCCGGGCGATCCGGCCGGCCCGGTCGATGCGGGGCAGGAGTCGGGGAGTGGAATCGCGGTAGCCGGGCCACGCCTCCGGGAAGCGGTGGGCCATCTTGGCCTCCTCGCTGGCGATGGTGGGGAGGTAGGTGATTACCATGACCGCCACCAGTGCCCCGGCTACTACCGGGTCGCGGATGACCAGCATCAGCCCCAGGGCGATGAGGCTGGAGCCCAGGTAGAGCGGGTGGCGGGCCAGGGCGTAGATGCCGTCGGTGGCCAGCTCTTGGTTCTTGTGCAGATAGCCGGCGGCCAGGCCGCGAACCAGAACGCCGAGCACGGCCAGGGCGATGCCCGCCAGGCTGAGCGCCGAGGTCAGCGGCGGCACTTCGATGCGCTGCCAGACGAAGCTGTAGAGCACCACGGCCACGATGAACAACCGCGCAGTGGGTACCCGCGCGCTCTTCCAGAATTGCCGGTCCAGCATGGTTCGCCCCAGGGTTGGTAAAACGCGTATTCTAGCAGCCCTCCGGCGCCCGGAAAGGCCACCCGGAAGGTCTCCTCAAAGGTGAACCCATGATCCGCAGCCTCCTGGCCGTTGTCCTGCTCCTGCTCCCCGCCCTCGCGGCGGCGCGGCCGGGGCTTTTCTACACCGTGACGGATCCCGCCGGGGAACCGGCCGCGTGGGTCTACGCCACCCTCCCCTCAAGCGATCCGCGGATCCGGCGTCTGCCGTCCCCCGTGGAGCGTGCCCTGGACCGCGCCGACGGCCTGGTCGTGGGCGTGCGACCGGACGCGGCGGCCCGCCGCGAGGTGGCGGACGCGAGCCAGCTGCCCCCGGGCGAGGATCTGCGGGACCCGCTGGGGCTCTCGCTCTTTGCCCGGGCCCACCGCGCCCTGGAGGGGAGCGGCCTCTCCCGGGAGGAGCTGGCGCGCCTGCAACCCTGGGCGGTGGCCCTCGCCCTGGCCACGCCGACGGGGCTCGACCCGGCGGGACCGGTCCTCCCCCTGATCCAGCGCGCCCGGCGGACCGGCCTGCCCATCCACGGCCTGGAGAGCGCTTCCGAGCATATCGCGGCCCTGGCGGGGCTGAGCCTGCCGGACAAGGTCGGCCTCATCGCCCATCTGACCGAGTTCCGGCCCCGGCTGGGGCGCTGGCAGGCCCGCCAGGAGGCGGCCTGGCTGGAGCAGGACCCCGGCGCGGTGGCCCGCCGCTTCGTCGAGCTCGTGGAGGGGGCCGACGAGGAGGTCTCCGCGGCCTTTCGCCAGGCGGTGATCGTCCAGCGCGGGCAGCGCATGGCCGCGCGGCTGGAGCGCCGACTGGCCGAGGGCCAGCGGCCCCTGGTGGCGCTCCATGCCCTGCACGTCCCCCGGATCCTGGAGCGCCTGGAGGCGGCCGGCTACCGGGTGAGCCGAGCCGACTGAGCGCCACCGCCCGAGGTGCTTCAGTCGCTCATGCCGGCCACTCGCCACGCCAGGGTCTCCCCCGCCCGCAGGGGGACGATGGTCTCCTCCCCGGCGGGGTAGGCGGTCGGTGCCGTCCACGGCTCCCGGACCAGCTCCACCGTCTCCCGGTTCCGGGGCAGGCGGTAGAAGTCGGCCCCGAATCCCCCCACGAAGTCCCCCAGGCGCTCCAGGGCGCCGGCGGCCTCGAAGGCCTCGGCGTAGAGCGGCAGGGCCTGGGGCGCGGAGTAGATCCCGGCGCAGCCACAGGCGCTCTCCTTGGCCCCGCGCGGATGCGGGGCGCTGTCGGTGCCGGCGAAGAACTTCGGCGAGCCGGAGGTGGCGGCGGCCACCACCGCCTGGCGGTGCTCCTCGCGCTTGAGGATGGGCAGGCAGTAGCGGTGGGGCCGGATCCCGCCCACCAGCAGGTCGTTGCGGTTGTGGAGCAGGTGCTGGGGCGTGATGGTGGCGGCCACCCCGTCGTCGGCGTCCCGCACCCATTCCGCCGCCTGGCGGGTGGTGATGTGCTCCAGCACGATGCGCAGCGCCGGTACCCGCGTCCGCAGCGGGGTGAGCACGCGCTCGATGAAGACCGCCTCGCGGTCGAAGATGTCCACCGCCGGGTCGGTGACCTCGCCGTGGATGAGCAGCGGCAGGCCGCGTTCGGCCATGCGCTCCAGGGTCGGCGTCAGGGTGGCCAGGTCGGTCACGCCGGCATCGGAGTGGGTGGTCGCCCCCGCCGGGTAGAGCTTCACGGCGAAGACCAGGCCGCTGTCCACGGCGCGGTCGATCTCGGCCGGCTCGGTGTTGTCGGTGAGGTAGAGGGTCATCAGCGGCTGGAAGTCGCTGCCCGCCGGCAGGGCGGCCCGGATCCGCTCCCGGTACTCCGCCGCCAGGGCGGTGGTGGTCACCGGTGGCTGGAGGTTGGGCATGATGATGGCCCGGGCGAAGGTGGCGGCGCTGTGGCCGGCCACCGCCTCCAGGATGGCGCCGTCCCGCAGGTGGAGGTGCCAGTCGTCGGGGCGGGGCAGGGTCAGGCGTTGCGGGTTTGTCTCCATGGTCCCTCCTATACCGGCGCCTGATCGGGGTCGTGGCCGGTGAGCCCCGCCGGGTCCAGCAGCCGGCGCAGCTCCGCCTCTTCCAGGTCGGTCTCCTCGCGGGCGATCTCCAGCACCGAACGGCCCTCCGCCTGCGCCCGCTTGGCGATGAGTGCCCCCTTCTCGTAGCCGATGACCGGGTTGAGCGCGGTGACCAGGACGGGATTGCGCGCCAGCGCCTGCTGCAGGTTCTGCCGGTTCACGTGGAAGCCGGCCACGGCCTTGTCGGCCAGGGCGTTGCTGGCGCCGGCGAGCAGGGTCGCCGATTCCACCAGGTTGCGGCCGATGAGCGGCAGCATGACGTTGAGCTGGAAGTTCCCCGACTGGACAGCGGTGGTCACGGCGGCGTCGTTGCCGATGACCTGGGCGCAGACCTGTGCGGCGGCCTCCGGGATCACCGGGTTCACCTTGCCGGGCATGATGGAGGAGCCGGGCTGCAGCGCCGGCAGGGTGATCTCGGCCAGCCCGGCCAGGGGGCCGGAGTTCATCCAGCGCAGGTCGTTGGCGATCTTCATCAGGCCGGCGGCCGCCGCCTTCATCTGGCCACTGACCTCGGCGGCGACATCCGGGGCGCTGATCCCCACGAAGGGGTGGTCCTGGGCGGTGAAGTCGTGGCCGGTCTCCGCGCTCAGGGCGGCGGCGGTGCGGGCGCCGAAGCCGGCCGGGGCATTCACGCCGGTGCCTACCGCGGTACCGCCCAGGGGGAGGTCGGCCAGGCGCGGGGCCGACTCGGCCAGGCGCTGGCGCGCGGTCTCCATCTGCCGCGCCCAGGTGGTGATCTCCTGGCCCAGGGTCACCGGCATGGCGTCCATGAGGTGGGTGCGGCCGGTCTTGACCGTGTCGTCCAGCTCCGCGGCGCGCGCCTCCAGGGCGGCGGCCAGGTGGGCCAGGGCCGGGTCCAGCACCCCGGTAACGGTGAGCGCCGCCGCCACCTGGACGGCGGAGGGGAAGACGTCGTTGGAGGACTGGCCGACGTTGACGTGGTCATTGGGATGGATGGTCAGGCCGCTGGCCTCGCTGGCGACCCGGGCGATGACCTCGTTGGCGTTCATGTTGGAGCTGGTGCCGGAGCCGGTCTGGAAGACATCCACCGGGAAGTGGTCGTCGAACTCGCCGGCGGCCACGCGCCGGGCGGCGGCGATGATGGCCTCGGCTCGCGGGGTATCCAGCGTGCCCAGCTCGGCGGCGGCAGTGGCGCAGGCCGCCTTGATATGGCCCAGGGCGTGGATGAGGGCCGGCGGCAGCGGCTGGCCGCTGATGGGGAAGTTCTCCACTGCCCGCTGGGTGGAGGCGCCCCAGAGCGCCCGGGCGGGGACCGCGACCTCGCCCATGCTGTCGTGTTCGATGCGGTAGCCGTCGTCGCTCGCCATCTTTGCCTCCCTCGTTTACTGGTGACCATTCTACGTGGCGGGAGTATCCGCGGGGAGGGCCCGGGCGGGTGTGACGGGTTTCGATAAGAGCGGAAGAGGTTGGCGGCCCTGTCGGGGAGAGGTAGGGGGTGCACGGGGCCTCGGCGGCCATGGATGGCCGCCGTGGAGCGCCAGGGATGGTCCTCGCGTCCCCGTGCACCCCCTACCTCTCCTCGACAGGGCCCCTCAAAATCAGAACGGAGGTAACGCGAACCCGTTCTCGCCGGAAAAGGTATACCGCCGGGATTTCTTGACCTTGGTGGTGAAAATGCCGATGATCCGCGGCTTGCATCTTCCCGGGGTCAGGTCTGCGATGGCCGTGCATGTCCCGGGTTCCGGTTTGCCAGAATGAGGGTGCCTTCATGGACACCGCGGACAAGAAACGCCTGCTGCGCTCCATGCTCCTGGCGCGGCGCTTCGAGGAGCGCTGCTACGAGGCCTACGTGGAGCGGCGCATCGGAGGATTCCTCCATCTCTACCCCGGGCAGGAGGCCTGCGCCCACGGCGTGATGGAGGCCGCCCGGCCGGGCCATGACTACGTCATCACCGGCTATCGCGACCACGTGCACGCCATCCTTGCCGGCGCCGACCCCAAGAAGGTCATGGCGGAGCTCTTCGGCAAGGAGGGTGGCTCCAGCAAGGGTCGCGGCGGTTCCATGCACATCTTCGACGTGGAGAACCGCTTCATGGGCGGGTATGCCCTGGTGGGCGGACCCTTCCCCCTGGCCGCCGGCATGGCCAAGACCCTCAAGCTCAAGGGCGGCGACGAGATCGCCATCTGCTTCCTGGGTGATGCCGCCAACAACCAGGGCACCTTCCACGAGTCCATGAACATGGCCGCCCTGTGGGACCTGCCGGTGCTCTACGTCTGCGAGAACAACCTCTACGGCATCGGCACCCGCATCGACCGCTCCACCGCCGTCACCGACCAGTACCAGCGGGTCTGCGGCTACGGCATCGAGGCCGACCAGGTGGACGGCCAGGATGTGGAGACGGTCCACGAGGCCGCCCATAAGGCCGTGGAGCATGTCCGTAGCGGCAAGGGCCCCTACTTCCTGGAGCTGCTCACCTACCGCTACCGCGGCCACTCCATGTCCGACTCCAACGCCTATCGCGAGAAGGAAGAGGAGCGCCGCTGGAGCACCCGGGACCCGATCATCACCCTGCGGGACCGCCTCATCGAGGCGGGTGAGCTCACCGAGGACGACTACAAGGCCATGGACACCGAGATCCTGGATTACCTGGAGAACGAGGTGGTGCCCTACGCCGAGCAGTCGCCGGAGCCGGACCCGGCGGAGGTGGAGCGCTACACGCTCGCCGAGAACGACCCGTACGTGAAGGGAGGGGCCCGCTGATGAGCGAGATGATGATGTGGGACGCGCTGCGCCGCGCCCATGACGAAGAGATGAGCCGCGATCCCCTGGTCTTCTGCATGGGCGAGGACGTGGGCGTGATGGGCGGGACCTACAAGGCCACCCAGGGGCTCTACGACAAGTACGGCGCCGACCGGGTCATCGATACCCCGATCTCCGAGAACGGTTATACCGGGCTGGGCATCGGCGCGTCCTTCATCGGCGCCCGGCCCATCATCGAGATCATGTCGGTGAACTTTGCCTGGCTGGCCATGGACCAGATGTTCAACTCCGCCGCCAAGGTGCGCTACATGTCCGGCGGGCAGCTCACCGCCCCCTGCGTCATCCGCTCCCCGGGTGGCGTGGCCCACCAGCTCGCCGGGCAGCACTCGGCGCGCATGGAGAAGGTCTTCATGGGCATCGCCGGGATGCGGGTGGTCACCCCCTCCAATCCGCGCCAGGCCTACGGTCTGCTGAAGTCGGCGGTGCGCTGTGACGACCCCGTCTTCATGAACGAGCACGAGCTCATGTACAACCTCAAGGGCGAGGTCCCGGACGACGAGTCCTTCACCCCCCTGGAGGGCTCCGAGGTGGCGCGCCAGGGTCGCGACGTGACCCTGTTCGGCTACAACATCTCCGTCCACTGGGCCCTGGAGGCCGCCGAGGTCCTCTCCCGCGAGGACGGCATCGAGGCGGAGGTGGTCGACCTCTACGCCCTCTCCCCGCTGGACCGCCAGGGGATCCGCGAGTCCGTCTCGCGGACCCACAAGGCGGTGGTGGTGGAGGAGGCCGAGCCCGCCTGTGGCGTGGGTTCCGAGGTGGCCGCCGTGATCAACGAGGAGTGCTTCTTCGAGCTCGACGGCCCGCCCCGGCGCGTATCGGCGAAGAACGTCCCCATGCCCTACAGCCGCACCCTGGAGAAGGCGGTGGTGCCGGGCGCCAAGGACGTGGTGACCGCCGTCCGCCAGCTCTTCGGCAGGGGCTGAGCGCG
This sequence comes from Thiohalospira halophila DSM 15071, assembly GCF_900112605.1. Lineage (NCBI taxonomy): Bacteria > Pseudomonadati > Pseudomonadota > Gammaproteobacteria > Thiohalospirales > Thiohalospiraceae > Thiohalospira > Thiohalospira halophila. The sequence continues at coordinate 216,157 of NZ_FOMJ01000002.1, forward strand.
ACCCCTCGGGCACGGGGCCGCGTGCCCCGGTAACGGCCGCCGTCCGGCGGCCCTCGGAACCTCCAACGTAGCGGGACTAGCCATGGCCGAACCCTATACCGTGAAGATGCCCCAGCTCTCGGACACCATGACCGAGGGCACCGTGGTCAGCTGGGAGAAGAATGTCGGGGATCCCATCACCCGCGGCGACGTGGTCGCCACGGTGGAGACCGACAAGGCGATCATGGATGTGGAGGTCTTCCGCGAGGGCTACCTCTCCGGCCCCGTTGCACCGGTGGACGCCACCGTCGCCGTGGGCGAGGCCATCGCCTACATCGTTGCCAGCGAGGACGAGGTGGCCGGGGCCGATGCCGAGGCGCCGGCGGTTGGCGAGGCCGCTCCGGAGCCGGCGGCCGATCCGGCCCCGGCCGCCCCGGCCGATGCCTCCCACACCATCAAGATGCCCCAGCTCTCGGACACCATGACCGAGGGCACCGTGGTCAGCTGGGAGAAGGAGCTGGGCGAGCCCATCGAGCGCGGGACCGTGGTCGCCACGGTGGAGACCGACAAGGCGATCATGGACGTGGAGATCTTCCGCGAGGGCTACCTCTCCGGTCCGCGCGCCGAGGTGGATTCGGTCATCCCGGTGGGTGAGCCCCTGGCCTTCCTGGTGGATTCGGCCGACCAGGTGGTCTACGAGGGGGTCGCCGTCTCCGGCGGTGGTGCCTCGGCCGGGGGCAGCGAGGCCCATGGCGGCGGCGATACCCGGCCTGCCGCCACCGCCGCCCCGGCGGCACCGGCTGGCGGGGAGGGGGATGTCACCCCGGCCCCGCGCCCCGAGAACAAGCACGCCACGCCCTACGCCCGAAAGATCGCCGCCTCCCAGGGTGTGAACCTGAACAACCTCAAGGGCAGCGGCCCGGACGGCGTCATTACCGCCGAGGACGTGCGCAATGCCCAGCCGGTGGCCCGGCCCACCGAGACCGCCGAGCAGGTGCCGGCCCACGTCATGCCGGAGATCCAGGTCCCCGGCGACGGCCGCAACATGACGGCCATGGAGAAGGCGGTGAGCCACTCCATGACCGCCTCGCTCACCATGCCCACCTTCGAGGTCACCCTCCGCGCCAGGCCGGAGGCCCTGATCAAGGCGGCCAAGGCCCACGGCGTCTCCGTGACCGTGGCCATCGCCAAGGCGTGTGCCCTGGCCATGCAGAAGCACCCGGCCATGAACTGGGCCTACCAGCCGGTGGACAAGCTGGTGGAGCGCGACCAGGTGGATATCGGCATGGCCGTCTCCGCCGATGGTGGCGGCCTGGTGGTCCCGGTGCTGCGCGGCTGCGAGTCGCGCTCCCTGGAGGAGCTCAACGAGTCCTGGGGCGACCTGGTGAACCGCGCCCGCAAGCGCCGGCTGGCGCCGGAGGAGTACGCCAACCCGACCTTCATGGTCTCCAACATGGGCATGCTCGGGGTGGAATCCTTCACCGCCATCCCCACCCCGGGGACCGCCGGGATCCTGGCCATCGCCGCCGCCGGCGACGAGGGCATGCCGCTGACCATCACCGCCGACCACCGCGTCATCAACGGCGCCCAGGTGGCGGAGTACCTCGGCGAACTCAAGGGCATCATCGAGAACCCCACGGAGTGGATGGGCCCCACCGGCCCCGCCATCCCCGAGGGGGACTGGGACTACGACGTCGTGGTCATCGGCGGCGGTCCCGGGGGCGAGGACTGCGCCCGGGACCTGGCCGGCCACGGCCTCAAGGTCGCCATGGTCAACGACGCCCCCTACCCGGGCGGCGAGTGCCTGTGGCGCGGCTGCATCCCCTCCAAGGCATGGCGCGCGGCGGCGGACCGCATGCGCGACCGGGCCCACGACGGCCTGCTGGGCATTCGCGGTACCGATAACGCCAGCCTGGACTGGGAGCAGCTGGAGTCCCACCGCCGTCACGTCCTGGAGGAGCGCGGCGGCATGGCGCTCAAGACCGACAAGGGCGTGAAGATCGATGTCATCCAGGGGCTGGCCAGCTTCGAGACCGACCACCGGGTCTTCATCGACACCTCCGGCAACAGCGCCGACCCGCACAACCGCGCCCCGGCCGGCGATGCCTCCGATGGCCGCACGGTTACCTTCGGCGCGGCCGTTATCGCCACCGGCGCCCCGCCCTTCGTGCCGCCCATCCCGGGCGCCCACGAGGGGCTGGAGTCCGGCGGCGTGCGTACCTCCGACACCGTCTGGTCCCTGCCCGAGCCGCCCAAGCGCCTCGGCGTGGTCGGTGGCGGCGCCATCGGCATGGAGATGGCGCAGATCTTCGCCGACTTCGGCGCCGAGGTGACCCTGCTGGAGGGCCAGGACCGGGTCCTGGCCGAGGTGGAGGCCGAGGTGGCCAAGCAGATTACCGCCGCCCTCAACGAGGAGCCCAACCTCACCCTGCAGACCTCGGTGAAGGTGACCGGGATCCAGGGCGAGCCCGGCAACATGACCCTGACCTGGGCCGACGCCGAGGGCAACGAGTCCTCCATGGCCTGTGACTACGTCATCCTGGCCACCGGCAAGCGGCCCGACCTGGAGCCGCTGGCGCTGGACAATGCCGGCGTGCAGGTGGAGGAGGGCGTCATCAAGGCCGATGCCCGCTGCCGCACCAGCGCCGACCACATCTTCGCCGTGGGCGATGTCATCGGCGGCCTCATGCTCGCCCACACGGCCGGCCAGCAGGGCCGCGTGGCGGCGCACAACCTGGTCGGCGAGGATGCCCGCTACGACCAGGCCATGGACTCCGGGGTGATCTTCACCCGGCCGGAGGCCGGCTTCGTCGGCCTCTCGGCGGAGCAGGCCAAGGCCGCCGGTATCGATGCGGTGGAGGTGAAGACCCCCATCAACATCGACGCCAAGGCGATGATCACCGGCGAGGAGGTCGGCCTCATCAAGCTGGTGGCGGACAAGGCGACCCACCGGGTCGTCGGCGTCCACCTGCTGGCCGACCACACCGACACCCTCATCGGCGAGGCGGTGATGATGGTCAGCGGCCGCATGACGCTGGAACAGGTGGCCGAGGCCATCCATCCCCACCCGACCCAGACCGAGCTCTTCGGCGAGCTGGCCCGACGGCTGCTCTCCCGGCTGCGGCGGTCCAAGAAGAAGGGCAAGTAGGGGAGCCCGCCGGCGACGGCGGGGTTCCCCTCAAGTTCGCTGGCAGTCGGCCGCTAATCAGACCGGAAGGGTCACCGGTGCGGCCCGGGTAGCGTCTATGCGTCTGATTGCCACAACTCTGCTGGGGCTGCTGTTCAGTCTTGCCACCACGGCCTCTGCCGAGGGGGTGCGGGACTTCCGTGCCTCCCTCCACGACGCGCGCTGGTCGGTGAGCGGGGATCGCATGGCCTGCCGGCTCACCCAGCGGATCCCCGACTTCGGTCGCGCCGTCTTTACCGCCGGGGCGGGCAATCGCATCCACCTGACCTTCGAGATGGACCGGGAACCCTCCCCCCGGGCCGTCCGTGCCCGCCTGCAGGTCGTTGCGCCGCCCTGGCGCAGCGAGCGCGACCGGCGCCTGGAGCGGACGACCGTGCGGGCCGACGATCGCACCCTGGTGGTCTTCTCCGGTGAATCGGCCCGGCGAGCGCTGCACGCCCTGGAGGAGGGGCTCTTCCCGACCCTGAGCTACGCCGCCGTTAGTGGCCGGACCCGCGTTTCGGTCTCGGCGGTGAACCTCGCCTCGCGGCTGGAGGAGTTCCATACCTGCACCGCCTCCCTCCATCCGGACTCCTACGAGGACGTCGAGAACCTGCAGGTCTTCTTCGGCTCCGACGAACACCGCCTGGATGCCGACGCGCGGGCCACGCTGGACCGTCTGCTGGCCTACTGGGAGGTCGACCCCACCGCCGAATTCGCCGTCCTGGGTGGCTACTCCGACTCCGTGGGCGATGCCGACTACAACGAGGAGCTGGCCCAGCTCCGTGTGGATGCTGTCCACGAGTACCTGGTGGAGAACGGCTTCCCCGACGAGCGGATCGTCGACCTGGTCTGGGGTGAGACCGGCCCGGATGCCGGGACGGATTCACAGCGCCGTGAGACCGGACCCCGCGTGGAGGTCCAGGGCCCCCGGGCGCGGGCACAGGATCGGCGGGTGGAGATTAAGCTGCGCCGGGAAGAGTAGTCCCGTCGCCCGGCGCTGGCTGCTAGAATGCGGCCCTCCAATTCAGGGCGAACATCCAGCGAGGAGCACCCGCACCCATGACCTCCGAGACCCCCGTGCGCAAGGTGGTCCTGGCCTACTCCGGTGGCCTGGACACCTCCATCATCCTCAAGTGGCTCCAGGACACCTACGGCTGCGAGGTGGTGACCTTCACCGCCGACATCGGCCAGGGCGAGGAGGTGGAGCCGGCCCGCGCCAAGGCCAGGGAGCTGGGCGTCAGCGAGATCCACATCGAGGACCTGCGCGAGGAGTTCGCCCGGGACTACGTCTTCCCCATGATGCGGGGCAACACGGTCTACGAGGGCGAGTACATGCTCGGCACCTCCATCGCGCGGCCGCTCATCGCCCGCCGCCTGGTGGAGATCGCCCGCGCCACCGGCGCCGACGCCATCGCCCACGGCGCCACCGGCAAGGGGAATGACCAGGTCCGTTTCGAGCTGGGTGCCTACGCCCTGGAGCCGGATATCCGGGTCATCGCCCCCTGGCGGGAGTGGGACCTCAACTCCCGGGAGAAGCTGCTCGCCTACGCCGAGGCCCACGGCATCCCGGTGGAGGGCAAGAAGCACGGCGGCGGCTCACCCTACTCCATGGATGCCAATCTCCTGCACATCTCCTACGAGGGCGGCGTCCTGGAGGATCCCTGGGCGGAGCCGGAGGAGGGCATGTGGCGCTGGACCACCGCGCCGGAGCAGGCCCCGGACCAGTCCCTCTATCTGGATATCGGCTTCGAGGCCGGCGACCCGGTGAGTGTCGACGGCGAGCGGCTGCCGCCGGCAGAGCTCATGGAGCATCTCAACCGCGTGGCCGGCGCCCACGGCGTGGGCCGGGACGACCTGGTGGAGAACCGCTACGTCGGCATGAAGTCCCGGGGCTGCTACGAGACCCCGGCCGGGACCGTCCTGCTCAAGGCGCGCCGCGCCATGGAGTCGCTGACCCTGGACCGCGAGGTCGCCCACCTCAAGGACGAACTCATGCCGCGCTACGCCACCGTGATCTACAACGGCTACTGGTGGTCTCCGGAGCGGCACATGCTCCAGGCCGCCATCGATACCTCGCAGACGCCGGTGAACGGCACCGTCCGTCTCAAGCTCTTCAAGGGCTCGGTGGCCGTGGTGGGGCGCTCCTCGGAGAGCGACAGCCTCTTCGACGAGGCCGTGGCCACCTTCGAGGACGACGCCGGCGCCTACGACCAGAAGGATGCCGAGGGCTTCATCCGCCTGAACGCCCTGCGCCTGCGCACCGCCGCCCGGCGCCATCGGCCCTAGGTCACGCCGGAGCGCCGCATGAACGCCGGAGTGCCGGGCCGGGTTACGGGACGGCGCATCGGCATTCCGGGACCCCGGGCCACCGCGGTACTGGCCGCGGTGGTGCTGCTGCCCCTGGCCGGGGTTGCCGGGTTCGCGGGCCACTGGATCGGGGTGCTCCTCGCCCCGGTCCTGGGCATCGCGCTCACTGGCCTGGCCGCTCAGGCCGCCCGCCGTCGCCAGCTCGAGGCAGATCACGCCGAGCTGGCCGCCTACCACGCCCGCACCCAGAGCGAGGCCGCCCGGACCCAGGGAGAGCTTCGCCAGGAGGTGGCGCGGCGGGAGTCCATGGAGGCCGAGCTGCGGACCAGTCGGGAGCAGATGCGCCTTATCCTGGCCAATGCCCCCCTGCTCATCGTCACCCTGGATCGGGCCGGTCGGGTCACCCTGCTGGAGGGGCGCGGGCTGGAACGGCTCGGCATCGAGACCGGGGGGCTGCTGGGGCAGCCAGTGCGCCTGCTTATCGGTAATCACGGTGTCCTGAATGACGCGGTCCAGCGCGCCCTTGCCGGTGAGACCCTGTGGGTGAGTACCGACTTCAACGGCGTCCCCTTCGAGTTTTACCACCGGCCCCTGGTGGATGACGATGGCCGGATCACCGGCGTCGTCCAGGTCGCCCTGGATATCAGCGAACGCCACCAGGTGGAGCAGCTCAAGCGCGAGTTCATGGCCTCGGTGACCCACGAGCTGCGGACCCCGCTGACCTCCATCCTCGGCGCCCTGGGGCTGCTCTCCGGCGGGGCCATGGGGGAACTCGCCCCCAGCGCCCGGCGCCTTCTGGACATCGCCCGTAGCAACAGTGAACGGTTGCTGGCCCTGGTCAACGACATCCTCGACCTGGAGAAGGTCGACCGCGGTGAACTGGCCTTCCACTTCCGCGATGTCGACCTCAATACCCTGCTGGAGCAGGCCGTGGACGCCCATGAGCCGTACGCCGCCCAGTACGGGGCGGTGATGGCACTGTCCCCGGCCTCGGGGGACCCCGTGGTCCGCGTGGACCCGGACCGTCTCCTCCAGGTGCTCGCCAATCTCCTGTCCAATGCCGCCAAGCACTCCCCGGAGGGTGGGACCGTCCGCGTGACGGCCGCTCCCCGCGGAGGGCGGATACAGGTCCAGGTCACCGACGAGGGACCGGGGATCCCGGAGTCCGCCCGGGAGCAGCTCTTCCAGCGTTTCACCCCCGCCGCCGCCAGCGGCCGCGGGGGCGGTTCCGGGCTGGGTCTGGCCATTGCGCGGGCGCTGGTGGAGCGCCACGGCGGTCGCCTCGATTACGTCAACCGGGACGCGGGCGGGGCCTGCTTCTTTTTTGACCTTCCCCTGGCCGACTCCCCCGGGAACGGGTTGTAACCGCGTCGTCCCCGGGCCTACTCTCGCCCGTTGGGATCGGGATCTTGGCGCTGGGGGCAGGGATGGAATCGGCAAGCTTCGAGCGGCAGCTGGGGCGCTGGATGGCGCTGGCTGTCGCGATTCCACTCCTCGGATTCATCGCCTTCTGGGCGGTGGAGTTCGGCCGGACCCTGGAGGTGGTCGGCGAGGCCGAGGATCTGCGGGCGGAGGCCGGCGAACTGAGTGCCCTCCACGGTGCACTGCATGCCCTCCAGCGCGAACGCAGCGCCGCGGTCATCTGGCTGGCCAGTGCTCGTGAATCCTTTCAGGAGCGGTTGGTTCCCTCCTTTCACGCCACGGACAAGGCCTACCAGGCCGCCTTCTCGGGCTCCGAGGCAGGGATAGCGCCGCCGCCGGCCCTCTTGCGGACGACTGTTGCTCAGCGCCGGATCAGTCTTCAGGAGGCCCTGGAGGCCTACGAGGAGCGCCTCCGTGATCTCCTGGGGCGACTGCGCGAGCAGCGAGGCGCGGCGGCGAGCGGGGCCACATCGGAGTATCTCCTGGCCAGCGAGGCCCTGCTGCAGCTCCGCGAGCATGCCGGCCTGGAGCGCGCCTTCGGGGCGGCCGTGGGGGGCCATCGGGACCCGGCTCCGGAGTGGTTCGCCAACCTCCATTATCACCAGCGGGCCCAGAAGGGGTATCAGGCCGCCTTCCTGCGCAGCGCGCCGGCGACCCTGGGAGAGCGTCTGAAGGCGGTGGAACGCGACCAGCAGTTGGCGATGGAGGCCCGCCGTGTGGGCATGGCCGGAGCGGCGCCCGCCCCCGGACTGGCCGGCTGGTTCGATCTCAAGGGACGCCGCCTGTTGGCGTTACGAGAGCTGGAGGAGGGCCTGCTCGCCGAGCTTGAACAGGCCGCTGCGGCCCGGGTGCGTGAGGCCCGGGCACGCCAGTGGCAGCTGGGATTGAGCGGAGGCGGCCTGCTGCTGGTGACCGGCCTGGCCGGCGGGGCGGTGGTCCGCCGCCAGCTGGCCCTGGTCCACCGGCGGGAGGCGGATGCGGCACGCATCGAGTACCTGGCTACCCACAATCCGGTGACGGGCCTCCCGGATCGCCGGACTTTCAATGCGCGGCTGGATGCCGCCCTCCAGGCGGAGCCACGGCGGGACTGGCGGGTCCTCCTCATCGACCTGGTCCGCTTTACCGAGATCAATCGGACCTTCGGCGAGGCCTTCGGCGATGAACTCCTGGCGGCGGTGGCGGGTGTCCTTCGGGGGCGGGTACCGACCCCCGGCTTCGTAGGGCAGCTCTACGGCGACCAGTTCGCGGTGGCACTGCCGGTGGAGGTGGGTGATGCGCAGTCCCTCCTGGCAGTCTTCGATGCCCCCTTCCACGTCAAGGGTCGTCATGTCTCCATCGCCGTGAGGGCCGGCTCCGCCGAGTCGCCGGAGGCCGGCCGTTCGGCCCAGGATCTGGTGCAGTCCGCGGACCTTGCCCTGGTCTCGGCGCGCTCCATCCCGCGTGGCTGTCGCTATCGGACCTACACCACCGCCATGGGTGACGCCCATGGCCGGCAGCGGGAACTGGAGGCCGGCCTGGAACGGGCGGTGGAGCGCGACGAGTTCGAACTCTGGTATCAGCCCCAGGTCGACCTGCGCACCGGCCGGGCTGTGGGCCTGGAGGCGCTCCTGCGCTGGCGTCATCCGGAGCGCGGCATCGTGGGGCCAGGGGAGTTTATCCCGTGCGCCGAGGCCAATGGCCTCATCGTTCCCGTTGGCGACCATGTCCTGAGCCGGGCCACCGAGCAGATCCGGCAGTGGCGGGGGACACCCCTCGGCCGTATCCCGATGGCGGTTAATCTGTCCGGGGTGCAGTTCCACCAGGCCGATTTCATCGACCACTTGCAGGCCCACATCTCGGGCGGACGCGGGCAGCTGAAACTGGAGATCACCGAGAGCGTGCTGATGACCGATCTGGGAGGGGCGGCCCGGCGGTTGGGTGAGCTGCGCGAGATGGGAGTGCCTCTCAGTGTCGACGACTTCGGCACCGGCTACTCCTCCCTGGCGTATCTGCGGCGATTCCCGGTGGACGAACTCAAGCTGGATCGCTCCTTCGTCTCGGAACTCGGCCATAGTGAAGAGGCCGACGCCATTGTCGAGGCCGTCGTGGCTCTGGGTCACACCCTGGGCATCCGGGTCCTGGCCGAGGGGGTCGAGACCGAGAGCCAGGCGAGGCGGCTGGCCCGACTGGGCTGCGATGCGGGCCAGGGATTCCTGTGGGCCCGACCAATGCCGGCCTCCGACCTGGAGGCCTGGTTTGCCGAGGAGAGGGTCCGAATCCCCTGAAGATCTTTCCCCCGATGGACGTCGCGCCGGCAAGCCGGGATACTGGACCCCTCTACTCGGAAAAGGGGGAGCCATGATGAGCCAGGAGGGAGGGCAGAGGGCCCGGTTCGCCGCCGGCTGTTTCTGGGGCATCGAGGTGGCCTTCCGGCGGGTGCCCGGCGTGCTGGACGCCCGGGTAGGCTATAGCGGTGGTCACGTGGAGCATCCGACCTACGAGCAGGTCTGCCGCGGGGAAACGGGGCATGCCGAGGCAGTCGAGGTGGTCTTCGATCCCGTTCAGGTGGGGTACGGTGAGCTTCTGCGCGTCTTCTGGGCCATCCACGATCCCACCCAGGTGAATCGGCAGGGACCCGATGTGGGTCCGCAGTATCGCTCCGCCCTCTTCCCGCTGGATGAGGAGCAGGAGCGGCTGGCCCGGGAGAGCCGGGCGGCGGAGGAGGCCAGCGGACGCCACGCGGCGCCCATTGCCACCACCATCGAACCCGCCGGCCCCTTCTGGGAGGCGGAGGGCTACCACCAGCGCTATCTGGAACGGCGCGGCCTCGGGGGCTGAGGGGTGACGCTGGACGGTCTGGTCGCGGAGTACGGCTACCTCGCCATTGCCGCCGGGGTCTTCATCGAGGGCGAGGTGGTGGTGGCCACCGGGGGCGTATTCGCCGCTCGGGGCGTGCTGGGGCTACCCCAGGTCATTCTCAGCGCCTTCCTGGGGTCAGTGCTCACCTACCAGATCTTCTTCCTCCTCGGGCGCAGCCCCGCTGCCCGCTGGCTGGCGGACCGCCCGCGCTGGCAGCACCGGGTGATGGCCCTGCGTCAGCGGCTGGTCCACCATCACGTAGGGTTGATCCTGACCTACCGCCTCCTGTTCGGCCTGCGTAACGCCACGCCCTTCGTCCTCGGCCTCTCCGGCGTCCCCTGGTGGCGTTTCACCCTTCTCGATCTGGTCCCGGCGGCCATCTGGTCGGTGGCGGTGAGCCTGGTGGGCTACGTGCTGGGCCGGGAACTGCTGCGCTGGACCGCCGAGAACTGGCGGGCGGAACTGGTCATGACCGGTGTGGCGGTGGCCCTGCTGGTCGCCGCGATCTGGTGGCTCCGGCGGCGGCTCCATCGGCGGGATCGAACCGGGGATAGCTGCTAGAATCAATCGCTCTTACCGAACGGTCGGGACGGAGGAGCCCGTTTGTACCAATTGCTCGAGAAACGCCTGGCACGGCTGGAAGAGCTTGGCGAGGTCGGCCGCCCCGACGGCCGCCTGGTGGGCCTGGAGAAGGAGGGCCTGCGGGTGGACCGGCAGGGCCGGATCGCCGCCACGCCCCACCCGGAGTCCCTGGGTTCGGCGCTCACCAATGCCTGGCTGACCACCGACTACTCCGAGGCCCTACTGGAGTTCGTCACCCCGCCGGCGGAGTCCGCCGCCGAGGCGCTGGACTTCCTCTGCGATCTCCAGACCTTCGTCCACGAGATCCTGGGGGATGACGAGTTCCTCTGGGCCACCAGCATGCCGTGTGCCCTCGCAGGCCCGGAGTCCATCCCCATCGCCGACTACGGCCCCTCCAACCCGGGGATGATGAAGACCGTCTACCGGCGCGGTCTGGGGCATCGCTACGGCCGGCTGATGCAGGTTATCGCCGGGGTCCACTTCAACTTCTCCCTGCCGGATGCCTTCTGGCGCGCCTACCAGTCGACGGAGGGCGACGCCGGGAGCCTGCGCGAGTTCCGGGATACCGGCTACTTCGCCATGATCCGCAACCTCCAGCGGGTGGGCTGGCTCATCCCCTACCTCTTCGGCGCCTCGCCGGCGGTCTGCAAGTCCTTCCTCGCCGGGCGCGGTGCGAGCCTGGAGCCCTTCGACGACCACACCGCCTGGGAGCCCTACGCCACCTCCCTGCGCATGGGGGACATCGGCTACACCAACACCCGGGAAGACCAGACCGGGGTGAAGGCCTGTTACGACGACCTGGACTGCTACGTGGACAGCCTCCAGTGCGCCATTACCACCCCCTTCCCCGAGTACGAGCGCATGGGGGTGGAGGTCGAGGGTCGGTGGGAGCAGCTCAACGCCAACATCCTCCAGATCGAGAACGAGTACTACTCCACCGTCCGCCCCAAGCAGCCCACCGAGGGGCTGGAGATGCCCTCACTCGCCCTGCGCCAGCGCGGCGTCGCCTACGTGGAACTGCGCTCCATGGACGTCAACGCCTGGCACCCGCTGGGTGTGGAGGAGGGGCAGCTGCGCTTCGTGGAGGTGCTCATGCTCTTCTGCCTCCTCCACGAGAGCCCGCCCATCGGGCCGGTGGAGCGCCGCGCCATCGACGCCAACCAGCTGGCCACCGCCCACCGCGGCCGCGAGCCCGGGCTGGCCCTGCAACGGGGCGGGGGAACGGTCTCCCTGCGCGACTGGGCCACCGAGGTCCTGGACCACATGGAGGGGGTGGCCGCCTGGCTGGATACCGGCGAGAACGGGACCCCCTACGCCGATGCCGTGGCCGCCCAGCGGGAGCCGGTGGCCGATCCCGAGGCCACTCCCTCGGCCTGCATGGTCCGGGAGATGCGCGAACGCGGCGAGGGCTTCTTCGAGTTCGCCCTGCGGCGCTCGCGCAGCTTCCACGAGGCCTACCGCGAGCGACCGCTCACCGAGGAGCGTCGGGCCCTGTTCGAGGACGAGGCCCGGCGCTCCCGGGAAGCTCGCGCGGCCGCCGAGGCGGCCGACGAGGGCTCCTTCGAGGCCTTCCTGGCGCGCTACTTCAGCCAGGCCGGCTAGCTTGGAATCCCGGGAGTGCTGGTCCATAGTGACGGCATGATCCCATGCAGAAGGAGGTGAGATGCGGGCAGCCGTGATCATCCTGGCCATCCTCGCGGTGGCCCTGGGCGGGACTACCTGGAAATTCCACACCGAGGCCCGGGATGCCCGGGAGCAGGTGGTCCGGCTGCAGGAGGTCAACCGCGAAATCGGCGCGCGCGCCCGGGAGCTGGCCGAGCACCAGGAGGCCATGGTGGCCGAGGTGGAGAAGCGTCTGGCCGCCGAGGACGAGAACTTCGCCGAGCTCGACCGCATCCGCTCCCTCTACGAGGAGCTGGTGGCGGAGCTGGAGGAGGAGATCCAGCGCAAGGAGGTAGCGGTGAACCGCATGGCCGACCGGCTCTCCGTGCGCCTGGTGGAACGGGTCCTCTTCCGCTCCGGCTCGGCCGAACTCAGTGATGCCGGGCGCGACCTGCTCTCCCGCGTGGGCCGCCGCCTCCAGGCCAACGGCGACTACGTCATCCGCGTGGAGGGCCATACCGACAACGTCCCCATCGGGGAGAAGCTCGTCGATACCTACCCCACCAACTGGGAACTCTCCGCCCGGCGCGCGGTGAACGTGGTCCGCCACCTCCAGGAGGAGGCCGGCGTGGATCCCGAACGGCTGCAGGCGGTGGGGCGGGCGGAGCACCGCCCGGTGGCGGATAACGCCACCGCCGAGGGGCGGGCCCGCAACCGGCGCATGGAGATCCACCTGGTGCCGCCGAGCCCCGCCGCCGGGGTCGTTGCCCGCGACGACTAGGGCCTGCCGGCGTCCGGCTAGCCGCCGAAGCGGCGACGCAGCCAGTGGTCCACCGACAGGCGCCCGGCCCCCAACAGGATCAGCGGCAGCAGCATCACCGAATACATGAGCGCAAGCTTGTAGCCGTTGTCGCAGACGTTGTAGCCGTGGCCGGCGTGGACGCTGTACCAGGCCACCAGGGTCAGGATGAGCAGGGCCACGCCGACGTAGCGCGTGGCCAGCCCCACCACCAGGGCGATGGCCCCCAGCAGTTCGCTCCAGGTGGCCAGGAACCAGGAGATCTCCGGCGGCACCACGTTGAAGGGGAAGGGGAACGCCCCCTGGATCTCGGCGAACCAGTTGGACCCGGTGAACTTCATCCAGCCCGATTCCCAGTACTCCCAGGCCAGGAGCAGGCGCAGGCCCAGCGGGGCCAGGGCCACGCCGACCCGGTCCAGCTGATCGTGCAGCCCCTGCACGTGGTGGATAGCGCTCATGGGGACTCCTCCTCGTCTTGGTTGGCGGTGGCTGGTGCGATGCCGGCGATGATGCCCCGATCCCGGAGGTCGGCGAGGATGTCGGTGCCGGCGGCGATGATGGGGTCGGGATCGGTATGCCCCAGGGAGCGGGCCAGTTCGGCAAGGACCGTCCGGCCGGGGATCCCGGGGGCCGCTGACAGCCCGTCCAGCAGGGCCAGGGTCGCCGGCGTGGCGGCCAGGAAGCCCACCTGGTCCGCACCGTCCCGGTGGACGATGACCCCCGTGGGCTCGGCCGGCGGCGTCCCGGGCTGGTACTCCGGTCCCAGCCGGGGGACCGGCCAGGTATAGCGGGCCCACCGGACCGCCGCCGCCAGGACCGGGGCCCCCGCCAGGAGGTCCCCCGGAACGGCGGCCGGATCCTCTTCGCCGGCGTGGGCGACCTCGATCTCCAGCCACTCGTAGTGGGCCAGTTCCACCAGGAAGGGGGGCTCGTCCGCCAGCGCCGGGCGCTCCGGCCGTTCCAGCCAGGTCAGCAGTTCCCGGGGGAGTTCCGGAAAGAGCGGGGTGGTGGGCCGGTGGTCGCGGAACCAGGCGCGGATGAGGCAGGTCCAGCGCTTCTCCCCCAGGATGGCGTGGCAGACCGGATAGGTGTCGGCCAGCATCCCGCGCAGGTTGTTGAAGAAGAGGTCGCGATAGACCCCCATGCGCCGGTCCGGGACCCCGGCGGGCGCGGGCGCCCGCTCCGGATCCCGGATGTGGTCGGCGAAGGCGCGCAGCTGGCGGGCGAGGGGGTCAGGCGCCTGCGTGGACACGGGGCTCCTCCGGCTCGGCATCCCCGGCGGTCGCCTGGCGGCGGCGGATCGCCTCCACCTCGTCCAGCAGTTCCGGTAGCGGCGGCAGGTTGAAGTCCCGCTCCAGCAGGGTGGGGCGGGGCCCCAGGCGCCGGTAGGCGTGCTCCAGCAGGGCCCAGACCGGGTCGATGACGGGGGCGCCGTGGGTATCGATGATGAGGTCTTCGGCCTCGCGGTAGTGGCCGGCCACGTGGAGGTAGGCCACTCGCTCCGCCGGCAGGCCGTCCAGGAAGGCACGGGCGTCGTAGCCGTGGTTGGTGGCGTTGACCCAGACGTTGTTCACGTCCAGCAGCAGGTCGCAGTCAGCCTCCTCCAGCACCGCGTTGATGAAGGCGAGCTCCCCCATGCCGGCCTCGTGGGTGGCGTAGTAGGAGACGTTCTCCAGGGCGATGCGCCGACCGAGGATCTCCTGGACGGTGCGAACGCGGCCGGCGACATGGTGGACCGCCTCCTCGGTGAAGGGCAGCGGCATGAGGTCGTAGAGGTGGCCGTCGGCGCTGCAGTAGGAGAGGTGTTCGCTGTAGCCGTGGAAGCCGTGGACGTCCAGGAAGTCGCCCACCCGGGCGACGAAGTCGGTATCGAGCGCCTCCGGCCCGCCGATGGAGAGCGACAGGCCGTGGGCGATGAAGGGATGGCGCTCGGTGAGCTGGCGGAAGGTACGGCCGGGGCGGCCGCCCAGTCCCATCCAGTTCTCCGGCGCCACCTCCAGGAAATCGGGGCCGGGCGCGGGGGGCTCGAGCAGGTCGTCGGCAATGGCGCGACGCAGCCCGAGCCCCGCCCCGGTAATGCCCTCGGGGCGGTTCATGACAAGCCCGGGGTTTTAGCGGCTACCGCCGCACTTGCCCTCACCGCAGCGGCCCTCGCCACTGCTCTTGTTGCCCTCGCCGTGCTGGCGCCCCTCGGCGGAGCCGCCGCAGCGCCCCTCGCCCTCGTGCTTGCGCTCCCCCTCGGCGGAGCCCCCGCAACGGCCCTCGGCATTGCGCTCGCGCTCCTGCTCGGCGGAGCCGCCGCACCGGCCCTCGGATTGCGCGACCTGGTAGCCGCTGCCGAGATCCGTGAGACCGAAGGGGTTGGCCCCCGTGTCGGCGCTGGCACTGCCGGCGGCGAGGCCGGCGGCGAAGGCGGTGCCCAGGGCCGCACTGACGGGTTTGATGGATTTGCGATCGCTCATGGTGGCTCCTCCTTGGTGGTGGGCTCGAGGCCCGGTCTTGTTGTCCTTGTGAGTCAAGCAGTCGCGGTCGGGGCTGTCGAGCGCGGCGGCAGCAGCGTCAACAGCTCGGTTGCCAGCTCGCGCAGGATCTCCGGCGCCGGCTGCCGGCGCTGGTAGACGCGCAGGCCGTAGACCGCGGCGATGAGCGTGCGCGCGAGGCGCGCCGTATCCCGGTCGGCCTCCAGCTGGCCGGCCTTGCGGGCGGCCTCCAGGGCGCCCTCCAGCCGCTCCTCGATGCCGCTGAACATGGCGTCCACGCGCTGGCGCAGCTCGGCATCGTCCAGGGCATCGGCCTCCAGGACGGTGTTCACCATCAGGCAGCCCCGGGCCCGGTCGTCGGCAATGGCGGCCTCGGCGACCCCCTCCAGGAAGCGGCGGGCCCCTTCCAGGGGATCCGGGGCGGTGGCCAGCGCCTCCTCCACGGCGTCGCGGGTACCGGCGTAGTAGCGCTCCAGCACCGCCAGGAAGAGTTCCCGCTTGCCGCCAAAGGAGCCGTACAGGCTCCCCGGGCGCAGGTCGGTGGCGTCGCTGACATCGCGCATGGAGGTGGCGTGGAAGCCGTGGCTCCAGAACAGCTCGGTGGCGCGGTCCAGGACCGTTTCGGGGTCGTAGCTCTTGGGTCGACTCATGGCTGAATCGTAGCACCTTGAACGACCGTTCAACAAGGTCCAGACTGGGTAATTCGTAACAGTCGTTCAAGAAAGGAGAGAGCCATGAACCAGACCGCGACCCGGACCGAGAACCGCACCCACTGGCCCGTCCACGACGCCACCACCGCCCCCGAGGCGGCGAAGCCGGCCCTGGAGGCGGTACGCCAGCGCTACGGGGCGATCCCCAACATCTTCGGTGTCATGGCCGGTAGCCCCGCGCTGCTCAACGGCTACCTGGCCCTTACCGAGGCCTACGAGGGCGGAGAACTGACCCCGGCCCAGCGCGATGTCATCCTTATCGCCGCCAGCATGGTCAACGGCTGCGGCTACTGCGTCGCCGCCCACAGCACCATGAGCAGCCTCCCGGAGGAGGAACTCAAGGCGCTGCGCGCCGGCGAGCCCCTCTCGGACCCGGCCCTGGAGGCGCTGTGCCGGGTCACCCGGGCGGCGGTGGAGCGCCAGGGCTGGGTGGACGACGCCCTGCGCTCCGAGCTGGATGCCGCCGGGCTCCCCGCCTCGGCCGCCGGGGAGATCCTGGTGGGCGTGGCCCTGAAGACGATGTCCAACTACATGAACCACCAGGCGGGGACCCCCCTGGACTCATTCCTGGCCGCCTGGGCCTGGGAGCCCCGGGCGGAATAGGCCGCTAAAGGGTCGTCCCGGGCCGAGACCACCTATCCCAAGGAGGGCGGGAAGTTGGCAAAGGAGCGGGTCAGCTTCTGAGGCGGGTACCCCGGCCGGGGGGCCGGGGTCTGCGCGCGGGGCCGGACTCCACGGGGGCCGGCCCCGTACGTTACATCGGGTTGATCTCGGTGAACGTCAGGGTCGCGTCGGGGTTGCTGCTACCCTCGTAGACGCCCACCCAGATGTTGTAGTTGCCGCTCTGCGGGTTGTGGAAGACGACCATCGGATCCGAGCTGCCGAAGTCGTCGTTGCAGTACCAGCGCCCCTCGGGGCCGTAGACCACCAGGGTGGTGTCGGCGGAGGAGTTGACGGTGATGAACAGCGGATAGTCGCCGGACTCGTAGTTGAGGTCCACGTCGGGCTTTTCCAGGTTGATATTGCCGGCGCAGCCCGGGGCCAGACTCTCATCGACGCTGCCATCGCCGCCCGCATCCAGGTCGACGGTATAGGGGTCGTCGTCAAAGCCGGAGGTGAGTTCCACGGTCTCGTAGAGGGGGGTCCCCATCCAGTTGGGCTGCTGGGAGGCATCCCCGCCCTTGGCGGCGAGTGCGGCACCACCGGTTCCGAGCAGGAGGCCGCTGCTCACCAGGGCGGCCAGGGTGAAGGTGCGAGTTTCGAGGGACATACCGGTCTCCCTTTGTCGTTATTGCGATCCGTAAGAATATCCATACCACGGGCATGGGAGGGTGTCCAAGGCCGGCACGCCATCGGCCGGGGGTTACAGGGCCTTGAGGCACTCCAGGTAGGCAGCCTCGTCGGGCGCCCGGCCGTTGCGCTGGGCCTCCCACAGGGCCTGACCCAGGCACTCCATCATCCGGTGCTCGGCCTCGTGCTCGTCGCCCAGGCGGCTGGCCAGCCGGGCGTGGAGGGGCCGGATCCCGGCGGGTCGGTCGGTCCCCACCTGCTCGCGCAGGGCCAGGTGCAGGCCCATGTGCAGGAACGGGTTGGTCTCCCCCTGTTCCGGGGTGTAATCCCGGTCCAGGGCCGCCTCGGAGTCGGTGAGCAGCGCCTGGTACTCCGGGTGCGCCTCCACCACCTCGGCGATGGCCCGCTGGGTGGGATCGAGATCCTCCCCGGCCCGGGCCTTCTCCCAGGCGGTCTGGAAGGTGCGCCGCATCTCGCTGCGGTCCTGGCCGAACATGGTCAGACCTCCTCGGTCTTGTCGGGGTATTCGCAGAGGTCGGCGATGACGCAGGCCTCGCACCGGGGCTTTCGGGCCACGCAGACGTAGCGGCCGTGCAGGATGAGCCAGTGGTGGGCGCCGTGGAGGTACGGTTCGGGCACGACCTCCATGAGCCGGTCCTCCACCTCGCGCACCGTCTTCCCCGGCGCCAGGCCGGTGCGGTTGGAGACCCGGAAGATATGGGTATCCACCGCGATGGTGGGCTCGCCGAAGGCGGTATTGAGCACCACGTTGGCGGTCTTGCGGCCCACGCCGGGCAGGGCCTCCAGCGCCTTGCGGTCCCGCGGGACCTCGCCGCCGTGCTGGTCCACCAGCATCCGGCACGCCTTGATGACGTTGTTCGCCTTGGAATTGTAGAGGCCGATGGTGTTGATGTAGCCCTTCAGCCCCTCCTCGCCCAGGTCGAGGATGGCCTGCGGCGTGTTGGCCACGGGGAAGAGCTTCGCCGTGGCCTTGTTGACGCCGCGATCGGTGGCCTGCGCGGAGAGGATCACCGCGATGAGCAGCTCGAAGGGGGAGTCGTACTGCAGCTCCGAATCGGGAGCGGGGTTCTCGGCGGCCAGGCGCTGGAACAGCGTCTCGACGGTGGCGGGGTCCAAGGTCGCGGTCTCCGGCGAGCGCCGCCGGGGCCGGCGGCGCTGAAGAAGGCTCAGGTGTGGCGGAAGAAGCCGATATCCGGCGCGGCCTCGCGCGGATTCTCCTCGGCCTCCTTGCGCAGTCCCTCGACCACCTTGTTGTGCTCTTCCTCGAGCTTGTGCATGGCCTCCTCGGACTGGCGCGGGAAGACCACGCCCTTGAGGAAGTCACCCAGGTCGGCCAGGGCGACGGCCCACGCCTTGTCGTTCAGGTGGAAGTTGTGGTGGGCGTGCTGGCCGAAGGGGTACTCCTTGAACTCGTGGCCCTTGGTGACCTTGAGCTCGGAATCGTTCTCCACCATCTCCTTCGCCTGGTTGTACCACCACTGGTAGTACTTCTCCTGGAGGTCGGCGTTGAAGCCCTCGGCCTCGAAGAAGGCGTTGGTGGAAGCGCGACCGCCCCGGCCGCTGAAGGGGAAATGTCCAGCCATCTTCCTGACTCCTCGTGGTTTTCTTGAAGGGGCTGTGAGCCGTGGTCACAGCCTGGGAATTCCGCGGCGAGGATACCGCAGCCGGGGGCGGCGGTACAGTCATCGTGCTTGTCAGCAGGGGGGCGGAACCTCGCCCGGCCGGCTTGCGAGGGGGCCGTGGCCGCGGGTGGACAGGCCCTGTTCGGGGACGCGAGGACCTTCCCTGGCGCTCCGCGGCGGCCATCCATGGCCGCCGAGGCCCCGAACAGGGCCTGTCCACCCGCGGCCACGGCGGGGACCTGCATGGCTACGCGGCTACGACGACCCCACGTGCGCACCAGCCGGCCGATGCAACCCCCTTTCAATCCTGACCCTCAACCCTGGGCTGCCGCCTCCGGCTCCGGTTCGGGGGCCGGGGCTGGCCGGGCGGCGGCGCGGGCATCGACGATGTTCTTCACCGCGATGAGCAGGCCCAGGCCGATGAAGGCGCCGGGGGGCAGTACGGCCAGCAGGAAGCCCTCGTAGGCCTCCCACTCCAGGGCCAGGCCCCGGGCGGCCTCGCCGAACATCAGGTGGGCATCGGCGAACAGCGTCCCCTGGCCGATCATCTCCCGCAGGGCCCCCAGCACCACCAGCACGGCGGCAAAGCCCAGCCCCATCATCAGGGCGTCGTACATCGACGGGAGGATGGGATTGCGGGAGGCGAAGCCCTCGGCCCGGCCAATGATGCCGCAGTTGGTGACGATGAGCGGGATGAAGATCCCGAGGATGCCGTAGAGCTCGTGGAACCAGGCGTTCATGGCCAGTTCGATGGCGGTCACCGCCGAGGCGATGATGAGCACGAAGGTGGGCAGCCGAATCTCCGGGCGCACCACGTTGCGGATGATGGAGACCAGGGTGCTAGAGATGAGCAGGACCAGCAGCGTGGCCAGCCCCAGGCCCAGGCCGTTGACCGCCGAGGTGGTCACCGCCAGCAGGGGGCAGAGGCCCAGGAGCTGGACCAGGGCGACGTTGTTGTTCCACAGGCCCTGGTTGCGGATGTCGCGGTATTCCTCGTTCATGGCTCCTCCGCTGATTCGCCGCGGGCGAAGAGCTCGCGACGGTGCTCCTCGAAGTAGATCAGGGCGCGGCGGACTGCTGCCACCACGGCCCGGGGGGTGATGGTGGCCCCGGTGAACTGGTCGAAGACTCCGCCGTCCTTCTCCACCCGCCAGTCTTCCCGAGGCGGATTGCCGAGGCTGCGCCCAGCAAAGTCCTCGATCCAGTCCGAGCGCTCGATCTCGATGGCGTCGCCGAGCCCCGGCGTCTCGCTGTGGTTGACCACGCGTACCCCGGCGAGGGTGCCGTCGTGGTCGATGGCGACCAGTAGCCGGATGGGGCCGCCATAGCCGTCGGGTGCGACGACGGTCAGGACGGCGGCCACGGGCTCCCCGTTCCGGCGAGCCCGGTAGACCGTGAGGGGGTGCTTGCTGCCCAGGGCCTGCGGGGCGGTGACCGTGATGGCATCCCGAACGGGATCGTTGTCGTAGCGCGACTCCGGGATCAGTTCGTGGAGCGTCTCCAGGGTGGCGGCGCGCTGGTTCGCAGCGATCCGCTCGTCGGTCGCCTCGTGGGTCAGGGCGACGAGGCCGGTCCCGATGAGGGCGAAGAGGGCGAGGATCCCGCCGGCCAGGGCGATATGGCGCAGGTTGGCCGTCATTCCCCCCTCCCGTGGCCGAAGGTCCGCGGCTGGATGTAGTAGTCCAGCGTGGGGGCGGCGGTATTCATGAGCAGGACGGCGAAGGCGACCCCGTCGGGATAGCCGCCCCAGGTGCGGATGATGTAGATGAAGGCGCCGATACCGAGGCCGTACCAGAGGCGCGCCAGCGGTGCCGAGGGGGCGCTCACCGGGTCGGTGGCGATGAAGAAGGCGCCCAGCATGGTGGCCCCGGAGAGGATGTGGAAGGCCGGCGAGCCGTAGGCGCCGGGGTCCAGGGCGTAGAAGAACAGGGCCGGGATGCCGACGCCGAGGATCACGCCGGCCGGGGTCTGCCACGGGATGACCTTCCGGAATACCAGCCACAAACCGCCCAAGAGGAAGAGGGTGTTAATCCATTCCCAGCCGATGCCGGCCAGATCGCCGAAGATCGGGTTGCCCTGCCAGACCTCCGGGATGGTCTGGTTCTGCCCCAGGGCCGTCTTGATCTGGTCCAGCGGCGTCGCCCGGGTCACCGCGTCCAGGTCGGCCGCCGCCGGCAGGGAGCCGGTGAGGAAGAACTGCAGATGGGCGCCGAGGTCCACGGCGCCGGCCGGCGGCAGCCAGGTGGTCATCTCCCGGGGGAAGGAGACCAGCAGGATGACGTAGCCCACCATGGCCGGGTTGAAGGGGTTGTGGCCCAGCCCGCCGTAGAGGTGCTTGCCCAGGGCCATGCCCAGGGCGGTGCCCAGCATGGGCAGCCACCAGGGCGCCAGAGAGGGCAGGGCCAGGGCCAGCAGCCAGGCGGTGAGCACCGCCGAGCCGTCGCCCAGGAAGGGCATGACCGGCCGGTGGCGCAGGCGCAGGAGCACCGCCTCGGTGAGCAGGGCGGCGGCGATGGCCGCGACCAGATTGAAGGCGATGCCGGGGCCGAAGAACCAGAGGTGGGCCAGGGTGCCCGGGATCAGGGCGGCGCAGACGGTGAACATGACCCGGCGCACGCTGCTGCGGCCGGGGTGGAAGTGGGGGGAGCTGCGGACCAGTTCGAACACGGCTACTCCCCCTTGCCCGTGGCGTCGCCGGTGCCGGTCTCTTCCTCGGCGTCCTCGCCGCGCTGGGCCCGGGTCTCGGCGACCTTGCGCTTCTGCTCCTCGGTGAGTTCCGAGTCGTCGGTGTTCTTCGGCTCCACGCCCTGCTGTTCCTTCTTCTCCTGGGCCCGTTTGCGGGCGGCCTCGATGGCGGCCTTCTTCTTGTCGTCGCCGGTGTTCACCTGCTTTTTCTTTTCCGCCTGGCGGGCGGCCTTCTCCGCCTTCTCGCGCTCCAGCCGCTCGTTGCGGAACTCGTAGCGGGCGCGGGCGATGTCGGACTTCTTCTTCTCCCGCTCGGCGGCCCAGATCTCGGTCTTGGCGAAGCGGTAGTACTGCACCAGCGGCAGGTGGCTGGGGCAGACGTAGGCGCAGCAGCCGCACTCGATGCAATCGAAGAGGTTGTAGTCCTGGACCTTGTCGAAGTCCTTGTCCCGGGCGTGCCAGTAGAGCTGCTGGGGCAGCAGTCGGGCCGGGCAGACCTCCTGGCACGCGCCGCAGCGGATGCAGGGCATGGGATCCGGCGCCGGGGTCAGCTCCTCGGCGGCGGGGACCAGTAGGCAGTTGCTGGTCTTGGCCACCGGCGCCTCGTGGTGGAAGAGGCGGAAGCCCATCATGGGGCCGCCGACGATGATCTCGCCTATGTCTCCCCAGTTGCGGACCCGCTCGGTCAGCAGGTCACCCACCGGCGTGCCCAGCCGGACCCGCCAGACCCGGGGGTCGGCGATAGCGCTGCCGGTGACGGTAACAAGCCGGTCCACCAGGGGCCGCCCCTCGCTGATGGCGCGCTCCACCGCCGTGGCGGTGCCGACGTTGTGGCAGACCACCCCGACCTGGATGGGCAGGCCGTCGCTGGGAACCTCCTTGCCGGTGAGGGTGTAGATGAGCTGCTTCTCGCCCCCGGCCGGGTAGCGGGTGGGGACGGTGAGGATCTCCACCCCGGTGGCGGCGCTGTCGGTGGCCGCCAGCTCGTCCCGGGCCGCCTTGAGGGCGGTGATGGCGGCCGGCTTGTTGTCCTCGACGCCGATGATGCAGCGCTGGGCCTGCAGGGCGTGGCGCATGATGAGCATGCCGCGCAGGATGCGCGCCGGCTCCTCCTGCATGAGGCGGTCGTCGCAGGTGATGTAGGGCTCGCACTCGGCGCCGTTGAGGATGAGCGTCTCCACCGGGCGGCCGCCGGGGTTGAGCTTTACCGCGCTGGGGAATCCGGCCCCGCCCAGGCCGACGATGCCGGCTTCGCGGATGCGGTTGCGCAGGTCCGACGCCGTCTCGGCGGTGTAGTCGGCCACGGGGTGCAGGTCGGTCCAGGCATCCTCGCCGTCGCTGGCGATGACCACGCAGGGGGCGGAGAGGCCGGAGGGGTGGGCGATGGGCCGGTCCTCCACCGTCTGCACCGTGCCGGAGATGGTGGCGTGGACCGGGGCGCTGACGAAGTCCCGGGCGCGGGCGATGCGCTCGCCGGTGCGCACGTACTGGCCCGGCTCCACCTCGGCCTCCGCCGGGGCGCCGATGTGCTGCTGCAGGGGCAGGACTACCTGATCGGGCAGGGCGGCGCTGCCGCTGGCCTGCTCGCAGGACTCGGTCTTGTGGCCGGGCAGCTCCAGCCCGCCGGGGAAGCGCCAGAGCCTAGCGGTCATGGGTGGCCTCCGTCGCCTCGTCCGCTTCTTCCGGCTCCACCTGGGCCAGACCGCGCCGGGCATCCTCGGAGTAGAGTTCCGGGAAGGGCCAGCGCCAGGTCTGGGGCGTCTCCGGCACCGGCACCATGTAGATGCAGTCCACCGGGCAGGGCTCGATGCAGAGCTCGCAGCCGGTGCACTCGGCCTCGATGACGGTATGCATCTGCTTGGCGGCGCCGACGATGGCGTCCACCGGGCAGGCCTGGACGCAGAGGGTGCAGCCGATGCAGATGTTCTCGTCGATGATGGCGACCTCGGGGGTCTCCTCCTCCTCGCCGTGCTCGGGGTTCAACGGCTTGGGCTCACGGCCCAGGAGGTCGGCGAGCTGCTGGATGGTCTGCTCGCCGCCGGGGGGGCACTGGTTGATGTCCGCCTCGCCGGCGGCGATGGCCTCGGCGTAGGGCCGGCAGCCGGGGTAGCCGCACTGGCCGCACTGGGTCTGGGGGAGGATGGCGTCGATCTGGTCGACCACCGGGTCCCCCTCCACCTTGAAGCGGATGGAGGCGTAGCCCAGCAGCAGGCCGAAGGCGAGGGCGAGGCCGGCGAGGGCGAGGATGGCTTCGAGCATGGCCTACAGCCGCACCAGGCCGGAGAAGCCCATGAAGGCCAGGGACATGAGGCCGGCGGTCACCAGCCCCACGGCCGCCCCCTGGAAGGGGACGGGTACGTCGGCGGCGGCGATGCGTTCGCGGATGGCGGCGAACAGGATGAGCACCAGGGAGAAGCCCACCGCGGCGCCGAAGCCGTAGACCGCCGACTCCAGAAAGCCGTGGGCCTCCTGGACGTTGAGCAGGGCGACGCCGAGGACGGCGCAGTTGGTGGTGATGAGCGGCAGGAAGATCCCCAGCACCTGGTAGAGCAGGGGCGAGGTCTTCTGCACCACCATCTCGGTGAACTGCACCACCACCGCGATGACCAGGATGAAGGCGATGGTCCGCAGGTACTCCAGCCCCAGCGGCGCCAGCAGGTACTCGTTGACGAGGTAGCTGCAGATCGCCGAGAGGGTGAGTACGAAGGTGGTGGCCAGCCCCATGCCGGTGGCGGTCTCGAGCTTGCGCGATACCCCCATGAAGGGGCACAGCCCGAGGAACTTCACCAGCACGAAGTTGTTCACCAGGATGGTGCTCACCAGGATGAGCAGGTACTCACTCATGGGACCGCCCGTCCATCAGGAACTGATGAAAAAGTATGACGCCGCCCCCGGGGGTACTCAACCCCGCGCGGGACGGGGCATAAGGGTTACTTGATCCGCATCCCGGGCCGGGCCCCGTCGTCGGGCCCCAGGAGGAAGGGGCCGTCGCCCTCGCCGCTGGCGGCGAGGACCATGCCCTCGGAGACGCCGAAGCGCATCTTGCGCGCCGGCAGGTTGGCCACCATGACCGTCAGCCGCCCCTCCAGGTCGGCGGGGTCGTAGGCGGACTTGATGCCGGCGAAGACCTGGCGGGTCTCGCCGCCGAGGTCCAGCTGCAGGCGCAGGAGCTTGTCCGCCCCCTCCACCTGCTCGGCACTGGTGATCCGCGCCACCCGCAGGTCGACGCCGACGAAGTCCTCGAAGGCGATCTCGTCGGCGATGGGCTCCTCGGCCAGCGGGCCGGTGGGGGCGGTCTCGGTCATGGCGGTGTTCTCCTGTCGGGACGCCTCCAGCATGGCGTCCACGTGGTCCTGTTCGATGCGGGTGAGCAGGGGCTTGAAGCGGTTGATGGCCCCGTCCAGCCGGTGGGCCAGGTCGTCCCAGGTCAGCTCCCGGCCCAGGAAGGCCTCGCTGCGGTGGGCCAGCCCCGGCACCACCGGCTTGAGGTAGGTCATGATGACCCGGAAGGCATCCAGGACCATGGCGCTGATGGCCTGCAGCTCCGGCTCGCGGCCGGCCTCCTTGGCCACCACCCAGGGCTGGAGCTCGTCGAAGAGGCGGTTGGCCTCGTCGGCCAGCTCCATGAGTTCGCGCATGAGGCGGCTGTACTCGCGGTTCTCGTAGAGGTCGGCGATGGCCGCGCGGCGCTGGTCCCCGGCGAAGTCGGCGTGCACCGCGCGCCAGCGCTCGGCCAGCCGGTCGCGCTCGGCCAGGGACTCGGCGGAGGCCCCCTCGAAGCGCTCCGCCTCCCACCACAGCTCGCCGCCGAAGCGCTTGTTGATGAAGCCGGCGGAGCGGCTGGCCAGGTTGACCACCTTGCCGACCAGGTCGCTGTTCACCCGGGCGATGAAGTCATCGGTGTTCAGGTCCAGGTCGTCGATGCCGTCATCCAGCTTGGCCGCCAGGTAGTAGCGCAGGTAGTCGGGGTCCAGGTGGTCCAGGTAGGTCCGGGCGTTGAGGAAGGTCCCCCGGGACTTGGACATCTTGGCGCCGTTGACGGTGAGGAAGCCGTGGCAGAAGACCGCGCTGGGCACCCGGTAGCCGGCACCCTGGAGCAGGGCCGGCCAGAAGAGGGTGTGGAAATAGGCGATGTCCTTGCCGATGAAGTGGTAGAGCTCGGCATCGCTGTCAGGGCCCCACCAGTCGTCGAAGTCCAGGTCGCGCCGCTCGGCCAGGTTCAGGAAGCTCGCCATGTAGCCGATGGGCGCGTCCACCCAGACGTAGAAGTACTTGCCCGGGGCGTCGGGGATCTCGAAGCCGAAGTAGGGGGCATCCCGGGAGATGTCCCAGTCGCGCAGCCCGTCCTCCAGCCATTCGCCCAGCTTGTGGGCGATGGCCGGCTGGACCCGGGGGCGACCGGTGGTGTCGGTCTCGTTCATCCACTCGCGCAGGAAGCCCTCGAAGTCCTGCAGGCGGAAGAAGTAGTGCTCGGAGTCGCGCTCCTCCGGCGCGGCGCCGGAGACGGCGGAGACCGGATTCAGCAGCTCGGTGGGCTGGTAGGTGGCCCCGCACGCCTCGCAGGCGTCGCCGTACTGGTCCTCGGCGTGGCAGCGCGGGCAGGTGCCCTTGACGTAGCGGTCGGGGAGGAACATCCCCGCCTCGGGGTCGTAGGCCTGGCGGATGGTGCGCCGGTCGATGTGGCCGGCCGCCTCCAGCCGCTGGTAGAGGGTCTCCACTAGCCGGCGGTTCTCCACCGAGTGGGTGGAGTGGTAGTTGTCGAAGGCGACGTGAAAGTCGCCCAGGTCGCGCCGGTGCTCCTCGCCCACCCGCTCAATGAGCTCCTCGGGGGCGATTCCCTCGCTCTGTGCCCGCAGCATGATGGGGGTGCCGTGGGCGTCGTCGGCGCAGACGTAGCAGCACTCGTGGCCGCGCAGGCGCTGGTAGCGGACCCAGATATCGGTCTGGACATATTCCACCAGGTGGCCCAGGTGGATGCTGCCATTGGCGTAGGGCAGGGCGCTGGTAACCAGGATGCGGCGGTGGCCTTCGGACATGGGACTCGCGGCTCGGCAGTAGCGGGCTGGAAGATAACCCGGTCATGGTACTAGCCGGCCGGGGGGAGGGCCAGTTGCTGTCGGGCTTCGTTACGGGGAGCGCCCGGCATGGCGGTGGGAGGTCTGAGAGCGGAAAAGGCCCGTTCCCTTCGGGTAGAATATCCGACCCATCCGTCCCACAATAGCGGGCCAGATAGCGCGAGGTCGCCGTGGCGGCGGCCTTGCAGACAACCGTCCGAGGAGTGCGAACGTCATGGCGAACGTTTCCGAGCAGCAGGTGGAGACCGCCCTCAAGGGGTATGTGGATCCCTACATGGACCGGGACCCGGTCTCGGCGAAGATCGTCGACGGGATCCAGGTCGACGGCGACCGGGTCACCGTGAATCTCAAGGTGGGCTTCCCCGTCGAGGGCTACCGGGACGAGCTCGCCGCGGCGGTCCGCGACGCGGTGAAGGGCGGTACGGAGGCCAGCGACGTTACCGTCAACATCGAGCAGAAGGTGGAGACCCACTCGGTGCAGCAGGGCGTCTCCCCCATCTCCGGGGTCAAGAACATCATCGCCGTGGCCTCCGGCAAGGGCGGCGTGGGCAAGTCCACCACGGCAGTGAATCTGGCCCTGGCCCTGGCCGCCGAGGGTGCCAAGGTGGGGCTGCTGGATGCCGATATCTACGGCCCCAGCACCCCGCGGATGATGGGCCTCTCCGACAAGCCCGATTCCAAGGACGGCAAGACCCTGGAGCCCATGGTCAACTACGGCGTCCAGACCATGTCCATCGGCTACCTCATCGACGAGGATACCCCCATGGTCTGGCGCGGGCCCATGGTCACCCAGGCCCTGGAGCAGCTGCTCAACGACACCAACTGGGACGACGTCGACTATCTGGTCATCGACCTGCCGCCGGGCACCGGCGACATCCAGCTGACCCTGGCGCAGAAGGTGCCGGTCTCCGGGGCGCTCATCGTCACGACCCCCCAGGACATCTCCCTGCTGGATGCGCGCAAGGCGCACAAGATGTTCGAAAAGGTCTCGGTGGACACCCTGGGAATCATCGAGAACATGTCCATCCACATCTGCTCGAACTGCGGCCACGAGGAGCACATCTTCGGCGAGGGCGGCGGTCAGTCCATGGCGGACGAGTACGGGATCGACCTGCTGGGCTCGCTGCCCCTGGATATCCACATCCGCGAGCAGGCCGACGGCGGCAAGCCCACCGTGGTCGCCGACCCGGACAGCCGGCTCACCGAGATCTACCGCCAGATCGCCCGGCGGACGGCGGCCCGGCTCTCCCTCAAGGGGCGGGAGTACAGCCACAAGTTCCCCAACATCGTCATCCAGGACAACTGACGCCCGACCCCGGGGCGTCCGCATACGCCGGGGTGGTCGGCACAAGTCCCTGATCCCGGGTACGCCGTAAAGATGTCCCTGTCGGCTCGACGGCAGCATCCCTGCTGCCGACGACCCGGGATCAGGGACTTGCACCGACCACCAGGTATTCTCCGGGGAAAGGACGCGGTCTTCCTGCCCACCGGCCTCGGCCACTGGGGTGGCGGCCGTCGCCGTGCTACCCTCCCCGGCTTCCCGGAGGCGCGGCGACGAGGGCCCGAGCATGAGCATCAAATCCGACCACTGGATCCGGCGCATGGCCACCGAGGAGGGGATGATCGACCCCTTCGAGCCGGAGCAGGTGCGCACCGGCGAGGACGGCTCGCCGCTCATCTCCTACGGCACCTCGAGCTACGGCTACGACATCCGCTGTGCCGACGAATTCAAGATCTTCACCAACATCAACTCGGCCATCGTCGACCCCAAGGCCTTCACCGACGAGAGCTTCGTCAGCTTCAAGGGGGATGTCTGCATCATCCCGCCCAACTCCTTCGCCCTGGCGCGCACGGTGGAGTACTTCCGGATCCCCCGCTCGGTGCTTACTATCTGCCTGGGCAAGTCGACCTACGCCCGCTGCGGGATCATCGTCAACGTGACGCCGCTGGAGCCGGAGTGGGAGGGCCACGTCACCCTGGAGTTCTCCAATACCACGCCGCTGCCGGCCAAGGTCTACGCCAACGAGGGCGTGGCCCAGCTCCTCTTCCTGGAGTCGGACGAGGTCTGCGGGACCTCCTACGGGGATCGCGGGGGCAAGTACCAGGGGCAGCAGGGGGTCACGCTGCCCCGCTCCTGAGGACGGTTACTCCTCCATCGCGGAGAAGTCGGCCTCCGGGGCCTTGAGGAGTTCCAGCAGCCCCTTGCGGTCGTCGCCCTTGCGCTGTTCCACCGCCACCGGCAGGTAGCCCAGTTCGGGCGCGAGCCAGAAGAGGCTGCGCCGCTTGCCGGGCTTGTCGCGGATCTGCTCCACGCGGACGGTCTGCCAGGTGCCCGCCGGGGTCTCGCGCCGGGTCTCGCCGGTGACTTCGTAGCGGTAGGTCTCGGGGCCGTCCTCGTCCACGACCCGGAACTCGAAGCTCTCCTCGCCGGCGGCCACCCCGCGCATGACGGCGAACTGGGCGCTGACCAGGTCCTGGGTGCCGGCCTCCAGCGCCCACTCCCGACCGCGCACCGCCTCCCGCACCACGGCCTCGCCGTAGTGGAAGCTCAGCCGGATATCCTTGTCCTCGCCGGTGCGCTGGCGGTAGCGGTACTCCAGCGGGCGGATGCCGTCCTCCTCCCAGCGGAAGCGGCTGCTTTCCCGGGTCTCACCGCTGAACAGCAGCCGGGCCATGCCGCCGGGGCGGGCCACCGAGGCGACGCGGTACTCGTGGCCGTTGCCTCCCTGGACGGTCTCCCCGCTGATGGTCCGCTCCATGGTCCCCAGGGTGAAGCCGCTGCGCTTGACGCGGTATTCCAGATCGATCCCCTCCGGGAAGGGGGCGCGGCTCTCCGCTGCCAGCAGGGTCGGCAGGAGGACCAGCGCCAGGCAGGCGGCGAGGAGGGTGAATGCCCTCATCACGTCGCCTCCCCCGGCGTGGCCTCGGGCGGCAGCGGCGCCTCCAGCGGGGCGCCGTCCAGCAGGACCGTCTCCCCCTCCAGCCGCAGCCGGCCCTCGGCGAAGAGCCGGATGGCCTGGGGGAGGATGATGTACTCCCAGGGGCGGACCCGCGCCTCCAGGTCCCCGGGGGTGTCGTGGGCCTGCACCGGGACCCGGGCCTGGACCACCACCGGCCCGTCGTCCACCCCGGGGGTGACGAAGTGGACGCTGGAGCCGTGCTCGGTATCACCGGCCTCCACGGCGCGGCGATGGGTATCCAGCCCCTTGTGGCGCGGTAGCAGGGAGGGGTGGACGTTGAGCATGCGGCCGGTATACCGGGTGACGAAGTCGTCGGTGAGGATCCGCATGAAGCCGGCCAGCACCACCAGGGCCGGCTCGTGGGCGTCGATGCGCCGCGCCAGCTCGGCATCGAAGGCGGCGCGGTCGGGGTGGTCCCGGTGGTTGATGACCTCGGTGGGCACGCCGGCGCTCCGGGCGCGCTCCAGCCCCCGGGCGTCGGCGCGGTTGCTGATCACCGCCCGGACCTCCACCGGCAGGGTGCCGGCGGCGGCCCGGTCCAGGATGGCCTGGAGGTTGGTACCGCCGCCGGAGAGGAGGACGACGATGGGCAGGGGCGCGGTGGGCTCCTGTCCGGTCATGTGATGGTCACCCGGGGCTTGTCTTCCCCGGCGGCGGTGAGTTCACCGATGGCGGTCACCGTCTCGCCGGCCTCGCGCAGGGTCGCGGCCACCGCCTCGGCCTCGTCCGCCGCCACGGCCACCACCATGCCGATGCCGTAGTTGAAGGTACGGAACATCTCCGCCGGGTCGATGCGCCCGCTCTCCCGGATCCAGTCGAAGACCGGCGGCGCCTGCCAGCGCTCGCTCTCCACCCGGGCGGCCAGGCCGTCAGGCAGGACGCGGGGGAGGTTCTCCGGCAGGCCGCCGCCGGTGATGTGGGCCAGGGCGTGGATGGCGCCGGGGTGGGCGGAGAGCGCCTCCAGCAGGGGGCGGACATAGATCCGCGTGGGCGCCAGCAGGGCCTCGCCCAGGGTGGTCTCGCCGCAGGGGGCGTCGAGGTCGGCGGCGGTGGTGTCCAGCAGCCGCCGGATGAGGGAGTAGCCGTTGGAGTGCGGCCCGGAGGAGGCCAGTCCCAGCAGGATGTCGCCGGCGCGGCAGCTCGTCCCGTCCAGGAGCCGGTCGCGCTCGGCGACGCCGACACAGAAGCCGGCCAGGTCGTAGCGGCCGGCCTCGTAGAAGCCCGGCATCTCCGCCGTCTCGCCGCCCACCAGGGCGCAGCCGGCCTCCTCGCAGCCGGCGGCGATCCCGGTGACCACATCGCCGGCGGTATCCACCTCCAGCTTGCCGGTGGCGTAGTAGTCCAGGAAGAAGAGCGGCTCCGCCCCCTGGACGATGAGGTCGTTGACGCACATGGCCACCAGGTCGCGGCCGATGGTGTCGTGGCGGCCCAGGCGCTCGGCCAGGTCGAGCTTGGTGCCCACCCCGTCGGTCCCGGCTACCAGGACCGGGTCGCGGTAGCCGGCGGGCAGGTCCACCAGGGCGCCAAAACCGCCCAGCCCGCCACGCACCTCCGGCCGCCGCGTGCGGTCCACGGCGGGGCGGATGCGATCCACCAGGTCGTTACCGGCATCGATGTCCACGCCGGCGTCGCGATAGGTGAGGCCGGAGCCGGTTTCGGTGTCGTCGGCGCTCAAGGGGGCTCTCCTCGGGAGGTGGGCGGATGGACCAATTGTAATGAGTCCCCGGGGGGCATGGAACCGCGACCGGTGGTGGGCCATAATCCGGGGCCATGACGCCCGCATCCATCCCTCTGCACCGACTCCCGCTGCTCGTTCTCCTGAGCCTGACCCTGTTCATGGCCGGGGGCGCGTCCGCGGCGACCGTGGAGGGCCTCTACGAGATCCGCATCGAGGTGGAGAGCCAGGGGGCGGAGGAGCGCCAGCGCGCGCTCCGCGCCGGCCTGCGCCAGGTACTGGTGCGCGTCTCCGGGAGTGCCGGAAGCGGGGAGCTGACGGGCATCGCCGCCGCGGTGGCCGAGCCCGGGCGCTATCTGCAGCAGTATCGCTACACCGACGAGGAGGGGGAGGGCCTGACGCTCTGGATGCGCTTCCAGTCCCGGGCGGTGCGGCAGCTGCTGGAGTCCGAGGACCTTCCGGTCTGGGGGCGGATGCGGCCCGCCACCCTGGTGTGGCTGGCCGTGGAGGAGGATGGCGAACGGCGCCTGCTGGGGCCGGAGAGCGGCCATCCCGTCTACCGCGCGGTGGTGGAGCGCGCGCGGCTGCGGGGGCTGCCCCTGCGCTGGCCGCTGCGGGACCTGCGCGACCGGCGATCGGTGGAGGCCGCGGACGTGGCGGCCGGCTTCGTCGAACCGGTCCGTGCGGCCTCTGCCCGCTATGCCACCGATGCGGTGCTCATGGGGCGGGTACGGCGGGAGGCCAGCGGGGAATGGGTGGCGGACTGGACCCTGCTACGGGGCGAGCAGACCAGTCGCTGGTCGGTTACCGGGGATCTCCTCATCGAGGTAACGGACGCCGGTGTCGACGGTACGGCCGAGACCCTGGCGGCCGCCTATGCGGGCGGGAGTGGCGAGGGTGGGAGCGTCACCCTCGCCGTCTCCGGGGTCCGGGACCTGGGCGGCTACGTCGGCGTCCGGGACTATCTGGCCGGTCTCTCGGCGGTGCGCCGGGTCCAGGTTCACAGCGTGGCCGGGGACCAGCTGCGACTGGAGGTTACCCTGCGGGGCGGGGCCGATGGCCTCATCCAGGCCATCGGCCTGGGGGATACCCTGGTCCGGACCCGGCGGCCCACCGGTGCGGGGGATGTCCTCCACTACCGCCATCTGCCATGACCCTGGCCTGGCTGCCCAACGCCATCAGCATCCTCCGGATTTTCCTGGTCCCGCCGGCGGTGGTGGCGATGGTCACCGAGGCCTTCGGCACTGCCCTGGTCCTGGTCCTCATCGCCGCCCTCTCCGACGGGCTGGACGGCTGGCTGGCGCGGCACAAGGGGTGGGGCAGTGCCCTGGGGGCCGTCCTCGACCCCGTGGCGGACAAGCTCCTGATGCTGGCGGCCTATGTCACCCTGGGCATGCTGGAGGCGATCCCCGCCTGGCTGGCAGTGCTGGTCATCGGTCGGGATGCGCTCATTGCCGCGGGGGCCGTCTGGCTGCGATGGTCCTACGGGGCCTATCGCGTCGCCGCCCGGCGGATCAGCAAGCTCAATACCATCGTCCAGGCCGGTTATCTGCTGCTGGTCCTGGCGGCACTGGTATCGCTGCCCGTTCCGGCAGTGGCCGTGGCGGCCGGGACCCTGCTGGTGGTGCTGACCACCCTGGGCTCCGGTCTGGACTACCTGCACGCCTTCTTCCGGATGGCCGCCTCCGGAAACGTCTCGAAGGAGAATGAATCGTGATGGACAATCGGGCCCTGGTCCCCCTGGCCATCGCCCTGATCCTCGCCGGCCTCCTGTGGCTCCTGGCGCCGGTGCTGACCCCCTTTGCCGCGGCCGCCCTGCTGGCCTACCTGGGGGACCCGCTGGTGGATCGGCTGGAGGCCCGCCGGGTACCGCGGACCCTCGGCGTAGTGCTGGTCTTCCTGCTGCTGGCGGGGGCGGTGCTGGCGGCCGTGATGGTGATCCTGCCGCTGGCCGGCGAGCAGCTGTGGCGGCTGCTGGAGCGGCTGCCGGGCTGGCTGGAGCAGGCCCAGGCGCGCTTCCCCATCCTGGCGGAGCTGGACCTGACCCGGCTGGTGGAGCTGGCCCGGGAGCACTGGCAGGCAGCCGGCGGCTGGGCGCAGACGGTGCTGGCCTCCGCCTCCCGGTCCGGCCTGGCCCTGCTCGCCTGGCTGGCGAATCTGCTGCTCATCCCGGTGCTGACCTTCTATCTCCTGCGCGACTGGGACAACCTGGTGGCCCGCATCCGCGAGCTCCTGCCGCGCCCCTGGGAGCCGCTCATCGTTGACCTGACCCGGGACGCCGACGAGGCCCTGGGCGCCTTCCTGCGCGGCCAGGTCTCGGTGATGCTCGCCCTGGCCGCGGTCTACGCCGGCGGGCTCTGGGCACTGGGCATCAACGCGCCCATTCTCATCGGCCTGCTGGCCGGACTGGTCAGCTTCATCCCCTATCTCGGCCTGGTGGTGGGCATTGCCGTGGCCGGCCTGGTGGCCTGGTTCCAGTTCCAGGAGGTGTGGGCGCTGCTCGGCGTGGCGGCCGTCTTCGGTATCGGCCAGGTCCTGGAGACGGCGGTCTTCACCCCCTGGTTCGTGGGGGACCGTATCGGCCTCCACCCGGTGGCGGTGATCTTCGCCGTCCTCGCCGGTGGCCAGCTCTTCGGCTTCGTGGGGATGCTCCTGGCGTTACCGGCGGCGGCGGTCATCGCCGTTCTGCTGCGCCACGCCCACCAGCGCTACCTGGAAAGCGAGGCCTACGCGGGAGAGTAGATGGCGGCCGGGAATGATCAGCTCATCCTCCCCGTGGGGTTCCACGAGGCGGCGGACCTGGAGGGCTTCGAATCCGGGGCCAATGCGGGTGCCGTGGCGGCAGTGGCTGCCCGTCAGCCCGGGCCGCTCTTCCTCTGGGGCGGGCCGGGGCGGGGCAAGACGCATCTCCTCCAGGCCGCCTGCGTGGCGGCAGGCCGGGCCGGCGAGCCGGCGGCCTACCTCCCCTTGGGGACGGAGGGTCTGACCCCGGAGGCCCTCCAGGGGCTGGAGGGAATGGCCGTGGTGGCGGTGGACGACCTCGATGCCGTGGCCGGGGACCGCGCCTGGGAAGAGGCCCTGTTCCACCTCTTCAACCGCACCAACGAGGCCGGGGCCCCCTTCCTGGTGGCCGCCAGCGCGGCCCCGGCGGCACTGCCCCTGGTCCTGGAGGACCTGCGCAGCCGGCTGGCCTGGGGCCTGGTCTTCCACCTCCAGCCGCTGGATGACGAGGGCCTGCGGAAGGCCCTCATGGGTCGCGCCCGCCGCCGCGGCATGGAGATGCCCGAGGCGGTGGCCAACTACCTCCTGAGCCGGATCAGCCGGGACCCGGCGGAGGTCTTCGGCTGGCTGGAGCGGCTGGACCGCGCCACCCTGGCCGCCCAGCGGCGGCTGACCATCCCCTTCGTCCGCGAGCTCATTTCGGCGGACGGAGGTTGAGTTCCTTGCCGCGCCAGCGGGCGTAGAACATGGCGCTGGTGAAGAGGATCACCGACAGGGCGATCTCGATCCACGCAAGCAGCCTTGCCTCGGGGCTGGCCATGGCCTCGGTCACGCCGTGGGCGAAGTAGAGCAGGATTAGCAGGGTGGTCCAGGCGTGGGTGTAGGCGCGCCCGGCCAGGAGCCCCCGCAGCGGCAGCAGCAGTGGCCCGACGATAACGGCCACTACCAGGGAGGGATGGAAGTGGGTGGACGGCGCCAGCCACAGGTACCAGCCCAGCAGCAGGATGAAGAGGGCGAACCAGGCGGCCAGGGTGACCACCCGCGCGATGTAGGTCTTTCTAGCCACGGGCATTCTCCCGGCCGCGTAGGAGGGTAAGGGCGATCTCCGCCACGCGCGTACCCAGCGCGCGACAGAGGTGGCTCTCGTCGGCATCCACGGGCCGGCCGGCATCGGCACCGGCAACATGGCTGGCGCCGTAGGGGGTACCGCCGGAGGCCGTGGTCGACAGCCGCTCCTCGGTGTAGGGCAGGCCGGTGAAGAGCATGCCGTGGTGGAGCAGCGGCAGGGCCATGGTCAGCAGAGTGGACTCCTGACCGCCGTGCAGCGAGGCGGTAGAGGTGAAGACGGCCCCCGGTTTGCCCGCCAGGGCGCCGCCGAGCCACTGGGCGCTGGTACCGTCCAGGAAGTACTTCAGCGGGGCGGCCATGTTGCCGAAGCGCGTGGGGCTGCCCATGACCAGCCCGTCGCACTCGGCCAGGTCCTCCGGGCGGGCATAGGGCGGGCCGTCGTCGGGGACCGGCGGCGCCACCGCCTCCGGGGTCGCCGAGATGGGGGCCACCGTGCGCAGGCGCGCCGCCATTCCGGTTACGCCGTCCACACCGGCGGCGACCTCCCGGGCCATGGCGGCGGTCGCGCCGTGGCGGCTGTAGTAGAGGACCAAGATCTCGTGTGGCTCCCTCCCGCCGGCGGTCATTCGAGGATCTCCAGCACGCGTTCCGGCGGCCGGCCGATGGCGGCCCGGTCACCATTGACCACGATGGGGCGCTCCAGCAGCGGGGGATGCTCGGCAATGGCCCGGAACAGGTCGGTGCGTTCCAGGTTCGGGTCATCCAGCCCGAGTTCGCGGTATTCCGCTTCGCCGCGGCGCATCATCTCCCGGGGCTCCACCCCCAGCAGCGTGGCCAGGTGGGCGAGGGTTTCCGCGGCCGGGGGTTCCTTGAGGTATTCCACCAGCTCGGGTTCGACGCCGTGCTCGCGCAAGAGCGCGACGGTCTGGCGCGATTTCGAGCAGCGCGGATTGTGGTAGACGGTCATCGCCATGGGGGGCCTCGGAAGGGGTAGTGTGCAACGGTGAACAGTCTAACCGGAGTCGCGTTGACAGCCCATGGGGGGGGCTGCTAGCTTCGAGCGGCAACATTTTCGGGGAAATATGGCATTCCATCCGCATTGTCACCGAATTTCCGTATGGTCCGGCCTGCTGGTCGGACTCGTGATGGCAACGCTTGCCGGGTGCGCCGGTTCACCACCGGTCCAGGCCATGAGCGACGCCCGCCAGGCGGTGAGAGCGGCGGGGGATGACATGACGCCGACGACCCGGCAGCGGGCCAGGCGTCTGCTTCGGGAAGCGCGACAGGCGCTGGAAGCCGGCAGGTACGGGCAGGCCCGGGAACGGGCCGACGAGGCCCGCCACTTGGCGCACCAGGCCGGGAATTCCTAGCACACCCGGATGGGGAACGTTTGCCACTTCGGGGGATTCGTTTAGAATTCGGGGTGTAGAGCGAGCAACAGGCAGGGCGTCCCGGGCGGGCGCCGGTGAACACCGCAAGACTTGGAGTCGAAGCGATGAAAATGCGCATTTGGAACTATGCGGGACTGACCGCTGCCATCCTGATGGCCGCCGGCTGTGCCGGCTCTCCCTCGGAAGGGGATGAGACCACCGGTGCGGAGAGCGCCGCCGATCGGGCCATCAGCGAGGCCCGGGCCGCCATCGAAAAGGCGGATGACCGCGGCTGTCTCTGGCGGGACACCGAGTCCATCCTTACCGAGGCCGAGGATGCCGCCGACGCCAGTGAATACGCCGAGGCGGAAGAGCTGGCCAACGAGGCCCTCTTCCAGGCCGAGCAGGGCATGGAGCAGTGCAACGAGCAGGAGCGGCTCTTCGAAGAGGGCAAGAACATCCCGGCCGAGGGTGCCGCGGATGACGTATCCGGTGAGGTGATGGGGCCGGCGGTGTCCGGCAGCGGCTCCGGCTCCTATACCGTCGAGCGGGGTGACACCCTCTGGGGTATCGCCGGTATGGCCACCATCTACGACGACCCCTACCAGTGGCCGCTGATCTTCAAGGCCAACCGCGACCGGATCGAGGATGCCGACCTCATCCATCCCGGGCAGCGGTTCTCCATCCGGCGTGACTATTCCCGCGCCGAGGTCGAGGCCGCCGTGGAGCACGCGCGGACTCGCGGCGAGTGGAGCCTGGGTCGGACCGAGCAGTCCGATATGCGCTACCTGCGTCGGTAGGTTGCCGTAAGCCCGCGCCTCGGTGCGGGCCCGGTAGAACAAGGGGGCCTGCGGGCCCCTTTTTCATGTCCGGTCTTCCGCGGACGGAGGGCCGACCAGGGGAACCCGGCCGCTCATGGTCGGTCGAAGTCCGTGAGAACAAGAGAATGGACCGACAGGTCCACCCATGACCAAGGAGAGAGGAGGAGCGCCATGCGCTGGTGGATTGCCGCACTGGTGATCATCGGGCTTTTCGTGGCCGCCCCGGCGGCGGCGGAGAAGGACCCGGATGAGCACTTCTTCAACGATACCTGGAACGAGTTCGACCAGGAGCTCCAGCGGGCCCGGGACGAGGGCAAGGAGGGGATCTTCATCTTCTTCGAGATGGATGAATGCCCCTTCTGCCACTGGATGCGCGAGAACGTCCTCAATCAGACCGAGGTCCAGGAGTACTACCGGGAGAACTTCCTGAGCTTCAAGGTGGATATCGAGGGTGATGTCCCGGTGAAGGCCTTTGATGGGGAGTCCATGTCCCAGAAGGACTTCGCCTTCGAGCGCCATCGCGTTCGCGCCACTCCGGTCCTTGCCTTCTTCGACCTGGAGGGGGAGCGGATCTACCGCTACACCGGCAAGACCTCCGGGATCGAGGAGTTCCTGACCATGGGTCGCTACGTGGTCGAGGAAGCCTATCGGGAACAGCCCTTCCCGAAGTATCGGCAGAGCCAGCAGGACGCCGGCGGCGATGATGGCGGCGCGAGCTATTACTGAGGGCCGCCGCCGGTTTCTGACGCTCGTTCTGGCCCTGTTCGCAGGGCCGGTGATGGCCCAGGAAGAGCCGGCGGCGGAACCCGAGCCGCTACCCGAACCACTGACTCTGGAGCGGGCCCTGGAAGAGGCGGATTCCGATCACCCCGATCTGGCCGTTGCCCGGGCCCGCCTGGAGGGCGCGCGTGCCAATGAGCGGCGAGCGGCCAGTGGCAAGGGCTGGGAGCTCGGCGTGGAGGCGCGAGCCGCCGAGGTGGGGCTGCCCTCGGACTATTACGACGAGGCCTCGGCTGATGACCACTACGCCCGCGCCTACCTCACCCGGACCCTGTACGACTCCGGGGCCACCGAGGCGGCGCGAGAGGCCGAAGGGGCCCGGGCCGAGGCGGCCGAAGAGCGGGTGCTTACGGCGCGCCAGTCGCGCCGCCTGACCATCATGCGGCGCTATTTCGATGTCCTGCTGGCGGACCTGGAGGCCAACCGCGCCGACGAACGCATGGCCATCGTCTTCATCGAGGTGGATCGCATGCGGGATCGCCACGAACTCGGCCAGGTCTCTGACGTGGAGCTGGCCGAGAAGGAGGCGGAGTACCAGCAGGCGCTGGCCGAGCGCAATACGGCGCGCAGCCACAAGCGCCGAACCCGTGCCCGGCTGGCCAATGCCCTGAATCGCCCGGGAGAGCTCTCCTCCGACCTTCGGCCGCCGCCGCTGCCCGAGCTGGGCCGGGAAGTCCCCGACCTGGCGGAACTGCGCGAGGCCGTGCGGGCCGGGAATCCGGAACTGGCGGCCCTGCGGCGGGAGGTGGCCGCGGCGCGGGCAGAGATCCAGCAGGCCCGCTCCCTCAACGACCCCAGCCTGGACCTGGAACTCTCCACCTACGCCTGGTCGCGGACCCTGAAGTCCCGCTACGACTGGGAGGCGGCACTGCGCCTGGATGTGCCCTTCTATCAGGGGGGCGAGGCAGGGGCGGCCGAGGATGCGGCCCGGGCGCGGCTGCGCGAGGCGCGGGCCCGCCTGCGCCGGACGGAGATGGAGCTGGAGCAGGCGACCCTGGAGGCGTGGCAGGACCTGGACAACCTGGCCGGCGATCGCGAGGCGGCCAATACCGAGCGGGACTACCGCGAGAAGTACCTCTCCTACGCCCGCAAACTCTACGAGATGGAGGTCCAGGCCGACCTGGGCGACTCCATGGTCAACCTCACCGCCACCCAGCGCCGGCAGGCCGAGGCGGCCTTCAGTATCGCCATGGCCTGGGCGCGTATCGACGCCCTGCGCGGCCGGCTACCCCGAACCGATTCCCGGGAGGAGGCACCATGAACCGGAACTTCGCCCTTGCCACCATCCTGCTCACGGCCCTGCTCGCGCCGACCACGGGCCTGGCCGCCGACCACCCGGCCCGCCTGGTCGGGGCGACGGAGCAGTCCCTCGGCGTCCCGCTGTCCGGCGTGATCACCGAGGTCCACGTGGCCCCCGGCGATCGGGTGAAGGCCGGCGAGGAGCTGTTACGGCTGGAGCAATCCGGCCTGGCCGCCGGGGTGGCCGCCACCCGGGCGCGCATGGAGGCCGCGAAGCTCGCCCGGGACGAGGCGCGGCGGGAGCAGGAACGCGCCCAGACGCTCTTCGACCGCACGGAGCTCTCCGAGCACGATCTCCAGATCGCCATCAACGAGGCCTCAGCAGCCGAGGCCAGTTACCGGGAGGCGGTGGCCGCCCACGAACGGGCCCGCCTGGACCGCGCCTACAGCCGCCTGCAGGCGCCGGTAGCGGGGACGGTCCTCGCCGTGGAGGCCCATCCCGGCATGGCGGTGAGCAACCGGGATCGGGTGCGCACGCTGGTGCGCCTGCGCCCCGCCGACGGTGGCCTGGCGGCGGTAGCCCGCGTGGGGGACGACCATGCCGGGGATCTCGCCGAAGGGGCGACCGTACCGGTCACCCGGGCGGGGAGCCGGGCGGAGGGCGTGATCCGCCGGGTGGAGACCGTGGGGGACGGCTGGCGGGTGCGCCTGGCCCTCTCCGGGGACGCCCCGGAGGACTGGCGCCCCGGCCAGGCGGTGACCCTGGAGCTGCCCGAGTAGCGGGCCGCCGGTTGCTGTGCCACCCTCGGGAGGTCCACAAGCCGCAGGGGGGGAGCCACGATGTCGACGCACGGGAACACCTGCCAGCGCTGTGTGGTCCGCGGCCACGTGCAGGGGGTCTTCTTCCGGGCCTCCGCCGCCGATCAGGCGGGCCGGCTGGGCCTCACCGGCCACGCCCGCAATCGCGATGACGGCAGTGTGGAGGTGCTCATCTGCGGGCCCGAGGCGGCCCGGGACGAGATGATCTCCTGGCTCTGGAAGGGGCCGGCCGCGGCCCAGGTGGAGGATGTGCGCTGCGAGCTGCGGGAGGCGGACCCGGCGCCGGCGCACTTCTCGACCGGTTAGGCGCCGAGCCTTTCGAGCAGGGTGCCGGTGGCCTCTGCCAGCGGGATCTCGCCGGCCGCCTCCCCGCTGCGGGACTGGTACTCCACCACCCCGCGTTCCAGCCCCTTGCCGCCGATGGTGACGCGGTGGGGGATGCCGATGAGCTCCATGTCGGCGAACATCACTCCCGGCCGCTCACCGCGGTCGTCCAGCAGCACCTCGACGCCCGCCTCGGAGAGTTCGCGGTAGAGCCGCTCGGCGGTCTCGGCCACCTCGGCGTTGCGGCCGGGCTGGATGGGGCAGAGGGCCACCCGGAAGGGGGCCAGTTCGTCCGGCCAGGCGATGCCGCGCTCGTCGTGGTTCTGTTCGATGGCGGCGGCCACCACGCGGGAGACGCCGATGCCGTAGCAGCCCATGGTCAGGGTCCGCTGCCGGCCCTCCTCGTCCAGGACCGTGGCGCCCAGTGCCTCGCTGTACTTGCTGCCCAGCTGGAAGATGTGGCCCACCTCGATGCCCCGGCGGATCTGCAGCCGGCCGTCGCCGGCCGGGCTGGGATCGCCGGCGACCACGTTGCGCAGGTCGGCGGTCTCCGGCTCGGGGAGGTCGCGCCCCCAGTTGATGCCGAACAGATGCTCGCCATCACGGTTGGCGCCGGCGGTGAAGTCGGCCAGCGCGGCCACGGCGTGGTCGACGATGATCGGGACCTCCAGCCCCACCGGCCCCAGGGAGCCGGGGCCGGCCCCGGCAGCGGCCCGGATGTCGGCCTCTTCCGCCATGGTCAGCGGCTCGGCCACGGCGGGCAGCTTCTCCGCCTTCACCTCGTTGAGCTCGTGGTCGCCCCGGACCATGAGGGCCACCAGGCCGCCCTCGGCGCCCCGGACCAGCAGCGTCTTCACCGTCCGCTCCACCGGGATGCCGTGGTTGGTCACCAGGTCGGCGATGGTCTTCATCCCGGGGGTCTCCACCGTGCGCAGCTCCTCGGCGGGGGCGGGGCGCTCGCCCTCGGCCACCGCCTCGGCCAGCTCCACGTTGGCGGCGTACTCGCCCCCGTCGGAGAAGGCGATGGCATCCTCGCCGGACTCGGCCAGGACGTGGAATTCGTGGGAGGTGTGGCCGCCGATGGCCCCGGTATCCGCCTCCACGGGACGGAAGTCCAGGCCCAGCCGCTGAAAGATCCGGCAATAGGCGTCGTGCATCGCCTGGTAGGTGGCCTCCAGGGATTCCTGCTCCAGATGGAAGGAGTAGGCATCCTTCATCAGGAATTCCCGGGCGCGCATGATGCCGAAGCGCGGCCGGACCTCGTCCCGGAACTTGGTCTGGACCTGGTAGAGGTTCAGCGGAAGCTGGCGATAGCTGGCCACCTCGTTGCGGACCAGGTCGGTGATGACCTCCTCGTGGGTGGGGCCGTAGCAGAAGTCGCGCTCATGGCGGTCGCGCAGTCGCAGCAGCTCGGGCCCGTACTGGTCCCAGCGGCCGGACTCCTCCCACAGCTCCGCCGGCTGGATGGCCGGCATGAGGACCTCCTGGGCCCCGGCGCGGTCCATCTCCTCGCGCACCACCTGTTCCACCCGGCGCAGCACGCGCAGCCCCAGCGGCATCCAGGTGTAGAGGCCGGCGGCCAGGCGCCGGATGTAGCCGGCGCGCAGCATCAGCTGGTGGCTGGCGATCTCGGCATCCGCGGGGTCTTCCCGCAGCGTGGGCATGAGCAGGTTGGTGGTCCGCATGGCGGTGCCTCCGGAGCCGGTGGAAATCGGGTTGTCGGGGTGGGGCGGCGTCAGCCGGCGAAGGTGGTCCGCCGAAAGCCCCAGAGGTGCCGGGCGGGGCCGGCGAATTCGATATAGATGCGCTCGGCGGGGATGTCGAACTCCCCGGCCAGGTCGCACAGGGTGGCCGAGAGGTCGGCGGTGCGCTCCTCCGGCAGCCCCAGGCTCTTGAGCTCCAGGTAGGCCGCCGGCTCGGTGGAGCCGCCGAAGCGCAGGTTCACGCCGGGGGTCACCTCGACCATGACGTAGCCCTCGGGCTTGCCCAGCTCCGCGGCCACGGTGGCGGAGGCGCGCCGGCTCAGGTCCTCGGCGGCGCTCTCGTCCAGGGCGACGTTGGTGCGGAAGGCGAGATAGGGCATGGGTCAGTCCTCGCTGTCGGCCTCGGTGATACGCAGGTCGTTGGCGTGGGCGAAATCCATGATGTACCGGAACAGGTCCGGCTGGGACTGCTCCAGGTCCGGGTGGACCACGATGGACTTGACGCCGTTGAAGGCGATGGGCCGCAGCATCGGCGAGTAGTGGATGCGGCCGCCGTCGAAGGTCGACAGCGCGCCGCTCATGCGCTCGGCCCAGTCACTGGGCCGGAATTTCCGGCCCTCGTTGGTCGTCCCCTGGACGATGTAGACCTTGCCCTGACGACGGGCATCGGCGGGTTCGGGGAGTTCGACGTCGGCCTTGGCGGATGACATGGGGATAGTTCGGCTCGCTGTTGCGTCCAGACCGCGGGCACCGGGCCCACCCTGCCGGATCGAGTCTAAAGGATCCGGCCGGCTTATGGTACAGGGGGAACGGTCGAATTCCCTTGCGGGAAGGCCCGGAATGCGGCCCCGTTCACACTCTGGCGGCGGGGCGGCCCGTCAGCCGGCGTCGGCGGGCCGCCGGGCGATCCGCTGGAGGTGGTCCCGGGCGCGGCCCACCAGCTCCGGGGCCAGCCCGTTGCGCTCGGCGATGAGCAGCCCCAGGGAGCGCCCGGGTTCCCCCACGGCCAGCTGGTAGGTGGGGGCGAGGGCGTCGTGATCAAAGCGCATGGAGGCGTTGACCACGTACTCGGCGCTCTCGGCGTAGTCCTTGAGCGGCGAGAGGTGGGTGTTGACGATGCCCTGAACCCCGCGGCCGGAGAGCTCGTCCAGCACCGACATGGCCAGCGCCGCCCCCTCCTCGGGGTCGGTGCCGGTGCCCAGCTCGTCCATGAGGACCAGGGTACTGTTGTCCGCCTCGTCCAGGATGCGCTTGAGCTTCTCCACGTGGCCGGCAAAGGTGGAGAGGTGGTGGAAGAGGTCCTGGGGATCGCCCACGTCCACCAGCACCCGGTCGTAGGCGCCGATGGTGCACTCGCCCTCCGCCGGGACGTGGAGGCCGCAGTGGGCCATGGTTACCAGCAGTCCCAGGGTCTTCAGCACCACCGTCTTGCCGCCGGTGTTGGGGCCGGTGATGACCAGCATGCGGTTGGTATCGTCCAGCTCGATGGTCAGCGGCACCGGCTGCGGCCCGGTGCCCTCGGCGAACTGGAGCAGTAGCAGGGGGTGGTAGGCCTCGTTGAGCCGTAGCCCCGGCTGGTCGGCCAGGATCGGGGCATGGGCGTTCAGATGGATGGAGAGCTGGGCCCCGGCGGTGGCCAGGTCCACCCAGGTGACGGCGGTCACCAGCCGGTCCAGGGTATCGGCGTGTTCGCGCACCGTGTCGGTGACCTCGCGCAGCAGGCGCTGCTCCTCCGCCTGGATGCGTCCGTCCATGGCCTCCAGCCGGTTGTTCACTGCCACCGCCTCCACCGGCTCGATGATGACGTCCCGGCCGCCCATGGCGGTGCCCCGGCGCACACCCTTGACGCCGTCGGCGTGGGTGGCGCGCAGGGTGATGGCCGCCCGGGGGCCGTGCCAGGTCACCTTCTTCGGGTCGTCCACGGCGTCGCGCAGGTCGCGCTTGTCCTGGCGCTTGCGCACCGACTCGGTGGCCTCTTCGCCCAGGGAGCGGCGCTCGCCGTGGAGGCGGCCCAGCTCCTCGGAGGCATCCTCGCGCAGCTTGCCAGTGCTGCTCAGTACCTCGTCCAGCCGCGCCACCAGCGGCGCGGGCAGTTCCAGGTTGCCGGCCCCGCTGGGGTGGAGGGCCGGATGGCGGCCCAGGAAGTCGTTGAGGTCCGAACCAGCGCGCAACAGGGTGCGGAGATTCTCCAGCGCCGTCACCGCCAGCGCCGCCCCCGGGGTCCGGGCCTGGCGCAGGGCCGGCCGGACATCCGGGAGCTCGGGCAGCGGCGGGCCGTCGCCGGCCTCGATGGCGGCGCGCGCGGCGGAGATCGCCTCCTGCATGCGGCGGGCGCCGTCGCGGCTGGGCGCCGGGGCGAGGTTGCGGCAGGCCTCCGCGCCGTAGGGCGTCGCGGCCAGCTTCTCCAAGAGACGGCGGATGCCGTCG
Organism: Thiohalospira halophila DSM 15071; assembly: GCF_900112605.1. Lineage (NCBI taxonomy): Bacteria > Pseudomonadati > Pseudomonadota > Gammaproteobacteria > Thiohalospirales > Thiohalospiraceae > Thiohalospira > Thiohalospira halophila. Next base: position 260,645 of record NZ_FOMJ01000002.1, read on the forward strand.
AATTCCAGGGACTTGAGATCGCTCTCCATGGGGCCTATTCCCGACCGTGTGGGTAGGGAGAGGCTAGCACGGTACCGGGGTCGGAAAAACCGCCGACGGGATCCTGTTCCAGGGTCGGGTTGTTCTCCAGGAACAGGCCCGGCGGACTGGTACTGCTTGCCCCATCCACAGCACTCCAGGGGCAGTTCCCGGGACGGGTATCGGTTGACCCGTCGGTCGGTTGACAGTACGTTTGACGGTTCACATTCGTGCCGCCAGTGGCGGCGATTTGCGGGGGAATTGCCAGTGGAGTTGAGCGGCGGCGAGATCATCGTCCAGTTCCTGCGGGACGAAGGTGTGGAATACATCTTCGGCTATCCCGGCGGGGCGGCGCTGCATATCTATGATGCCCTCCACGGCCAGCAGGACATCCGGCACATCCTGGTACGCCACGAGCAGGGTGCCGGCCACGCGGCCGACGGCTATGCCCGGGCCACCGGGAAACCGGGGGTGATGCTGGTCACCTCGGGGCCCGGCGTGACCAACGCCGTGACCGGCATCGCCACCGCCCACATGGACTCCATCCCCATGGTGGTGATCAGCGGCCAGGTGCCCACCGGGGTCATCGGCTCCGACGCCTTCCAGGAGGTGGACGCGGTGGGCATTACCCGGCCCTGCGTGAAGCACAACTTCCTGGTCAAGGATGTTCGCGACCTGGCCAGCACCCTGAAGAAGGCCTTCCACATCGCCACCAGCGGCCGCCCCGGTCCGGTGCTGGTGGACGTGCCCAAGGATGTCACCGACCCGTCGGTGAAGATCCCCTATACCTATCCGTCCAGTGTGAGCCTGCGCTCCTACAATCCGGTGACGCGCGGCCATCCGGGCCAGATCAAGCGGGCGGTGGACCTGCTCCTCTCCGCCAAGCGGCCCATGATCTACACCGGCGGCGGTGTGGTCCTCGGTGAGGCCTCGGCGGCGCTTACCGAGATCACCCGGGAGCTGGGCTACCCCATTACCCAGACCCTCATGGGGCTGGGCTCCTACCCGGCCTCGGACTCGCAGTTCCTCGGCATGCTCGGCATGCACGGGACCTACGAGGCCAACATGGCCATGCACGAGTGCGATGTGCTGTTCGCCGTGGGCGCGCGCTTCGACGATCGCGTCACCGGCAACACCGAGCACTTCTCGCCCAACGCCCGGATCATCCACCTGGATATCGATCCCTCGAGCATCTCCAAGAACGTGCGTGTGGATGTCCCCATCGTCGGCGACACCGACCAGGTCCTCCAGGAGATGCTGCGACTCATGCGCAGTGGCGACCGGCATCCGGACGGTGCGGCTCTCAAGGAGTGGTGGGGCCAGATCGAGCAGTGGCGGAGCCTGAACTGTCTGGGTTACGACCGCAGCAGCGAGCTCATCAAGCCGCAGATGGTCATCGAGAAGCTGGCCGAGGTCACCGGCGGCGATGCCTATGTCAGCTCCGACGTGGGCCAGCATCAGATGTGGGCGGCGCAGTTCTACGGCTTCAACAAGCCGCGGCGCTGGTTGAATTCCGGCGGCCTGGGGACCATGGGCTTCGGTCTGCCAGCCGCCATTGGTGCCCAGCTCGCCGACCCGCAGGCGGACGTAGCCTGCGTAACCGGCGAGGCGAGTATCCAGATGTGCATCCAGGAGCTCTCCACCTGCCTGCAGTACATGCTGCCGCTGAAGATCATCAACCTGAACAACCGCTACATGGGCATGGTGCGGCAGTGGCAGGAGTTCTTCTACGAGAGCCGCTACAGCCACTCCTACATGGACGCCCTGCCCGACTTCGTCCGCCTGGCCGAGGCCTACGGCCACACCGGTCTGCGGGTGGAGCGGCCCGGCGACGTGGAGGGCGCCCTGCGCGAGGCCTTCGCCATGAAGGACCGGCTGGTCTTCCTGGACTTCATTACCGACCAGACCGAGAACGTCTACCCCATGATCGAGGCGGGGAAGGGGCACCACGAGATGCACCTGTCCCCCGACCGGGAGCTCGCCTGACATGCGCCACATCATCGCCATCCTCATGGAGAACGAGTCCGGGGCGCTCTCCCGGGTGGCCGGGCTGTTCTCCGCCCGCGGCTACAATATCGAGTCCCTCACCGTGGCCCCCACGGAGGACCCCAGCCTCTCCCGGATGACCCTGGTCACCAGTGGTTCCGAGGAGATCATCGAGCAGATCGTCAAGCAGCTGAACAAGCTGGTGGACGTGGTCCGGCTCATGGAGCTGGCCGAGGGGCCGCACATCGAGCGCGAGATGATGCTGGTGAAGGTCCGCGCCACCGACGGTGACGCCCGCGAGGAGCTCAAGCGGCTGGCCGATATCTTCCGGGGCCGCGTGGTGGACGTGACCGAGAATACCTATACCATCGAGCTCACCGGCGATGCCGAGAAGGTGGACGCCTTCCTCCAGGCCCTGCCGCAGACGAGCATCCTGGAGACCGTGCGCTCGGGGGTCATGGGCATCGCCCGGGGCGAACGCGCCCTGCGCCTCTGACGGCCCGCGAGAACGAACGAACCGAACCCTTAAACCCTTATTCCGTTGAAGGAAGCGCGACCGTGAACATCTTCTACGACAAAGACGCCGACCTCTCCCTGATCCAGAAGCGCAAGGTGGCCATCCTGGGCTACGGCTCCCAGGGCCACGCCCACGCCAACAACCTCAAGGAGTCCGGCGTGGACGTGGTTGTCGGCCTGCGCCCCGGCTCCGCCTCGGCGGCCAAGGCCGAGCAGGCCGGCCTCACCGTCCAGTCCCTGGACGATGCCGTCGCCGGCGCCGACCTGGTCATGGTGCTGGCCCCCGACGAGCACCAGGGCGCCCTCTACGCCGAGCACATCGAGCCCAATCTGCGCCAGGGTGCCGCCCTGGCCTTCGCCCACGGCTTCAATATCCATTACGGCCAGATCGAGCCGCGTGCCGACCTGGACGTCATCATGATCGCGCCCAAGGGCCCCGGCCACCTGGTCCGCTCCACCTACACCCAGGGCGGCGGTGTGCCGAGCCTCATCGCCGTGGAGCAGGACAGCTCCGGTCAGGCCCGGGATATTGCCCTGGCCTACGCCTCCGCCAACGGCGGCGGTCGCGCCGGCGTCATCCAGACCAGCTTCCGCGAGGAGACCGAGACCGACCTCTTCGGCGAGCAGGCGGTCCTCTGCGGCGGCACCTCGGCGCTGGTCAAGGCCGGTTTCGAGACCCTGGTGGAGGCCGGCTACGCCCCCGAGATGGCCTACTTCGAGTGCCTCCACGAGCTCAAGCTCATCGTCGACCTCATGTACGAGGGCGGCATCGCCAATATGCGCTACTCCATCTCCAATACCGCCGAGTACGGGGACTTCACCCGGGGTTCGCGGGTGGTGGACGAGTACACCAAGGAGTCCATGCGCGAGATCCTCACCGAGATCCAGAACGGCGAGTTCGCCCGGGAGTGGATCGCCGAGAACCAGGCCAATGCCCCGGTCCTCAAGGCCAACCGCCGTCTCGGCGCCGAGCACCAGATCGAGCAGGTGGGCGAGCGGCTGCGCGGCATGATGCCCTGGATCGCCTCCAACAAGATCGTCGACCGGTCCAAGAACTAGGGGCCCCCTGACGGGAATCGTGCCACACGACGAGAGCTCCAGCGGGGAGCCGGGCCGCCGCCGCGGCATCTATCTGCTCCCCAACCTGCTGACCACGGCGGCGCTGTTCGCCGGCTTCTTTGCCATCATCAGCGCCATGGGGGGCGACCACCGCACGGCGGCGGTCGCCATCTTCGTGGCCATGATCCTGGACGGGCTGGACGGCCGGGTCGCCCGGCTGACCAACACCCAGACCGATTTCGGCGTCCAGTTCGACAGCCTCGCCGATCTCATCTCCTTCGGCCTGGCCCCGGCGTTGGTGGTCCATCAGTGGGCGCTCACAGACCTGGGCAAGGTGGGCTGGCTCGCGGCCTTCGTCTACGTGGCGTCGGCCGCCCTGCGGCTGGCCCGGTTCAATACCCAGGTGGCCCATGCCGATCGCGGCCACTTCCAGGGGTTGGCCTCGCCGGCGGCGGCGGCGTTGCTGGCGGGGATGGTCTGGGCGGTGCCGGCCTACGGGTTCGACCCGGCAGAACTGGCCATCCCGGCGGCGGTGCTCACCGTCCTGGCGGGCCTGTTCATGGTCTCCAACCTCCGCTATCGCAGCTTCAAGGACTTCGACCTCCGGGGCCGGGTGCCCTTCGTGGCGCTGCTGGTCATCGTCCTGATCTTTGTCCTGGTGGCCCTGGACCCGCCGCAGGTGCTCTTCGGCGCCGCCCTCATCTATGCTGCCAGCGGCCCGGTGGAGACCCTGCGCTCCCTGCGCCACCGGCGGCGGGAGCGGGCGCGGCGTTCCGGTTCCTGAGGGGCGTCGGGAGCCAGCCTGTGCCGGGAGTCCGAGGGCGACAGGGCAGGGACGCCGTACATACGTCCATGTAGGCTCCACGACGGCATCCCTGCCGTCGAGGCCCTGCCCTGTCGCCCTCGGACTCCCGGCACAGGCTGTATTCGGGTCTCCTTGCCATGAACCTGCGGGCCACCAGCCGGGGGTTGGCGAAGTCGCAAATGCGATTTATACTAAGTCCAGATTCGCCCTGGAACCCCGTACCCCATGGCCATCCGCGCACCGCACAACAACGCATACAGCGATCGTCGCCCCGGCGGCGATCGTGCGGTCGCGCCCCTCCTGACCAGCCTGCGACTGCTGCCGCTGCGGCGGCTATAGATCTCGACCCCTCTCCCCCCGTGTGACGTATGCAGCCCGCCCGACCCGTTGGAGCGGCGAGGCGCCTCGATTACCATGGCCTTTCGGCTGGAGGAATCCCCATGAGTCAGGAACATCTCACCATCTTTGATACCACCCTTCGCGACGGGGAGCAGAGTCCCGGCGCTTCCATGACGCGCGAAGAGAAGATCCGTATCGCCCGGCAGCTCGAGCGGCTGCGGGTGGACGTCATCGAGGCCGGCTTCCCGGCGGCCAGCGAGGGCGACTTCGAGTCGGTCCGGGCCGTCGCCGAGAGCGTGAAGGAGAGCACGGTCTGCGGCCTCGCCCGCGCCGTGGAGCGGGACATCGAGCGTGCCGGGGAGGCGCTGGCCGGTGCCGCCCACGCCCGCATCCACACCTTCATCGCCACCTCCACGGTGCACATGGAGAACAAGCTCCGCATGGGGCCGGACGAGGTGGTGGAGCGGGCCGTGGCCGCCGTGCGCCGGGCGCGGGACTTCGTGGACGACGTGGAGTTCTCCGCCGAGGATGCCGGCCGCTCCGAGCCGGACTTCCTCTACCGCATCGTGGAGGCGGCCATCGACGCCGGGGCGACCACCATCAATATCCCGGACACGGTGGGCTACGCCATCCCGGAGCAGTTCGGCCAGCTCATCGCCGACATCCGGGCCAACGTCCCCAACAGCGACCGGGCGACCTTCTCCAGCCACTGCCACAACGACCTCGGCCTCGCCGTGGCCAACTCCCTGGCGGCGGTGACCAACGGCGCCCGCCAGGTGGAGTGCACCATCAACGGCCTCGGCGAGCGGGCGGGTAACGCGGCGCTGGAGGAGATCGTCATGGCCCTGCAGGTGCGCCAGGACGTCTTCCCCTGCAACACCCGCATCGATACCACCCAGATCGTGCCCAGCTCCAAGCTGGTGGCGTCGGTGACCGGCTTCCAGCCGCAGCCCAACAAGGCCATCGTGGGCGCCAACGCCTTCGCCCACGAGTCGGGGATCCACCAGGACGGGGTGCTCAAGCACCGCGAGACCTACGAGATCATGCGCGCCGAGGATGTGGGCTGGAACACCAACCGCATGGTCCTGGGCAAGCACTCCGGCCGGAACGCCTTCAAGTCGCGGCTGGCCGAGATCGGCATCGAGCTGGAATCGGAGGCGATACTCAACGACGCCTTCGCCAAATTCAAGGAACTCGCCGACAAGAAGCACGAGATCTTCGACGAGGACCTCCAGACCCTGGTCACCGAGGCCGGGGTGGAGGCGGAGAACCAGCGCGTCCAGCTGGTCTCCGTCCACGTCTGCTCCGAGACCGGGGAGACGCCGGAGGCCACCGTCACCCTGGAGGTCGACGGCGAGGAGCGCCAGGGCCGGGCCACCGGCAGCGGCTCGGTGGATGCCACCTTCTCCGCCATCGAGGCGGTCATGGCCTCCACCACCCAGCTGTTGCTCTACTCGGTGAACAACATCACCTCCGGCACTGACGCCCAGGGCGAGGTCACCGTCCGGCTGGAGCGGGGCGGGCGCATCGTCAACGGCCAGGGGGCCGACGTCGATATCGTCATCGCCTCCGCCCAGGCCTATATCAATGCCCTGAACAAGATCATGGCGCCGGTGGAGCGTTCCCACCCCCAGGCCGGCGACGTCTAGCGCCGTGGAGGAGGGGCGACGCCGGGTCTGGCTGGAGGCGCTGGGGATCCCGCGGTGGGAGCGCCGCGCGGATGCCCCGGCGCCGCAGCTCGGGCCGGCCGAAGGCACCGAGGTGGCGCCCGTCGGCGCCGAGGAGCCGGCGACCGCCCCGCAGGCCGGGGATGAGCCGGCCTCCTCCGAGTCGAGGGCCGGCGAGGGCGGTGCAGCCGAGGGGGCGCCCGGTGCGCCGGAGGAACCTATCGTCCCCGCGCCCGATCCCGTGGCCCGCCTCGACTGGGAGCCGCTGGCCGCCCGGGTCGCCGAGTGCACCGCCTGCGACCTCCACCAGTCCCGAACGCAGACCGTCTTCGGCGTGGGCGACCGCGCCGCCGACTGGCTGGTGGTGGGCGAGGCCCCGGGGGCCGAGGAGGATCGCCGCGGCGAGCCCTTCGTGGGTCGGGCCGGGGAGCTCCTGGACGCCATGCTCGTCGCCCTGGGGCTGGCCCGCGGTAGCGGCGTCTACATCGCCAACATCCTCAAGTGCCGCCCCCCGCGCAACCGCGACCCCCAGCCGGCGGAGGTGGCCGCCTGTTCCCCCTACCTGCGGCGCCAGATCGAGCTCATCGACCCGGGCGTAATCCTCGCCGTGGGCCGGATCGCCGCCACCAACCTGCTGGGCCGGGAGGCCCGACTGGGGGAACTGCGCGGGAAGGTCCACGCCCATCCGGAGACGGGGACGCCGGTGGTGGTTACCTACCACCCCGCCTATCTCCTGCGGAACCCGGCGGACAAGGCCCGCGCCTGGGCGGACCTGAAGCTGGCCCGCCAAACCCTGGCGGAGCACAGGGGTGACGCCTGAGCCCATCATCCGCCCCATGGTGGGGGCGGACCTCCCGGCGATCCTGACCATCGAGGAGGCCACCTACCACGAGCCCTGGACCGAGGGGATCTTCCGGGACTGTCTGCGCGTGGGCTATACCGGCCGGGTCCTGGAGGTCGCATCGGCCACGGGGGAGGCCGCGGGCCTCGCCGGCTACGGCCTGCTCTCGGCCGCCGCCGGGGAGTGCCACATCCTCAACCTCTGCACCGCCCCCGACCAGCGAGGTCGGGGTGTGGGGCGACTCCTCCTGCGCGCCCTCCTGGCCGAGGGCCGGCTCGCGGGGGCGGAACAGGCCTTCCTGGAGGTCCGCCCCTCCAATGCCGCCGCCCTTGGTCTCTACCAGGCCGAGGGTTTCGAGACCGTGGGCGTGCGCGAGGGCTACTACCCGGCCGAAGCGGGTCGGGAGGATGCCTGGGTGCTGCGGCGGGAGCTGGTGGGCCGAAACCCCGGCGGCTGATCCCTGTCAGCCTGCCGGGGGCAGGCTCTCCTCCAGTCTCCGCGGGGTGGCAACCCCGAAACCCTGGACGGCGTCCACGCCGATACCGGCGAGGGCGGTGATCTGCTCCTCCCGTTCGGCCGCTTCGGCGATGGTGCGCAGCCCCATGACCCGCCCCACCTGATTGATGGCGCTGACCAGGGCCCTGTCTACCGGGTCGGTAAGGAGATCCCGGATGAAATGGCCGTCGATCTTCAGCCAGTCCACCTCCAGATCCTTGAGGTAGGCGAAGGAGGAGAGGCCGCTGCCGAAGTCATCCAGGGCAAACCGGAAGCCGTCCCGCCGCAGCTCGTGGATGAAGTGGCGCGTCTCCAGCAGATTGGCTACCGCTGCCGTCTCGGTGATCTCGAAGCAGACCCCGGCCGGGGGGAGGTCATGCTCCCGCGTCTGCTCGCGGATCCACGCCAGCAGCTCGCCATCGCCGAGGCTGGCCCCGGAGAGATTGATGTTGAACAGCCAGGTGGGCTGGCCGCTGGCATCCCGGCTGGCGCGCAGCGGGGCGGCCAGGGCCGCAAAGGCGTGGCGAATCACCCAGCGGTCCAGGGAGGGCATCACCCCGTAGCGCTCGGCGGCGGGGATGAAGCGGTCCGGCGTCAGCAGCTCGCCGCTGGTCGGGTGGATCAGGCGGACCAGCACCTCTTCGTGGCGCTTCAGCCCGTTCTCCTGGAAGTGGCGGATGGGCTGGCTCTCCAGCCGGAAGAGGTCCCGGTCCAGGGCCTCGGAGAGCACCGTGAGGATGTGCATCTCCCCCTCACGGCGGCGGACGGCATCGTCGTGGTGCTGCCAGACATGGACCCGGTTGCGACCCAGGTCCTTGGCGGTATAGGCGGCGACATCGGCCGCGGACATGATATCGGTCACGTCGCAGCTGTCGGGCTCCACCAGGGCGACACCGATGGAGGCGCCCACCTGGAAGGGATGGCCCTGCCAGTGGAAGCGATACTCCTCCACGGCCGCCCGGATCTTCTCCGCCACCCGCGAGGCCGCGGCCAGATCGGCATCCTGGAGCAGCAGGGCGAACTCGTCGCCGCCCAGGCGGGCCAGCAGATCCTGGCTGCGCAGGTGCTCGCGCAGGGCCCGGGGGAGTTGACGCAGGAGCTCGTCCCCGGCGGCGTGGCCGGCCGTATCGTTGACCACCTTGAACTGGTCCAGGTCCAGGAAGAGCAGGGCGTGGTGGCGGCCGGTGGCGCGGGCATCCTCCAGCAGCGCCCCCAGGCGCCGCTCGAACTCCCGTCGGTTCACCAGGCCGGTGAGGGGGTCGTGGCTCGCCTGCCAGGAGAGCTGCTGCGTGAGGGCGCGCTTCTCGCTGACGTCGTGGAAGACCATGACCGCCCCCATGACCCTGCCCTGCTCGTCGCGGATGGGGGCGGCGGAGTCCTCGATGGCGATGACCCGGCCGTCCCGGCTTTGCAGCGCCGTGTGGTTGGCCAGGCCGACGATGGTGCCGGACGCAAGGCAACGCCGTACCGGATTGTCCGCCGGTTCGCCGGTGAACTCGTTGAAGATCGGGAAGACCTCGTCGAGTTCCCGGTCGATGGCCTCGCCGACGCTCCAGCCGGTGAGGTTCTCGGCCACCGGGTTGAGGTATTCCACGCGGCCTTCGGCGTCGGTGGTGATGACGGCATCCCCGATGCTGTGGAGGGTCACCTGGGCGCGCTCGCGCTCGGCGTCCAGGGCCGCGTGGGTGCTGGCCACCCGCTCGGCCATGGCATCGAAGGCGCGGCTGATGGTGGCGAGTTCGTCGCGTCCGGCGAGGGCGGCGCGGGCCGAGGTATCGCCCCCGGCGAAGTGGTCCGCGGCGGCGGTCAGCCGGTTCATGCGCTGGCCGACCTGGCGGTGAAGCACCAGGGCCAGGCCGGCGACGACCACCAGCAGGAAGAGGGAGAGGTGGGCGGTCTGGTGCCAGGCCGCGGCCCGTGCCGTGGCCAGGGGGCGCTCCAGGGAGCGGATCAGGTGGAGTTCGCCGATGCCGGTGGGAGTCAGGTCGTCGGGGGCGCGGTCGAGGATGACGGGATAGGCGCCGTGGATGTTCGTCCCGGTTCGGGTGATGCCGCTCTCCGAAAGGCCTCGGACCGGCGGGCGATCCGCCAGGATCCCGGCCATGTCGCGACCCACCCAGGCCTGGCGGTGGGCGGCCCGGATGGTGCCGTCGGGGCCGGCGAGCAGGGCGGTGGTCAGGGCCGGATCGGCACCGGTGGCTGCCAGGACCTCCCGGATGCGCGACGGCTCGTCCTTGCGGGCGAGGTGCTCCAGCTGCGCCTGGAGCTGGTCGAGCTGGCGGGCCATCTCCGCCATGGCGCCCGACTGGGCCTGTTTACCGGCGTCGTCGAGGAAGCGCCAGTGGCTGTAGCCCAGCGTGGCCACGGCGAAGCCCGCCAGCACCAGCGGCAGCAGGGCGCGGAGGGAGACGGGGGGACGCCTCATGGCCCGGCCTCCACGGAGGCCGAGACCGGCCCCCCGGTGAGGAAGGCCGCGGGGTCCCGGTGGCAGACGGTCTCCGTCGAGAGGAGGTCATTGGTGCCCAGGAAGTCGGCCATCTTCCGACAGGAGTCGGCCAGGGCCGGTTCCGGGCCGGCCAGCAGGCGGCGATTGGCGGTGCGATCCGGGAACTCCAGCCCCTCCAGGGCCCGCGCGATATCCTCCGGCTCGACCCCCTCGCGGCGGGCGGCGAATTCCCGGGCGGCCTCGTCATCGGGGTCGAGAAGATCGGCGCGGGCCCGGAACCAGGCGGCCACCAGGTCAGCGATGGCCGCCCCCCGTTCCTGGAGCACCGACTCCCGGGTGACCAGGACGTCCACGATCCGGTCCGGGGTCTGGCGGCTGTCGAAGAGGACTTGGCCGCCGGCATGGATGAGCCGGGAGCGCACCGGCTCGAAGGTCACGGCCGCTTCGACGGTACCCTGTCGGAACGCCGCCTCGTGCTCGTTCACCCGCAAGGGTATCTTCTCTACCTCGGTGGGTTTCAGGCCGGCCCGCTCCAGGGCGAGGGCGAGGAAGTAGGCGCCCAGGGCGGTATCTTCCACCGCCACCCGGCGGCCGGCCAGGTTTTCGAGGCTCTCCACCTCGGGCCGGGCGATGATGGCATCGCCACCGGCGGAGATATCCGCGACCAGGAAGACCCGTAGCTCAGGGATCTCGGTGGCCGCCCGCAGGGCCTCGTCCAGGGTGAGGGCAGCCACGTCGATGGTGCCGTTGGCCAGCGCGCGCTGGACCTGGCTGGCGGAGAGGTATTCCACCGGATGGATGGCGTTACGGTCGAGGTAGCCGCGCTCCCGGGCGAGGTAGAGCGGCTCGTAGCCGGGCCAGATATTGGCTCCCACCCCGAGGGGGGCGTCGGGGGCATCGCTGCAGCCGGCCAGGAGCAGGGCGGCGAGCAGCAGGAGCAGGCGCAGCGGATTCGGGGCCATGTCCACGGTCTCGGAAGCGTACGGATGGCGGATAACGGCCTCCCTGCCTCCTCCGCGGGACTCCGGGGTGGAGTGCTCGACCCCGTTGCCGGAGACCCCAGTATATCCCGGCCGCCGGAGGTGACCACCCGCCAGGCACCCACTCGCCCTGATCGACACAATTGTTTCCGGCGTGCGGTCACCAATCCGTGGTTCGGGGCGGTCGGGAGCGGTCGTGGTAAGGGTGCGGCGATGGCGGGTAGAATGGGCCGGTTACGAATCGCGTGCAGGCGGAGGAGCCATGACCGAAGTCGACCCGAGTACCGCCGAGCGGCGGACCTTCGCCATCATCTCCCACCCGGACGCCGGCAAGACCACGCTCACCGAGAAGCTGCTCCTCTACGGGGGGGCTATCCAGAATGCGGGCACCGTGAAGGGGCGCAAGGCGGACCGCCACGCCACCTCCGACTGGCTGACCATGGAGCAGGACCGCGGGATCTCGGTGACCTCCTCGGTGATGCAGTTCCCCTACGCCGGGCGCATCCTCAACCTGCTGGATACCCCCGGCCACGAGGACTTCTCCGAGGACACCTACCGCGTGCTCACGGCGGTGGACTCGGCGCTGATGGTCATCGACGCCGCCAAGGGCGTCGAGGAGCGCACCATCAAGCTCATGGACGTCTGCCGCCTGCGCGACACCCCCATCGTCAGCTTCATCAACAAGCTCGACCGGGAGGGGCGCGACCCCACGGAGCTGCTGGACGAGGTCGAGGAGGTGCTCAAGATCCGCTGCGCCCCGGTGACCTGGCCCATCGGCATGGGCAGCGCCTTCCGCGGCGTCTTCCACCTGGTCCACGACCGGGTGCACCTCTTCTCCCCCCGCCACGAGGGCGGCATCGCCCACGGCGAGATCATCGAGGGGCTGGACAATCCGCGTCTGGAGGAGGTCCTGGGGGCCGACGTGGCGGAGAACCTGCGCGAGGAGGTGGAGCTGGTGCGCGGGGCGAGCCACGAGTTCGAGGTGGAGCCCTTCCTGCGCGGCGAGCTGACGCCGGTCTTCTTCGGCTCGGCGGTGAACAACTTCGGCGTGGAGGAGCTGCTCTCCACCTTCGTCGACTACGCCCCGGCTCCCCAGCCGCGGGAGGCCGATGCCCGGGTGGTCCAGCCGGACGAGGAGAAGCTCACCGGCTTCGTCTTCAAGATCCAGGCGAACATGGACCCCCAGCACCGGGATCGGCTGGCCTTCATGCGGATCAACTCCGGCCGCTACCGGCGCGGCATGAAGATGTACAACCCGCGCACCGGCAAGACCAGCCAGAACGTCTCCGCCGCCACCTTCATGGCGCGGGAACGGGAGCACGCCGACGAGGCCCTGCCGGGGGACATCATCGGCCTGCACAACCACGGGACCATCCAGATCGGCGATACCTTCACCGAGGGCGAGGAGCTGCGGTTTACCGGCATCCCCAACTTCGCCCCCGAGCTCTTTCGCCGCGTGATGCTGGCCGACCCGCTGCGCTCCAAGGCGCTGGTCAAGGGGCTCACCGAGCTCTCCGAGGAGGGGGCGGTCCAGTTCTTTAGGCCGCTGGAGAAGAATGACCTTATTCTGGGTGCGGTTGGCGTGCTACAGTTCGACGTGGTCGCCCAGCGCCTGAAGGATGAATACAAGGTCGAGTGCCGGTTCGAACCGGTGAACGTCCACACCGCGCGCTGGGTTGAGGCCGAAGACGAAAACGAGCTCGAGCGCTTCCGGAAGAAGGCCGCGGAGAACCTGGCGCTGGATGCCGCCGACTATCTGACCTACCTCGCCCCCACCCGGGTGAACCTGGAACTGACCCAGGAACGCTGGCCGGATATCCACTTCTCCGCGACCCGCGAGCACTGAACCTCGCACCCCCTTCCGGGGCAGCCGGGCCGCCAAGTGGGGGAGGGAGGGCGCCCGGCGCCCGTCAGGCTCATGCAGAAGACCATTCGCGGCTTCATCATCACCGTCGCCGTGGGGGTGTCGGTGGTGCTCTTCATCGCGCTCTATCTCGTGGTCTCCACCGTCTACGATCGGACGGTGCGCGAGGATGCCCGCCACGTCAGTGACGTCATCGCCGAGCAGACCTTCAACTCCATGTTCCAGGTCATGCGCCAGGGCTGGACCCGGCAGGAGCTGGAGGCGTTCATCCAGGCCAGCCAGGCCACCTTCGACGAGACCCCGTACCATCTCGAGATCTATCGCGGGAAGCGGGTGGAGCAGCTCTTCGGGCCCATCGAGCAGCCGGAGATGGACGCCCAAGTGGAGGACGCCTTCGCCAGCGGGGAGCGGGAGCTCATCGAGCGCGACCAGGGCCTGCGCTATCTCTACCCCCTGAACGCCCGTGAGGAGTGCCTGCGCTGCCACACCAACGCCGAGGTGGGGGACACCCTGGGCGTCATCGAGGTGGAGCAGGACCTGGAGCCGGTGATCCGCTCGGCCCGGGAGGACTTCCTCACCGTGCTGGCCTTCCTGGCGCCGCTCCCGGTGGTGGGGGCCCTGGGCGTCGGCCTCTTCCTCAATCGCCGGATCAAGCGCGCCCTGGGGGTGGTGGAGGACTCCATCGAGCGGGTGAACAAGGTCTCCGACCTCAAAGAGGTGGCCTTCCGCGACCAGAGCCCCGGCTTCGCCGAGCTCGACCACCTGCTGGACAACATGCAGGAGCTGGTGGAGAAGCTGCGCGGCTTCGCCGTGGACCGCGATCTGCTGGAGTTCGAGATCCGGCTGCTGGAGAAGTTCGTCATCACCTCCGAGGTGGTGCGGGACTGGCGGGAGTACGTCAGCCAGCTCCTGCTGGAGATCAACCAGATCGTCGACGCCTACAGCCTCTTCTCCGTCTTCAAGGTGGACGAGGAGGTCTTCGATCTGGAGGTCTTCTGGCGCTGCCATCCCCCGGAGGAGGTCCGCCAGACCTTCGAGGCGGCCGTCTTCCGGGCCATGGCGGAGGAGCCCCACTTCCAGCCCATGCCGGAGATCCAGGTCCACCACCACGTGGCCGAGACCGGCTGCACCATCGAGGCCATCGACCCCGACGCCATCGAGGTCCAGACCAAGTCCCTGCTGGTGGAGACGCCCAAGATCGGCGGCATCGTCGGTATCGGCGTGCAGGCCGACATCGTCCGCGACGACATGCGCATGCTGGTGGTGGAGAGCATCCTCTCCACCCTGCTCAACGTCGTGGGCTCGGTGAAGGCCATCTACAAGTACACCCGGGACCTGGAGTACTACGCCACCCGCGACCCGCTCACCGACCTCTACAACCAGCGCGTCTTCTGGGAGCTGCTGGAGTACGAGATGGGCCGGGCGGAGCGGGGCGACTACGGCTTCGCCGTGCTGGTCATCGATCTGGACAACTTCAAGGCCATCAACGATACCTACGGGCACGGCTTCGGCGACCGCTTCCTGGCAGCCTTCGCCGAGACCCTGCGCGCCTCGGTGCGCCAGGGGGATGTCCTGGCCCGCTACGGTGGGGACGAGTTCGTTGCCATCCTGGGCGAGGGCGACGAGGGGACCCCCTACCAGGTGGCCGAGCGCATCCGCGAGGCGGCCAGCGGCGTGGCGCTCACGGCTCCGGACGGCCACGAGGTCCACGCCACCATCTCCATCGGGGTCGCGTTCTATCCGGAGCACGCCACCGAGTTCAAGGATCTCTTCATGTTCGCCGACAACATGATGTACAAGGCCAAGACCGAGGGTAAGAACCGCATCGGCTACCCCACCGAGGAGGACGTGCTGGAGGTCTTCCGCGCCATCGGCGAGAAGAGCCGGGTGGTCCAGCAGGCCCTGGATGCCGACCACGTGGTCCCCGTCTTCCAGCCCATCGTGGAGGCGTCCACCGGCCGGGTGGTGGCCCACGAGACCCTCAGCCGCATCCGTCGGGAGGACGGTACCCTCATGGGGGCCGGGGAGTTCGTGGAGGTGGCCGAGCGCATGGGGATCATCCACAAGCTCGACCATCTGATGATGGAGAAGGCCTTCGCCCGCATGGCGGAGACCGATTACCAGGGGCTGCTCTTCATCAACCTCTCGCCCCGGGTGCTGGTGCTGGGCGAGTTCCTGCGCGAGACCAGCCGGCTGGTGGAGTTCTACGGCATCGACCCGGGCCGGGTGGTCTTCGAGCTCACCGAGCGGGACACGGTGAGCAACTTCCAGGTGCTGGAGGACTTCGTCAACGACCTCAAGCTGGAGGGCTTCAAGTTCGCCATCGACGACTTCGGCTCCGGGTTCTCCTCCTATCACTACATCAAGCACTTCCCGGTGGACTACGTGAAGATCGAGGGCGACTTCATCGTGAACATGCTCAGCGACGGCCGGGACCGCGCCTTCGTGCGGAACATCAGCAACCTCGCCCAGGAGCTGGGGATCCGGACCATCGCGGAGTTCGTGGAGAGCGAGGAGGTGCTGAATGCCGTGGCCGGGACCGGCATCGACCTGGCCCAGGGCTTCCATACCGGCCGACCCTCGGAGACGCTCACCCCGGCGGAGCCGCAATGAACCCGCGCCGGGCCCGCGTCTACGCCTGGGCGCTCTATGACGTGGGCAACTCCGCCTTCGCCACCGTGGTGATGGCGGGCTTCTTCCCCATCTTCTTCAAGGAGTACTGGAGCGGCGACCTCCCGGCCACCGAGAGCACCTTCTGGCTGGGGGCGGCCAACTCCGTGGCCAGCCTGCTCATCCTGGCCAGCGCCCCGCTGCTCGGCGCCATGGCCGATGGCGGGGGCGGGCGCAAGCGTTTCCTCGCCGCCTTCACCGGTCTGGGTGTGGTGGCCACCGCCGCCCTCTACCTGGTGCCCGCCGGGGCGTGGCCGGTGGCCGCGGTGCTCTACACCCTGGCGGCCATCGGCTTCTCCGGGAGCATGGTCTTCTACGACGCCATGCTGCTGGCCGTCTGCCGGGAGCGCCACTTCGATGCCGTCTCCGCCCTGGGCTACGCCCTGGGCTACCTCGGGGGCGGGCTGCTCTTCGCCTTCACCGTGGTCATGACCCTGCAGCCGGGCTGGTTCGGCCTGGCCGAGGAGGCCACGGCGGTGCGCCTGGCCTTCCTGATCACGGCGGGCTGGTGGGCGGCCTTTACCCTGCCCCTGCTGCGCCGGGTCCCGGAGCCCATGCTCGGACCCCGAGGCGGCGGGATCGTCGCCGGCCTGGCGGAGTTGAAGACGACCCTGGGACGGGTGGGGCGGCTGCGGCCGGTGGTCCTCTTCCTGGCCGCCTACTGGTTCTACATCGACGGCGTGGACACCATCGTGCGCATGGCGGTGGACTACGGCCTGGCCATCGGGCTGGAGACCGGCGACCTCATCCTGGCCCTGCTGCTTACCCAGGCGGTGGGTTTCCCGGCGGCGCTGGCCTTCGGTCGGCTGGGGGCCCGCCTGGGCCCGCGGAGGGGGATCGAGATCGCCATCGCCGTCTATCTCGGGGTGGTCGTGTGGGCGACCTACCTGGATTCGGCGCTGGAGTTCTACCTCCTCGCCGCGGCGGTGGGGCTGGTCCAGGGCGGCATACAGTCATTGAGCCGATCGCTGTATGCCCGCATCATACCGCGGGACAGGACGGCGGAATTCTTTGGCTTCTATAATATGCTCGGCAAGTTCGCCGCCGTCCTGGGGCCGGCCCTCATGGGCGGCGTGGGCCTTGTGACCGGCTCCCCCCGGGCGGGGATGGGGGTGGTGGCCCTGCTGTTCGTGGTGGGCTGGCTGCTGCTGCGCCGGGTGGACGAGGAGGCGGCGCGCCGCCAGGCACGGGAACTGGAAGGCAGGAACGATCTTTGAGGGGCGGCCCCGGGGCCGTCCGGAAACGAGGAGGAAAGAGGCTGATGAGCGACGGGAGTGACGGTGGTCTGATGAGCCTGCCGCCCATCTATTCGGAGGGCGAGGAACCCGGCGTGGCGCTCATGCGCGAGATCGCCCGGAAGCTGGCGGAGTACGGGCTACCGCGCCATGGCGAGGATACCAAGCGGATCATCAGTGGCCTGGTGAATCCGGAGGCCTTTGGCGATACCGGCTTCTCGGTGAAGGAGCTGAACAACCGGGAGCTGGAGTTCCACGTCGTCATCTCCGGTACCCCGGCGGGGATCGAGTACAACGAGTGGACGGAGTGGCAGTCGGGCTACGGCGCCATGACCGCCCGCGAGCCGCTGAACCAGAAGTCGTTGCACAGCACCATCCGGGACGCCTTCCGGGACATGGGCTTCACGGTGAAGAAGGTCAAGAACGACTCCCACGCCAAGTACGGGAGTGATGACGTCACCTACGTGGTCATCACCGAGTACCCGGAGATCCTCAAGGTCGCCAGTACCGGCGAGGAGCGCAAGAACGACGACGTCTCCAAGCAGTGGGACGCCTTCTTCGACAGCCTCAAGCCCGCCAAGAAGTACTGAAGCCCACCTTCCCGCACTCACGTCGTTCCCGCGCAGGCGGGAACCTCGCGGACCCGGCCGCCGGTCCTGAAGGTCCTGCGGCCTGTTCTCGAGGTTCCGGACTGGCGCTGCGCGCCATCCGGAACGACGGGGGTGACGGACCTCAGCCGGCCAGGCGGGCTACCCGGTCGCGCTGCTCGCGCAGCCCGGCCAGGTTGTTCTCCATCTCGGCGACCTTCTCCCGCTCCTTCTCCACCACCTCGGCGGGGGCCTTCTCCACGAAGTTCGGGTTCTCCAGCTTGCCGCGGGCGCGGCCCAGGTCCTTGTCCGCCTTCTCGATGGCCTTGTCCAGCCGGGCGAGTTCGGCGTCGCGGTCGATGAGGCCGGCCATGGGGACGAGGATCTTGAGATCGCCCACCAGGGCGGTGGCCGACTCCGGCTGCTCCTCGCCCTCGGCCAGCCAGGTCAGCGACTCCACCCGCGCCACGCCCCGGATGGCGGCGGCGTGGCGGTCCATGCGCTCGCGGTCGGTGGCGTCGCCGTCGGCCAGGACCACCGGCAGCGGTTTCCCGGGGGCGATGTCCATGCCGGAGCGGATCTGGCGGATCCCGAGGATGACCCGCTGCAGCCATTCCAGGTCGGCCTCGGCATCGGCATCGCGCCGGTCGGCATCGGGCTCCGGCCAGGGCCGGTACTGGATGGTCTCCCCCTGAATGCCGGCCACCGGGGCCACGGACTGCCAGATGGACTCGGTGATGAAGGGCATCAGCGGGTGGGCCAGGCGCAGCGTGGTCTCCAGCACCCGCACCAGGGTGCGGCGGGTGCCGCGCCGGGCCGCCTCGCTGGCCTCGGGGTCGTTGAGGACCACCTTGGCCAGCTCCAGGTACCAGTCGCAGTACTCGTGCCAGATGAAGTCGTAGACCGCCTCGGCCATGTGATCGAAGCGGTAGGCGGCCAGGGCCTCGTCCACGGCGGTCTCGGTGGCCTGGAGGCGGCTGATGATCCAGCGGTCCGCCGGCGAGAGTTCCACCTCGCCGCCGGCCGCGCCGCAGTCCCGGTCCTCGGTATTCATGAGGACGAAGCGGGCGGCGTTCCAGAGCTTGTTGCAGAAGTTGCGGTAGCCCTGGACGCGACCCAGGTCGAAGTTGATGTCCCGTCCGCGGGAGGCCAGCGCGGCGAAGGTGAAGCGCAGGGCATCGGTGCCGAAGGCGGGGATCCCGTCGGGGAACTCCTCCCGGGTGGCGCGCTCGATGGCGGCGGCCTTCTCCGGCTGCATGAGGCCGTAGGTGCGCTTTTCCACCAGGGCGTCCAGGTCGATGCCGTCGATGAGGTCGATGGGGTCGAGGACGTTGCCCTTGGACTTGGACATCTTCTGGCCGTGGGCGTCGCGCACCAGGCCGTGGATGTAGATCTCCCGGAAGGGGACGTCGCCCATGAAGTAGACCCCCATCATGATCATCCGGGCGACCCAGAAGAAGATGATGTCGAAGCCGGTGACCAGCACCGAGGTGGGGTAGAAGGTGGCCAGCTCCGGGGTCTCCTCCGGCCAGCCCAGGGTGGAGAAGGGCCACAGCGCCGACGAGAACCAGGTATCCAGCACATCCTCGTCCCGCGACAGGACCACGTCCTCGCCCAGGCCGTTCTCGGCCCGCACCGCCGCCTCGTCGTGGCCGACGTAGAGGTTGCCGGCGGCGTCGTACCAGGCGGGGATGCGGTGGCCCCACCAGAGCTGGCGGGAGATGCACCAGTCCTGGATGTTCTCCAGCCAGTTGTAGTAGGTGCGGTCCCAGTTGCCGGGGACGAACTGGATGTCGCCGTTGCGCACGGCGTTGATGGCCGGCTCGGTGATCCGGGCGTGGCCGCCGGGCTGGCCGTCGGCGGTGGTCTGCCGGGTGAGGTCGACGAACCACTGATCGGTGAGGAAGGGTTCGATGACGGCGCCGGAGCGGTCGCCGCGCGGCACGGTGAGGGTGTGGTCCTCGGTCTCCGCCAGCAGGCCGGCGGCCTCCAGGTCGGCCACCAGGGCCTCGCGGGCGGCGTAGCGGTCCAGGCCGCGGTAGCGCTCGGGCACGGGGCCAGTCTCGATGGCGGCGGCATCCACCTCGCCGGCCTGCTCGGCCTCCACCCGCTCGAAGGCGTCGCGGATGGTCGCGGCCGGGGTGAAGGCGTTGAGCCGGGGCAGGCCGTGGCGGGCGCCCACGGCGGCGTCATTGAAGTCGTGGGCGGGGGTGATCTTCACGCAGCCGCTGCCGAACTCCGGGTCCACGTACTCGTCGGCGACCACCGGGATCCGGCGCCCCACCAGGGGCAGCTCCACGAAGCGGCCCACCAGGTGGGCGTAGCGCTCGTCGTCCGGGTGGACGGCCACGGCGGTGTCGCCCAGCAGGGTCTCCGGCCGGGTGGTGGCGACGGTGAGGTGTTCGTCGCTGTCCGCCAGGGGGTAGCGCATGTGCCAGATGTGGCCGGCCTCCTCCTCGGAGACCACCTCCAGGTCGGAGACGGCGGTCTGCAGCACCGGGTCCCAGTTGACCAGGCGCTTGCCGCGATAGATGAGCCCCTCGTTGTAGAGGCGGACGAAGACGGCGGTGACCGCCTCGGAGAGCCCCTTGTCCATGGTGAAGCGCTCCCGGGACCAGTCCGGGGAGGCGCCCAGGCGGCGGAGCTGGCGGGTGATGTGGCCGCCGGATTCTGCCTTCCATTCCCAGACCTTCTCCACGAAGGTCTCCCGTCCCAGTTCGTGGCGGTGGGTTCCCTCGCCCTCCAGGCGGCGCTCCACCACCATCTGGGTGGCGATGCCGGCGTGGTCGGTGCCCGGCTGCCACAGCGTCCGGTCACCGGCCATGCGGTGCTGGCGGACCAGGGCATCCATGAGGGTGTCCTGGAAGGCGTGGCCCATGTGCAGGCTGCCCGTGACATTGGGCGGCGGGATCATGATGCAGAAGGGGTCGCCGTCGCCGTGGGGCTGGAAGTCGCCGCGCTCCTCCCACCACTGGTAGAGGGTCTGCTCGATGGAACGGGGGTCGTAGGTCTTCTCCATGTCTCCGCCAGTCGGATGTGAAGGGAAGGCCCCGGCTATTTGCCGGAGCGGCTCTCGCTGATGAATTCGGCGATGATGTCGGGCAGGCGCGCCTTGAGCCGGCGGTGGATGGCGTTCTTCAGCGCCGTGGAGACGCGCTCCATCTCGTGGTCCACCGCCTCGACGACGATGCCGTCCAGGCGGGACTCCACGTCGGCGGCCAGGTGGTCGGCCAGGCGCTGGAGTTCGTCGTCGGAGAGGCCGGTGGCCGGGGCCACGGCGGGGTTCACCACGTCGTCCACCACCGGGACGCCGTCGGCGTCCCGGGAGGGGGCGGCGGCCGGATTGGCGCCGTCGGTCTCCTCGGCGTCCAGCGGGATGGCGTTATCCTCGGGGGCCGGGCCGTCACCCAGGGCGCCTCCCTCGGCGGGCGTGGGGCCCTCGGTCGGCTCCGCCTCGCCGGCGAGCTCCACCGCGTCGGGGTCAGTGGCGGGCTCCGCCTCCGGCTCGGGGGCCGGATCGGGTTCTTCCTGGCCGCCACCGATGAGGTCGGCCAGGTCCTGCTCCAGGGCGGCCGTATTGGCGTAGGTCTCGCCGCCCCCGGCCCCCTCTCCGGCTTCCTGTTCGGCCGCCCGCTCGGCCGCCTCCACCGGGTTGTCGCTGGCTTCCGGTTCGACTTGCGGGTCGCGCTCTTCGCTCACGCCGCTGCCTCCTCGATGCGGTGGTGGTGGAGGGAGTAGCCGCGATCCCGGTAGAAGGCGAAGCGTCGCCGACCGGGGTCACGGACCGCCGGATCCTGGTTGACGACCTCGGCCACGCGCTCGAACTGGCTGAAGAAGAGCGGCGGCTCCGGGGCCCGGTTCACCAGCAGGTCGAAGGTCGCCGGCGGCTGGTCGCCGCTGCCGAGGACCACGGCCGTGTCGTCACTGCCGGGGCTGCGTTCGTGGGGGAGGAAGGCGCGGTCGCGGAAGGTCCAGAGCCGCTCGTCCAGCTGGGCGGCATCGGCCTCGTCGGCGCAGTGGATGAAGATCCGCAGGCCGCGCCGCCACGCCTTCTCCACCAGGCGGCACGTGTAGTGGTCACGCTGGCCGGGATCGGCGTCGGCCAGGATGTAGAAGTCCACCCGCGTCATGTCCTCAGCCGCCGCTACGCTCCACCAGGTAGTGGGTGAGCAGCGGCACCGGCCGCCCGGTGGCACCCTTCTCGCTGCCGGTCACCCAGGCGGAGCCGGCGATATCCAGGTGGGCCCAGCGCATCTTGCGGGTGTACCGGGAGAGGAAGCAGCCGGCGGTGATGGTGCCGGCCTCGCGCCCGCCCACGTTGGCCATGTCCGCGAAGTTGCTCTTGAGCGCCTCCTGGTACTCCTCCCACAGCGGCAGTTCCCAGGCGCGGTCGCCGCTCTCGCGGCCGGCGTCCAGGAGGTCGTTGACCAGCGGCGGGTGGTTGCCCAGGACCGCCGAGGCCTCGCGCCCCAGGGCCACCAGGCAGGCGCCGGTGAGGGTGGCCAGGTCCACCACCGCCTCCGGGTCGTAGCGCTCCGCCCAGGTCAGGGCGTCGGCCAGGATGAGGCGG
The DNA here is from genome assembly GCF_900112605.1 of Thiohalospira halophila DSM 15071. Classification (NCBI taxonomy): domain Bacteria; kingdom Pseudomonadati; phylum Pseudomonadota; class Gammaproteobacteria; order Thiohalospirales; family Thiohalospiraceae; genus Thiohalospira; species Thiohalospira halophila. The sequence continues at coordinate 282,723 of NZ_FOMJ01000002.1, forward strand.
CCCTCGGCGTCGGTGTTGAGGATCTCCACCGTCTGGCCGGAGAGGGTGGTCACCACATCGCCGGGCTTCACCGCGTTGCCGTCGGGCATGTTCTCCACGGCGGGGACAATGCCGACGACGTTGAGCGGCAGCTCCAGCTCCGCCACCGCCGCCAGGGTGCCCAGCACCCCGGCGGCGCCCATCATGTCGTACTTCATCTCGTCCATGCCCTGGCCGGGCTTGATGGAGATCCCGCCGGAGTCGAAGGTGACCCCCTTGCCCACCAGCACCACCGGCCGGCCGTCGCCGCCGCCGTTGTACTCCACGGTGATGAGCTGGGGCTCCTGGGCGCTGCCCCGGGCCACGGCGAGGAGGGCGCCCATGCCCTCGCGCTCCATGGCGGGGCGGTCCAGGGTGCTGACGTTGAGGCTGGTGTAGCGGTTGCCCAGCTCCCGGGCCTGCTCGGCCAGCCAGGCCGGGGTGCAGACATTGCCGGGGGTGTTGCCGAGGTCCCGTGCCAGGTGGACGCCCTCGGCGATGGCGCGGCCGGTGGCCACGGCCCGCTCGCCCACGGCGAGGTCGCGCCGGTTGGGCACCGCCAGGGTGATCTTGCGCAGGGGCCGACGCGTGGTCTCGCTGCGGCTCTTGTAGTCGTCGAAGCGGTAGAGGGCGTGGTGGGCGGTGCGCACCGCCTGGTTCACCCGCCAGGCTAGGTCGCGGCCCTTCACCGGCAGCTCGGTGAGGTAGCTCACCGCCTCCATGGAGCCGGTCTCGTCCAGGGTCTTCACCGCCGTGGTGGTGAGCTTGCGGTACTGGCTGTCGGCCAGTTCGCGCTCCCGGCCACAGCCCACCAGCAGGATGCGATCGCAGAGGGTGCCGCTGACGTTGTGCAGGAGCAGGGTCTGGCCCAGCCGGCCCTCCATGTCCCCCCGCCGGATGAGGGAGGAGATGTAGCCGCCGGAGGCGTCGTCCAGGCGCTGGGCGGCGGCGGAGAGGCGGCGTGGCTCGAAGACGCCGACCACCACACAGGCCGAGCGCTGCTTTTCCGGGTTGCCGCTCTTGACGGTGAATTCCATGGGGGTCCCCCTCTCCTGCGATGCCCGCTTCCTTCGGTCAGCGGCGTTGGCGTACACTGCCTCAGCGGGCAGAAAACGGTTCGGATTCCCCCAGTGTACCTCAGACGGCTGGAAATACTAAGTCTTGTCGGGCCGGCGTGCCCCGTGCGCCGTCGGTCGAGGGATGGTTACGCGAAGGATTCGGATAGGCGGGGCGAGCCGTGATCCTCGACCGCTACCTTGCCCGGGAGATCGGCGCCAACTGGGTGGGGGCGGCGCTGGTGCTGACCCTCATCTTCGCCGGCCAGCAGGTGGTTCGCATCCTGGATCGGGTGGTCAGTGGTGACCTCAAGGGGCCGGTGGTGCTGGATCTGGTGGGATATACCCTGCTGGGCAATCTCACCATTCTGCTGCCCTTCGCCCTCTACCTGGCCATCCTGCTCGGCATCGGCCGCCTCTACCGCGACAGCGAGATGGCCGCCATGGCCGCCTGCGGCTACGGCGAGCTGCAGGTGGCGCGCACCGTGGGCGCCTTCGCCCTGGTGGTGACCCTCATCAGTCTGGCCTGGGGCCTCTGGGGGTCCCCCTGGGCGGAGCGCTCCTTCCAGCAGACCTGGGAGGCCGCCTCGCGGACCACCGGCGTGGCCGGCCTCACCCCCGGGGCCTTCAATGAATTCTCCACCCGGGACGGCCCCGGTGTGCTCTATGCCGAGGGCGTGGAGCGTGACACCGGGGAACTCACCGGCGTCTTCATCCGGACACCGGCGCTGGAGGCCGGGGAGTCGGTGATCGTCGCCGCGACCGGGCGCCAGTTCCGCGATCCCCTGAGCGGCCGGCGTTTCCTGGAGCTGGAGGACGGTGCCCGGTACGAGGGGGAGCCGGGCCGGGGCGATTTCCGGATCACTGCCTTCGAGCGCCAGCGCGTCCACCTGCCGGCGCCGGACCCGGTGGTGGTGGATGACCTGGCGACGCTGCCCACCGCGGCCCTGCTGGCCAGCGACGACCCGGAATTCCGCGCCGAATTCCACTGGCGCCTGGCCATCCCCCTCTCCACCCTGCCGCTGGCGCTGCTGGCGGTCCCGCTGGCGCGCACCTCGCCGCGGCAGGGGCGCTACTCCCGGCTCTTCACGGCGCTGCTGCTGTTCATGCTCTACGGCAACCTCATGGGGCTCGCCCGGGGCTGGGTGGAGTCGGGCAAGGTGCCGGAGCCGGTGGGCCTCTGGTGGGTCCACGCCCTGGTACTCATCCTGGCCGGGGCGATGCTGGCCGGCGGCCAGCGGTTGCGCCAGCCCCGCAAACGGCCGAGGCGAACGCCGGCATGAGGCGCCTGGACCGCTACATCGCCGCCACCGTCATCGGCTCCACCCTCACCGCCCTGGCGGTGCTGCTGGCGCTCTACATCTTCATCACCTTCGTGGAGGAGGTGGGGGACGCGGGGGCCCTGCGCGCCCTCTGGTACACCCTGCTCACGGTCCCGCGCTGGACCGGCGAACTCTTCCCCGTTGCCGCCCTCCTGGGCGGGCTCATGGGGCTGGGCCGGCTGGCCGGCTCCAGCGAGCTGACGGTGATGCGGGCGGCGGGGATGTCCATGGGCCGGATTACCGGCGCGGTCTTCGCCGGCGGCCTGGTGCTGGTGGTGGGCGTGGTCGCGGTGGGTGAGGGCATCGCCCCCCACGCCAGCGCCGAGGCCCAGCGGCTGGAATCGGGGGGAGGGGGCAGCGCCCTGCGCCTGCCCGCCGGCGCCGTCTGGCTGCGCGCCGGCGCCTGGGTGGTCCACGCCGACCGGGTGGTGGATCGCGGCCACCTGCGCGAGGTTACCGCCTTCCGCTACGCCGGCGGGGGCGAACTCACCGCCATGGCGCGGGCGGCGGCCGTGCGCCACGACGGCGAGAGCTGGAGCTTCCGCGACGTCGCCCTGACCCGCTTCGGCGAGGGGCGCCTGGAGGTAAAGGAGCGGCCAGCCCTGGCGTGGGAGGGGGGGCCGGATCCCGCCATGATGGACCTGGTGACCACCGAGCCGCGCCTGCTGGGGATGGTCGACCTCTGGGACTACGTCGACTACCTGGAGGCCAACGACCTCAACAGCGACGCCGCCCGGCTGGCGCTGTGGCGCAAGCTCATCAGCCCCCTGACCACCGCCGGCATGCTGCTGCTGGCGCTGCCCTTCGTCATGGGCTCCCTGCGCACGGTGAGCGTGGGGACCCGGGTCTTCGTGGGAACGCTGGCGGGGATCGTCTTCTTCCTGTTCAACAACAGCTTCGGCAACCTGGCCGTGGTCTACGGCCTGTCGCCGCTGCTGGGCGCCGGTTTCCCCACGCTGGTGGTCTTTGTCGCTGCCGGGGTCATGGCCTGGCGGATCCGGAAGTAGGTTCCGGGCGTCGGACAGGCGCCGGTCAGACCGGCGAGCGAGGGCTCCCCTTGGGCAGGCGGACCACCCGCGTCTCCGAGAAGCGGTCCCGCCAGCCGCCGGGCCACTGATCGAGGACGACCCAGGCGAGTCCGGCCAAGGCCAGGAGATCGCCGGGGATCGCCGGGAGGAAGAGGTCCTCCGGTGCCAGCATCTTGATGACCCCGGCACCCAGCACGGCCCAGGCCGGCAGGGCGGAGAAGACGCGCAGGACCACCTGCAGCCAGCTCATGCCGCCGCCGGCCGCCGCCTCCACCCGCAGCCGCCAGGCGCGCATCCCCAGGGTCTGGCCGGCCCGCGTCCAGAAGAAGCCGAAGTAGGCGAATAGCAGGCCGAAGATCCAGGTGGCGTAGAAGGGGTTGTTGGCCGAGAAGGCCTGACCCTGGTTCAGCGGCAGGACCACGGCCGTGCCGATGAAGAGGATGGCGAGGCCCACCATGCTGTCGTAGAGGACGGCCATGGAGCGGGTGAGCAGGGTGGCGGGGGGCAGTGATTCGGACATGATCGGATCCTACCACGGTGGATGGCCGGCGAGGCTGCATGGACCGCCCCGGCTGGAGTACCCTGTGCACCCCGCGCCCGTCGGCGCCCGCGAACCCGGACAAGCGATGCTGACACGACTCGGAAACCCGGCCCTCCCCGACCACGAGCACCGCCGCCTCTTCGCCGCCCTGCAGGCGGTGATCCCCGACCTGCGGGGCCTGGGCGCGCGCCACGTCTACTTTGCCGACTTCGAGGTCCGCCCCGACGAGGCGGCCATCCAGCGGCTGGATGCCCTGGTGGCGGACGAGCCCGGCGGCAGCACGGCCCACGAGAAGGGCACCGCCCTGCTGGTGACCCCGCGGCCGGGGACCATCTCCCCCTGGTCCACGCGGGCCACCGAGATCGCCCGGCTCTGCAACCTGCACAACCTGCGGCGGCTGGAGCGCGGCCGGCTCTTCTGGCTGGAGCGCGCCGGCGGCGAGCTGGACGACCACATGGTCGCCGCCGTCGCCGGCCTGCTCCACGACCGCATGATGGAGGTCATCGAGCCGTGGGACCCGGAGACCGCCGGCGCCGGCCTCTTCCAGGACGCCCATCCCCGGCCGCTCTCCCGGGTGGACCTGCTGGGCGGCGGGCGCGCGGCGCTGGCCGCGGCGGACGCCGAGCTGGGGCTCGCCCTGGCCGATGACGAGATGGACTATCTCGTGGAGAACTTCCGCGATCTGGGGCGCAACCCCACGGATGCGGAGCTGATGATGTTCGCCCAGGCGAACTCCGAGCACTGCCGGCACAAGGTCTTCAACGCCGACTGGGTCATCGACGGCGAGGACCAGCAGACGACGCTCTTCTCCATGATCCGGGAGAGCTACAAGGCCAGCCCGGACGGCATCCTCTCCGCCTACAAGGACAACTCCGCCGTCATGGCCGGCCATCCGGCCCGGCGGCTGATGGCCGACCCGGACGGCGCCTACCGCTGGCGGGACGAGCCGGCGGACCTGCTGATGAAGGTGGAGACCCACAACCACCCCACCGCCATCGCCCCCCATCCCGGCGCGGCCACCGGCGCCGGCGGCGAGATCCGGGACGAGGCGGCCACCGGCCGCGGCTCCCGGACCAAGGCGGGGCTCTCCGGCTTCACCGTCTCCGACCTGCGCATCCCCGGCAAGGAGGAGCCCTGGGAGCGCGACCACGGCCGCCCGGAGCGCATCGCCTCGCCCCTGGACATCATGATCCGCGGCCCCATCGGCGCCGCGGCCTTCAACAACGAGTTCGGCCGGCCCAACCTGGCCGGCTACTTCCGTACCTACGAGCAGGATGCCCCCGGCCCCGAGGGCGTCGGCGTGCGCGGTTACCACAAGCCGGTGATGCTCGCCGGCGGCATGGGCCACATCCGCCGGGAGCTGGTGGAGAAGGGCGACATCCCCGCCGGGGCGCCGCTGGTGGTCCTGGGCGGCCCCGGCATGCCCATCGGCCTGGGGGGCGGCGCCGCCTCGAGCCGCACCGGCGGCGAGGCGGACGCGGAGCTGGACTTCGCCTCCGTCCAGCGCGGCAACCCGGAGATGCAGCGCCGCGCCCAGGAGGTCATCGACCGCTGCTGGGCCCAGGGTGAGGCCAGCCCCATCCTCTCCATCCACGACGTGGGCGCCGGCGGCCTCTCCAACGCCCTGCCGGAGCTGGTGGACGACGCCGAGCGCGGCGGCCGCTTCGAGCTGCGCGCCATCCCCAGCGACGACGCCGGCATGACGCCCCTGGCCATCTGGTGCAACGAGTCCCAGGAGCGCTACGTCCTGGCCGTGGCGCCGGAGCGGCTGGACGACTTCGCCGCCCTGTGCGAGCGCGAGCGCTGCCCCTGGGCGGTGGTGGGGGAGGCCACCGACGAGCGCCAGCTCTACGTGGGCGACGGCCACTTCGAGGAGCCGGCGGTGGACATGCCGCTGGACCTCCTTCTGGGCAAGCCGCCGCGCATGCGCCGGGAGGTCCACCACCACCCCTTCGCCAAGCCGGCGCTGAAGACGGCGGAAATTGAACCCGCGGCCGCCCTGGAGCGGGTGCTGCGCCTGCCGGCGGTGGGCTCCAAGTCCTTCCTCATTACCATCGGCGACCGCACCATCACCGGCCAGGTGGCCCGGGACCAGATGGTCGGCCCCTGGCAGGTCCCGGTGGCCGACGCCGCCGTCACCCTCGCCGACTACAGCGGTTACACCGGCGAGGCCATGGCGGTGGGTGAGCGCTCACCGGTGGCGGTCCTCCACGCCGCCGCCTCCGCGCGCATGGCGGTGGGGGAGGCGCTCACCAACCTCGCCTCCGCCCACGTGGAGCGGCTGGCCGGGGTGGCGCTCTCCGCCAACTGGATGGCCGCCGTGGGCACGCCGGGGGAGGATGCCGGCCTCTTCGACGCCGTGCGTGCGGTGGGTGCCGAGCTCTGCCCGGCGCTGGGCGTCTCCATCCCCGTGGGCAAGGACAGCCTCTCCATGCGCACCGTCTGGCAGGAGGGGGGCGAGGAGCAGCGCGTGACCTCGCCGCTGACCCTCATCGTCTCCGCCTTCTCGCCGGTGGCCGACGTGCGCCGCACCGCCACCCCGCAACTGCGGCCGGACATCGGCGGCGACCTCATCCTGGTGGACCTGGGCAAGGGCGCCAATCGCCTGGGCGCCTCCGCGCTGGCGCAGGTCCACGACCAGGTGGGCCACCACCCGCCGGATCTGGACGACCCCGAGGCCCTGCGCCGCTTCTTCGACGCCATCCAGGGCCTGCTCCACGAGGGGCGCATCGTCGCCTACCACGACCGCTCCGACGGCGGCCTGGCCACCACCCTGGCGGAGATGGCCTTCGCCGGCCGCTGCGGCGTGGAGGCGAGCCTGGACAGCCTGGGCGACGACCCGCTGGCCGTCCTCTTCGCCGAGGAGCTGGGCGCCGTCCTCCAGGTGCGCCACACCGATACCGACGAGGTCCTCTCCACCCTGCGCGAGGCGGGGCTGGGGCGCATGAGCCACGTCATCGGCCAGCCGGTGGCCGGGCACCAGCGCCTGGTCCTGCGCCACGGCGGCCGGGCGGTCATCGATGCCGAGCGCGCCGACCTGCAGACCCACTGGAGCCAGGTGAGCCACGCCATCCAGTCCCTGCGCGACAACCCCGACTGCGCCGACCAGGAGCTGGCCGCGGTGGCCGACGACGCCGATCCGGGCCTCTCGCCGCGGCTCACCTTCGACCCCGAGGCCGACCCCGCCGCGCCGCTCATCGGCCGCGGCGCCCGGCCGAAGGTCGCCATCCTGCGCGACCAGGGGGTGAACGGGCAGCTGGAGATGGCCGCCGCCTTCGACGCCGCCGGCTTCGAGCCGGTGGACGTCCACATGTCCGACCTGCTGGAGAGCGGCCGGGACCTGGCCGGCTTCGACGGCCTGGCCGCCTGCGGCGGCTTCTCCCACGGCGACGTCCTGGGCGCCGGGCAGGGCTGGGCCAAGTCCATCCGCTACCACGAGCGGGGGCGGAAGGTCTTCGAGGCCTTTTTCCAGCGCGGGGATACCTTCGGCCTGGGCGTGTGCAATGGCTGCCAGATGCTCGCCTCCCTGGCCGATCTCATCCCCGGCGCCGAGGGCTGGCCGCGCTTCGGCCAGAACACCTCCGGCCAGTTCGAGGCGCGGCTGTCCACGGTGGAGGTGCTGGAATCCCCCTCGCTCTTCCTGGCCGGCATGGCCGGCTCCCGGATCCCGGTGGCGGTCGCCCACGGCGAGGGCCGGGCGGAGCTGGACCCGGCCGGCGTCGACGGCCTGTTGGGCGATGGCCGCGCGGCCCTGCGCTACGTGGACAACCGCGGCAACCCCACCGAGGCCTACCCGGCCAACCCCAACGGCTCCCCGGGCGGGCTCACCGGCCTGACTACCACCGATGGCCGCTTCACTGCCATGATGCCGCACCCCGAGCGGGTCTGGCGCACCGCCCAGTTCTCGTGGCACCCCGACGAGTGGGACGAGACCGGGCCGTGGCTGCGGATCTTCCGCAACGCCCGCCACTGGGTCGGGTAATGGCCCGGCCTTCTACTGAACGCGAGGAGTACTGACGCATGAGCGCATCCCACGAGACCCCCGATCACCGCAGCACCTGGCTGGGCCTGGGGACGGCCTTCCTGCTGGCGCTGATCATCGCCGCCTGGCTGCTGAGCACCACCCGGCAGCCGGCGCCCTGGGAGGGGGCCGTCGAGCTGCGCACCCTCCCGACCATGCCGGCGACCGCCCTGGCCAAGCGCTTCGACGAGGCGGGCCACACCTGGCCGCCGGAGGGGCCGGTCCCCGCACTCTCCGTGCGCACCATGCCCTCGGACATGGGCGACCTGCGCGCGCCGGAGCGCAAGGCGCTCTTCTTCCGCATCATCCTGCCCCTGGCCATCGCGGAGAACCGCCGCATCGAGGCCCAGCGCGACTTCATCCGCTCCGCCCTGAACAACGGCCGCCCGGCGCCGGAGAGCGCCGAGGCCGCCCGCCTGGCGGAACTGGCCCGGGAGTACAAGGTGGATCCGGCGCTGCCACCCTCCCAACTCAAGCGCCGCCTGCTCCACCGCGCCGACACCCTGCCGCCGGCCCTCATCCTGGTGCAGGCCGCCAACGAATCCGGCTGGGGCACCTCCCGCTTCACCCAGCAGGCCAACAACCTCTTCGGCGTGTGGACCTACAACCCCGAGGAGGGGATCCGGCCCACCCGCGCCGGCGCTGGCACCACCCACAGCGTCCGCCTCTACCGGGACATCCAGCACTCCGTGCGCGGCTACATCCACAACATCAACGCCGGCCACGCCTACGCCGACCTCCGGGAGCTCCGCGCCCAGCGCCGGGCCAGCGGCAACGGCGTCACCGCCCACGCCCTGGCCGCCGGCCTGGAGCGCTACTCCGAGCGCGGCCAGGAATACATCGACGAACTACGCTCCATGATGGTGAACAACGACCTCCGCGACATGGGCCTGCGCCGCCTGGCGCTGGCCGACTGACTCCGCTCGACTGCCCCTCCTAATTGGGCCAGGGACGGCCTTTCCATTCCGATTGCCGGCAATGGTCGGCGTTGCTAGCGTGGGCCTGAACTTCCCAGATAACACAGTGTGCCGTCCGTCATCTGGATCCGGAAGCGGGGGTGGTGGGTGCTTCATTTGACTGCAGGCGTGACGTGACACCGTACAGGAAGTTGGCATGCATCTATAAATGCCCACATGTGGCCGAAGTGGAGGTGGAGCCTATTGAGAATGAGACGGGTTGGGCTCCTTGAACTGACCCCCTTCCGAACTGCACAGGGTATAGTGCGGGTAACAGGAGGGTACGATGAGCGAAGAAGCACCGGTGAAGCGCTGGACCGCCAAGCGCAAGACGGCCGTGGTGATGGAGATCTTCAAGGGTAAGACCACGGTCGCGGAGGTAGCGCGGCAGCATGATCTGACCGTCTCCGAGGTCGAGGCCTGGATGGACGAGGCCCAGAAGAGCATGGAGAACGGCTTCCGGTCCCGGCCCAAGGATATCCGCGAGCAGTACGAGTCGGAGCTCCGCGAGACACGGGAGGCGCTGGGCGAGGCCCATCTGCAGATCTACGCGTTAAAAAAATACAAGCGCCTGCTCGACGACGAGGAGAGCTCGTAAGGTCGGTGCAGGCGGAGATGGCGGCTGAGGGCCGGCCGGTGCCGTTGGCGAAGCTGTGTCGCTGGTTGGGCGTTCCCAGACGCTCGGTGTACTACCGGCCGAAGCGGCGGTCCCGACCGCTCAACGAGCTTCTGGTGGCACGTATCAAGGCCAAGCTGGAGCAGTTCCCGACCTACGGGTATCGCCGCCTGGCGGCGATACTGGGCGAGAACCGGAAGCCGGTCCAGCGGGTTCTGCAGCGCAAGGGCTGGCAGGTCCGGAAGCGGCCCCAGGGCCATCGGCCGCGGGCTCGGAGTCTGCCCTCGGTGGCCAGCCGGCCGGATGAACGATGGGCCACTGACCTCACGCAGGTGTGGTGCGGCAAGGACCGCCGAGCAGCGCTGGCTGTCGTCATCGACTGCTGCACCCGTGAGGTGCTCGGCTGGCGGCTCTCGAGTCGGGGCAACAGTCCCACGGCCGAGGCGGCCCTGGAGGAGGCGCTCATCGAGCGTCACGGTGTTCTCCAGCGAGTAGCCCGGCCATTGGCGCTCCGGTCCGACAACGGGCTGGTATTCAGCTCCCGGCAGTACACGGCGACGGTGAGGGCTTACGGTCTGACCCAGGAGTTCACGACGCCGTACACGCCGGAGCAGAACGGCCTGATGGAGCGCTTCTTCCGGTCCCTGAAGGAAGAGTGCATCTGGCAGCACCGATTTGAGTCGCTGGGCCAGGCCCGGACGGTCATCCGCCAGTGGATGAAGTACTACAACGAGCAAAGGCCGCATCAGGCCCTGGGCTATGCGGCCCCACGGGCACACCCCGCATTAAGCGCGTGAGGTGTGCAGAAACCAGGGGGTCATTACA